>DATC01000009.1:10556-22366 GCA_002504495.1 Methanomassiliicoccaceae archaeon UBA537
GCCTTCCTTCGGCGATAGGCGCGAAGGCCGCCCGCCCGGACAAGAAGGTCGTGACGATCACGGGAGACGGCGGACTGCAGATGGTGATCCAGGAGCTGGCCACATCCGTGGCCGAGGACTATCCTGTGACCGTGGTCCTCCTGAACAACGGCGTCCTGGGCATGATCAAGCAGATGCAGAAGTACTACTGGAACAGGCGCTACATGGCCTACGAGCTCGGGGACGACCCGGACTTCGTGAAGATCGCCGAGGGCTACAGATGCGACGGCATACGCGTCGACAGGCCCGGCGAGATACGCGATGCGCTGAAGACCGCGATGGAGTCGGACAGGACCACCATCGTCGAGATCATGGTCGATCCGGACGAGGACATCCTGCCCATGCTGCCCAACGACCCCCGTATCCCCATCATCAAGGGGAACTGCGGATTCTGATCCGCATGGATGCCGACAGGATCGTCGGGGCGGTGCATCGCGCCGTGGACAGGGCGTCGTACGGCGCCAACTTCGTCCTCGCGGCCCTGATGATCCTGCTGGCCGCCTCTCATACGTACAACGTGGCCGCGGGAGCCTCGGAGCCCCACATCGCCTCGTTCATAGGGTACGCGATCACGATCGCATGCGGGGCGGCGATAATAGCGGACAGGAACCGCAGCCTCCCCAGATCGGTGGGGCTCTACGCCATAGGCCTCGGATGCTACAGGTTCTTCACGTCCATCCCTCATCTGGTGCCCCACAGCACCTTCAACCTCCTGTTCTACGCCGTCATGATCGTCGGCCTGAACATGGCGCTGTCCGGGCGGGCGTACCTGCTAGGAAAATCCAGAGCCCGCTCGACCATGATGATGGGCTCGATCGTGCTCCTGCTGATGTGCCTGATATTCCTGATCTACATCTACTCGGACACCAAGGACGCGCTGTACGTCCTGGAATCGCAGATCAACACCGTCCTCCTGGCGCTGATGTACTTCACGCTCATCCTGATCCTCGACTCCGAGAAGCTCCGGAGGCTCGACTGGATCGAGGTCCACGGCCGCGCCATAGGGGACATCAGACGCTCGTGCTCCCTGGACAGGGACGCGTCGATGGCCCTCGCCGACGCCGAGGCCCTGACAGGAAGGGAATGGCCCGTGGTGGACGACGGCGGACCTGTGGAGTCGGAGCTCCGCGTCAGGATACTCAACGGATCGGGGACGTCGGACATGATATTCCAAAAATGGAAGGGGTCGGATGACGTCTTCCTGACGATGGCGGGCGACGGATCGGGGACGATCCTCCGGACGACCAGGCTGACGATCGTCGGGATGCGGCTGGAGAAGGACAGGCTCGTGATGGAGACGTCCGGCGGGGATTCGGTCTCCGTGAATGTGGAGGTGCCCGATGCGCTTCAGGAACGATGACGGCACGATCGACCTCGCGTCGGTGCTGGGCGCGGTCATGATCGCGGTGGGAGCGATTCTGCTTGCGAGGACGGTCCTGATCTATCGCGACATCCTCGGCATCGAGTTCCTGCTGGTGTACAGCGACCTGCCGGGCCGCATCCTGATGATCGCCGGAGGGCTCCTCATACTCTCCATGAGGGACAAGGGGTACGGTCCGAGGATCGCGGTCGCCGGGATCGTCTTGGGGACCGCGGTCCTTCTGGACAACATCTTCTTCACGGACTTCTACGAGTACTCGTCCTTCATCGTGGGGATCGTCTCGTTCATGATCGGCGTGATGGCGATCGTGTCGTCCGCCTCGCTGCTCTGCGGATACTCCCACCATGCGACCAGGCTTTCGCAGTGCGTGCTCGTGATGGTGCTGATCGAGCTGTATCCGATATGGTACTACTACAGCCTCTACGTGCCGTGGTCCGACATCCTGTCGATGTGCTACGACTGCCTGCTGACGATCGTCGTCTACGCCGTGATGCTCGCATGCCTCAGGCACGAGTCGGTGAGGATCATGCCCGCGACCGGGAGGATCGAGCGCGATACCGGGATCATAGAGGACGCCTTCCTCTCCGGATCGGATGCGTTCATGACGCCCGAGGACGCGATGTCGCTGAAGAGGTTCGTGGAGGAGAAGAGGGACGGGAGGATGGATGTGCGCCTTCATCGCGGGACCGTGGACGGCATCCTGTCGGTCTCGTCCGCGGAGTGGCCGTTCCCGAAGGCGTCGGTGAAGCGGGATGACGGGACGGAGATCCTGAACGGGTTCGTGTTCGAGATCCGTGCGCTCGCGTACGATGAGGGAGAAATGATCCGCATCTACGGCAGGACGGGGATGTTCATGCAGATAAGAGTCCGTCCGGACGAACGCTGATTCTGCGTCGCTCGGACGGATGTTATTAAAGCACTATTTCATACGCACTTGTGCTGAACACGCGGATTGTATGAAAGATGGGCCAAACGGGCCCTGTTTAATCAGTTGGAAGGTACGGCAACTCCATTCTGCCAGACGGTAACGCCATTAACTATAATAGTGGCCTTGACCCCCTGTCCATAATCGCCCTTTTTCTCATTCCACAGCGAGGATTGACTCTTCGAACCTATACCGAAACCATTAGCCGTCGTCTTTCCATCAATCATAACAGTAACACTTGAGCTACCCCCGAATAATGATGAATCAACTTCAACTGCCGCCTTTCCACTTACAGCAGCGCTGGCATTAAATTTACAACCGTTTATGGTGATGTTCTGGGTAAAATTCGAATCCTCCTTCTGATACCCATCAGTGTATACAAGAATCGCCTTACCCTTGCAGTCGAAAGTGCAATCTGTGAAATCGACTGTACCCGCACTATAGGTCCAGATACTGTAATCGACAGCGTTCTGAACAAATTTGCAGTCCTTGAAGGAGACCGTGGTCGCATAGAGGAAGGACTTCCCCGTGATCGTGCAATCCTCGTAGGTCAGAGTACCTGTATGCTGAAAGCCCTTGTAATCCGAGGTGCCGGCCTCATACTTCAGATTCTTGAAAACGAGACTTTCGGCGTACGCTAGCACCTTTTCTTTCATATCTATGACAGTAGCATCTCCACTCCCGATGAAGGTGACGGACTTGCCCGTGAGGCTGGGAAGACTGAAGGTACCAGTTCCGAGCGGAATCGTATCATCGCCTCTGGAGATAGCAGATTCTAATCCGGTCTGAGTGGTCACGGTCGGTATATAATCGCTCTGATAGGCTTCATTCACGATTTCGATCTTGAAATTAGAGATGTCAGCACTCGTCATATCGGACACGATGCTCACCGAGAACTGGTATTCGGTTCCGGCATCGGTTGCCTTCGGCAGAGTGATACCTTTGTCTGCTCCGCCTATGATGTACGCTTTGCCATCGATGAATTCAAGCTCGTTCAAGGTCAATTCGTTTCCGGAACTGGCCGTAACCGAAATCATCTTCTTCGCAAGATCGTCGCTGATCCCACTGACAGACACATACATCCAGTAGACCGTATCGACCGTCGACTTGTTCGTGAGCGTATAGGTCGCCGAAACCGTCCTGTCCGCAAGGAAATTCTGAATCTCGATTTTCTTCTTGTCTTCACTGAGGGACACGGTGGTATCCGATACTGATGCCGAGTTCGACGTCTTCTTGACCGTCGGATCGCCATATATTCCGTCTACGTCGATCTTCGCGGTCGACACGTCGATCTCCGCCTTCTCCGTGTCCGAGAACCAGGAGTACGTGACTCCCGATACCGCGGTCAGCGCGAGAGCGATGACGACGATCGACGCCAGAAGCGCTTTCGTTTGTGCTTTCATTTGTATTGCCCCCTCGGCTCGTGCCGAGCGCCCGTCGCCCCTTCGAAAGGGCTATAGGGCGAGGATGCCGTCGTGGGGACGGCGGGCCCCCTTTCGATGCAGGCCCGTCGCCGTCCCTTCTCCATGCGCTCTCGCGCGACGGCTTGGAGTGTGATTATCTCAGGAGTACGCCTCGAATCCCAGCTCGAAGGAGAGGGACAGCCCCTGTATGCTGTTCGGCGCGTCCTGCGGCAGGCTCAACGCGATGCAGATCTCGCGAGAGGCCCCGGGATCCATCGTCCCGACATCGACGGACCACGTCGGCGTTCCGAGGATGTCGAGAAGGCTGCACGAAGCCAGCACCCTCCCGTCGCACTCGATCCGGATATCGATCTCCCTCGCGAGAGGCTCCCATCCATCGAGCCCCGCCAGCTTCTCCACGGTCACCGCCGTGAAGAGTTCCGCATCGGTGCCGTTCCTGAGCTCCAGCACCGCCTTCTGGGAGACGCCCGGGACCATGTTGCCCGTCCTGAACATCTCCACTCCCGCGTCCGTTATCCTCCCGGTCGCAGGACCCTCTATCTCCGTCAGGGAGCCGTCCCTGACCTCCGTCCCCGTCAGATCCTTCAGATAGACCTCGAAGACGCCCCTGACCCCGGGATCGACCGGAGGAGGCGACGGGATCGCGGAGAACTCGGCGCGGACGACGTGGTCGGAGACCACGTTCTCCAGCGTGTACGACGAGAGCCCCGTTCCTACGGAGGCTCCGTCCACGATGAGCGACGACAGCCTGTACCCGCTGTCCGGAACGATCGATATCGTCAGGTCCTCCCCGTCGGCGACCGTCACGGCGCCGGTCGGAGACGTCCGTCCGCCGGACGAGGCCGAGATCGACACCGTCCAGGTCTTCGGTACCTCGTGGGACACGACGATCCTCACGCTCCTGTCCCCCGTGATGTCCTCGATGACGACCCTCTTCTCCGCGAGGACCTCCTCCCCGTCGACGGCGACGGACTCCAGCGTGTATCCCGGATCGAGATCTATCGCCACGACCAGGGTCCCGCCGTATGCTACGCGGACGAGACCGCTGGGATCCACGGACCCGTAGTCCGCTCCGACGGTGCGGGAGATGACGTCGACTGCGACGTCGACTGTCGGATCCCTCTCCGTCGCGGCTCTGAAGACGACCGTGACCGAGTGATCCGAATCCATCGTCAGTTCAATGCGGTTGATCGACCCTACGGTCGCGCCGTCGACCTCCACGCGGTCGATGACGCATCCGTCGGCCGGAACGAACAGCAGCGGGACGGTCTCTCCGACCCGGCGGATGCTCGTCCCCATGGGATCGGCCGTCCCGTCGCCGATCACTGACACCGTGAGTGTGCGGACCGACGACTCCTCGACGAACACGAGGCGCACGACGGTATCCGCTCTCACGTCCTCCAGGACCAGGATCCCTCCCGAAGTTTCGACCTTCGAGCCGTCCACATAGACGCCCTCCAGCATCCATCCCTCGGCCGGAGCGTAGCGGATCTCCAACGAGTCCCCGTCGCCGACATCGGCCTCCATGGGGTCCGCCGTGCCCTCGCCCTCTATCTCCACGGTCACCCTGTGGGTGTCGCCATGCAGCATGACCGCGGCTGCGACCGCGATAACGATCAGCAGAAGGATCAGCACGATCGCGATCTTCCTGTAGCCCCTCTCGTCGTCCATCAGGAACCTCCTCCTTCGTCGCATCCGGCCTTCCTGCGACGGAGGATGCCGACGATGCTGCGCGTCTCCGAAGCCAGGAGGATGATGCAGGGAACGACGATCAGGCAGACCCTGCCCGTCCATGTCGACATGAACTGAACCAGCACGCCCAGCCAATGGGACACTCCGACCACCTTGCCGACCACGTCCCCCGAATCCGAGGTCACGGTCTGGACCGATCCGTTGGTCGGATCGTCCGCGATCGAGTCCCCCTTCAGGGTGAACGTGTACACGCCGGAGTCCTCGGAGATGCCGATGATGCGGTGCGTGACCGTCATCACCTCTCCGGATACCGGATGGGCGTAGTCGAAGGTGAGGACGTCCCCGACCCTGAGGGACGGGTAGAACAACGACGGATCCGACACCGTGCGGATCACGATCAGGCTCCCCGTCGGGATCGACTCTATCGGATAGTCCCTCGGCTCGCCGTCCATGGAACCGGATACGACGATCTTCGCATCCGCATGGGCGAAATCGAACGAGTCCCCGTTCAGATGGACGGCGTACGCCGATGCGGCGACGACTACGACCAGAACGACGGCGATGAGCGCCCTGCGCCTCGTCATGCGGAACCCGTGCAAGCCTCCTCCCAGAAGAATCACGCTCTATGATTCATAGAGCTTCATCCTCGATTATATAACTATCCGTTATTAGGGAACGATACCGTAATTAGGGAACGTTATCCGAATCCATTCTGATTCTAATTGAAGGACTACGGGATTCACCATCCGTGGACCCTTCATCTGCATCGAGAAGACGCCCGAAGAGGAAGCAGATCGAGACGATGGCCATGCTCCTCGGATACCTGTGGGACGTCGGCGAGGCCGCCGCGATCGACATGTACAAGGGCTCGGGCCTGAACAAGACCATGATCGACGACCTCCTGCCCGACTGCATAGGCACGGGGCTGCTGCAGTACTACGTGAAGGACGAGGGGCACAGGGCCAGGGTGTTCTCGCTCACGCAGAAGGGCTGCACGACCTACATCCTCCTGGCGACCTGCAGGTCCGTCGCCCCGATCGGATTCGTGAACGTCCCGGAATCCGGAACCGTGGAGCTCGACGACGAGGTCCTATCTGCTCTCGACGTCCTCCGCAGGAAGTTCATAGGCACCGAGTACGTCAATCCCTCCGAAGGGAAGGTCGTGACGCTGGAGACCCGCGGGGTGCTGCGAAGCAGTCCGCGCTACCTTTTTCAATAGAATATGAATCGTCGCTGCCGATCTATATGAAAGGGACGCAGGCTCTCGTGAGGATGCTCGAAAGGAAAGGCGTGAAGACCCTGTTCGGATACCCGGGCGGGAGCGTCATACCGATCTACGACGAGCTCTACGACTCGAGCATGCGCCACGTCCTCGTGAGACACGAGCAGTGCGCCGCCCATATGGCGGACGGGTACGCCCGCGCAAGCGGATTCCCGGGAGTCTGCATCGCTACCAGCGGGCCCGGAGCCACCAACCTCGTGACCGGAGTGGCCACCGCCTACGCGGACTCCGTCCCGATGCTCGCCCTCACCGGACAGGTCGGGGTCGGATCCCTCGGCCTCGGCGCGTTCCAGGAGGTCGACGCGTACAGCCTCCTCATGCCGATCACCAAGCACAACTTCAGGGTGCTCGACGTCAACCGCCTCCCCCACGACATCAGCGAGGCGTGGGAGATCTGCCAGACCGGAAGGCCGGGACCCGTCCACATCGACCTTCCCGTCGACCAGATGAACTCCCAGGTCGACCCGTCCATCCTGGACGTGGAGCATCACATCAAGCCCCTGTACGACGACCTCTCCGATCTCGACGAGGCCGTGCAGTGGATCAGGCAGGCCAAGAGGCCCCTCATCCTCGTCGGAGGCGGAGCCGTGAACGCCGTGGAGGAGGTCATGGCCCTCTCCAGGGCGATAAGCGCTCCCGTGGACTCCACCCTCATGGGCATGGGCATCGCCCCGTACAGCTACGACCTCTACATGGGGCCCCTCGGCATGCACGGCAGGATGTCCGCCATGACCATGATGAACGACGCGGACCTCGTCATCTCCATCGGAGCCAGGTTCTCCGACAGGACCTACGGCAAGAGGTGCAGGATGCAGGACCCGTCCGGAAGGGTCGTCCACATAGACGTGGACGCCACCGAGTTCGGAAAGCACGGCCACTCCTGCGCCAACATACAGTGCGACGCCGCGAAGGGCGTCAGGGCCATCCTCGACAGGCTCGGAACCCCCTCGACCGAGGCGGCCTGGACCGAGAAGGCCAGGGGGGCCCGCAGGAGGTGCTTCTGCGACCCGTACATCGAAGGGACGCCGATCAAGCCCCAGGACGTGATGCACGAGCTCAACACGATCATCAACGACGATACGATCGTCACCACCGACGTCGGTCAGAACCAGATGTGGGCCATGCACTTCCTGGACATCTCCCGCCCGAGGCAGTTCCTGTCCTCCGGGACGTTCGGGACCATGGGGTACGGGCTCCCGTCCGCCATAGGCGCGAAGGCCGCCTGCCCGGAGAAGAACGTCATCACGGTAACCGGAGACGGAGGATTCCTCATGGTCATGCAGGAGGTCGCCACCTCCATAGCCGAGGACCTCCCGGTCACCGTCGTCCTCCTGAACAACGGCACCCTCGGAATGGTCAGGCAGTGGCAGAAGCTGTTCTGGAACGAGCGCTACTCGTCCACCACGCTGAAGAACGACCCCGACTTCGTCAAGATGGCCGAGGCCTTCGGAGCCGAAGGCATCCGCGTGGAGAAGCCGGGAGAGATCCGCGACGCCCTCGTGCAGGCGAAGGATTGCGGAAGGACCTGCATCGTGGAGGTCAGGTGCGATCCGGACGAGCACGCCCTGCCCATGGTCCCCGCCGATCCCAAGGCGGACATCGTCAGGGGCCGCTGCAGGTTCGATCCTGCCGGACTCTGATATGAATCCCCGGGGCGGAGCTCCCGCCTCGGCGGATCTCCCTTATCGTGCGGCCGACGTTGATGAAATGGTCGGCTATCCTCTCGACATCCGATGCGAGCGAGAGGAACTCGGCTCCCACGGACGGAAGGCAGGACCCCTCGGAGAGCCTGGCGATGTGCCTGTCCGCCATCATGTCGGTTATGTCGTCGACGGACTCCTCGATCTCGTAGGCGTCCTGGAGGGCCTGCTCGCTTCCGTCGCGGTACGCCTCCATCACCTTGCCGTAGAGCTGCTCGACGATCTTCGTGATCTCCTCGATCTCCTCGTCGGCGGTGTCGGAGAACCTCTCGTTGGTGTCCCTCATCTTCTCGGCATACTCCACGATGTTCACGGCGTAGTCCCCTATCCTCTCCAGATCGGTGATGCTATGGAACGCCGTCGAGATGTACGTCATGTCCCTGCTGCTGAGCTGGTGGTTGGAGAGCTTGATGAGGAACTGGGAGATCGCGAAATTCATGTAGTCGATCTGGTTCTCGACGCGGTCGAACTCCTCCTTCTCCTCGAAGTCCAGGGTCCTGATGATGCGGGAGGACCTGTTCACGTTCTCCATGGCGAACTCGGCCATCTTCATGATCTCGTTCTTGACCTCGAGCACCGCGACCGCAGGGGTCTTGAGCATGTTCTCGTCGAGGAAGTACAAGTGAGCGCCGTTCTCATCCTCCGGGATGACAGAGGGCTTCTTGTCCGGCAGTATGCGCTTGACGAGGCTTATGAGACCTGCGGTCAGAGGCAGCATTATGATGACGGTCACCACGTTGAAGAACGTATGGAACATCGCCAGCTGGGTCGCGGGCTCCGAGAACAGACCGGCGAAGATGGTGCCGTAGGTGGTCTCCCCTCCGGTCACGAGGCCCATCACGGCACCCACGATGACGAATATGGTCACTCCGATCACGTTGAACAGAAGATGGATGAGGGCCGTGCGCTTGGCGTTGAGGCCGCTGGTGAAACCGGCCATGATGGCGACGACGCAGGACCCGATGTTGGATCCCATCGTCAGATAGATCCCCTGCTCGAGGGTTATGAGAGGATTGGCCACGACGAGCATGGCGATGATGATCGTGGTCATGACGGACGAGCTCTGGACGACGGCGGTCAGCGCTGCGCCTATGACCACAAGAAGGAGGATGTTGTTGATCCCTCCGAGGAAGTCCTTGACGGAGTCCAGCTCCGACAGGCCGCCCATGGCGTCCTCCATCAGCGTGAGTCCTACGAACAGCAGTCCGAAACCGGCTATGACTCCTCCGATCTTCCTGGTGTGGTCCTTCTTGGCGTAGGCGTTGATGAACGCCCCCACTCCGGCCAGAGCCGAGAAGATCAGAGACAGGGAGACCGTGCTTCCGGACCCCATGAGACCGAAGGCCACGATCTGCGCGGTTATGGTTGTCCCTATGTTGGCTCCGTAGATGACGGCGGCGGCGAGCGTGAGGGACATGATCCCCGCGTTCACGAACCCTATCACCAGGACGGTGGTCGCACCGGAGCTCTGGATCGCCGCGGTCCCTACCGCGCCTATGCCTACTCCGACGAGCTTCTTGTCGGAGGCCTTGGAGAACAGCTCGCGCAGCTTCTTGCTGCAGATGGACTCTAGATTGCTGCTCAGAAGGGTGCAGGCTATCAGAAACACGCCGATTCCCGCAATCAGGGACAGTATCGATACAGCGATATCCATAGGGCTCACGTCATCTCTGGAATCGGTTTGCGTCTCTGTATTTTCAATATATTCTTAATGCTACTGTTCGACCCATGAGCTTGCCGCATGCACCGTCGCCGTCGATGGAAAGATAACGGTTTAACCGAAAACGCATGTCATCCATCGTGCATGAAGAGGAGAGGGCGCATCGTATTTTAGATGAAGTCGTAGCCTCGATGGAATTGGAGGGGATGCACCTGTCAGAGGAGGATAGAACACGTACATTGTCGTTCCTATCCGGAAAGATGACTTTGGAAGAGGCCATGGAGTCGATTCTCCGCAAATATGAACGATGGCTGTCGCCTCGGATCTGCCGATTCGGCATGATTCTCTCCGATCATGAAAGCCGAAGAACCCGCGGAACCGCCTGCTCCTCTTCACCCTCCGCGGCATGGACATCGGACCTCTGATCGGCAGGACCGTCGAGCAGAAGACCGACATGATGATGAAGAACGCCGAGAAGGGCTCCGACAGGATCATCGGCGAGGACGAGGCGGCCGAGCTGTTCGGGCGGCTCCGATGTCGCTACGGTTAAAGGTCGGGTCGGCGTGCCGATGCGCATGAACGCCTTGGAGCAGGAGATACTGGACCGCATAGTGCCGACGCCGGAGGTCCGCGCATCGATCAAGGAGCGCGCAGACCGCCTGAAATCGATCGTGGAAGCGTACGTCGCCGACCACGGGATCGATGTCGAAGCATTCTACGCCGGATCCTACTCCAAGAACACCTATCTCTCCGACCCCGACCTGGATCTGTTCCTCCTCTTCCCGCCCGAAGTGTCCGCGAAGGACATGCAGAGGATCGGCCTCAAGGCAGGAGAGGACATCCTGCACGGAATCAGG
The DNA here is from genome assembly GCA_002504495.1 of Methanomassiliicoccaceae archaeon UBA537. Taxonomy (GTDB): domain Archaea; phylum Thermoplasmatota; class Thermoplasmata; order Methanomassiliicoccales; family Methanomethylophilaceae; genus Methanoprimaticola. The sequence goes on from DATC01000009.1 coordinate 21,517, forward strand.
AAGTTCTCCGAGCACCCGTACACCCACGGCGTGTTCGAAGGCCTCGAGGTGGACATGGTCCCGTGCTTCCGCATCGACAGCACGGAGCACATGAAGAGCTCTGTGGACCGCACCCCGTTCCACACCCGGTTCATCAGGTCCGTCCTGGACGACGCGGGATGCGACCAGGTCCGTCTCCTGAAGAAGTTCATGAAGGGCATAGGGGCCTACGGCGCCGAGAGGGACTCCAGAGGATTCTCCGGATACCTGTGCGAGCTCCTGATCGTGAAATACGGATCCTTCGACGGCGTCATCGACGCGGCGCGCAGATGGCGGGAGGGGACGGTCGTCGAGATCCGCGGGAAGGGGCCCGCCTTCGACGCCCCCCTCACCGTCTACGATCCGGTGGACAACGGACGCAACGTCGCCGCGGCCGTCCACGTGGACACCCTCGCCCTTTTCGTCACCGCCGCCAGGGCGTATTCCGCTGATCCCCGCGAGGAGTTCTTCTTCCCGAAGCGCAGGGAGCCCTCCCCCAGGGAGAGGCTGAGGGCGATGTCCGGATCGCACGGCACCCGCCTGGTCTCCGCCGTGTTCCAGAAGCCCGACCTCCTCGACGACAATCTCCAGGCGCAGCTGTGGAGGACGCAGTACGCTCTCCGCGACCTTCTGGAGGACAACGGGTTCCCGGTCATACGCGCGGTCCACTCCATGACCGAGACGGAGCTCACGGTCGTTCTGGAGCTCGAGACCGACGTCCTGCCCAGGACGAGGAAGCATATCGGCCCGCCGGCATGGGTGGATTCGGCTCCGTTCATGGCCAAATGGAAGGACAACCAGTACGGAGCCCCGTTCATAGAGGACGGCAGAA
>DATC01000009.1:22393-26498 GCA_002504495.1 Methanomassiliicoccaceae archaeon UBA537
CGGCAGATGGAAGGTCATGGCCCCGAGGAGATACACCGAGGCGGGACCTCTGCTGAGGGCGGAGGCCAAGACCGCCGGGATCGGCAAGGATATGGATGCGGATTCCATGAGGATCATGAGGCATGAGGAGACCCTGTCCGTGGCTGATCCCGCGCTCCTGACCGCCCTCATGGACCCCAGGTTCCCTTGGGAGGACCGAAGGTTTATCACCGATACCGCGATGGAGAGGACGTAGGGCCTGTGGGCTAACTTGGTTATACTTGCGGCTTTGGGAGCCGTTGATCCCGGTTCAAATCCGGGCAGGCCCACTCATCAACATGGCTGAGAGCAACTCTCGGAAGGATTCTCCGAGTACTCCCATAGGTATCTGTCTCTCAGAAGAAGAACCATCATCATGAGGCCCTCACCGCCATCCGGCCTAATCTGCTGAAAGCCATAGTGCTCATAGTATTCGATCAAGGAAGGAGCCGGCTTACAATCGATACGAATCACGTGGCATCCTACAAGATCACGTGCCCGGCGAAGAATGTTTAAGGCCTCGACCATCAACAACTTGCCAAGACCCTTCGGAGAATCATCGGCACGGCCGACCTGGGCAATCAGATACATCTGTGCCACATTCGTATCTGGTTGGATGTTGAGCTCCTTCAACCTCGATTTGGAGAGACCGCAATCCGGAAGAACACGTCCGCACCTAAGATTGAGGCTGAAGTAGCCTGCAATCCGCATATCATCCTCAATCGCGATATACGTCCTCGTAAGATCACGCTTCTCATTAGATACTGCGGATTTGTGAAGAAATCCCTCCAAATCCGAATCGCGTGAACACTTAAACGTCAGGAGCTTCGACTGTATCTCTTCCTCAGACAGCGTCTCATCATCAAGTAGCTTTTTGAGAGAATAGAACTCTAGACCCAGATCTTCATCCTCTGATGAAACGTCTCATCTTCTCCGGGTCGGTAACAATGACGACCTCCTTTTCCGGAATGTTGATCTCGCCCCTGTCGGCCTTCTGAAAGGCCAGCTCCATGTTGCGGGCGGCCTCGGGCGTATCGATGTTGAGATCGGTGTATAAAGAACTTGTTGCCACTTTCGCACCTCTGATATGCATTCTGTCAGGCTGATAGAAAAGCGTGTCGGCATGATGTCCTTCAACCCTATGACCAACAATTGCCACAACTATGTTCATTATCAAAAGGTGCCTCTCCGGATGGCAATCATCCCAGAGAGGCGATGACAGACGATGTCAGAAATCCATAAACGGAACAAGATTGCATCCTCTGCATGCATTGCAGAGGGTCTTGTACGTATTGGGATCGAGTCCATATTCTGCTTCGATTGTCTTCAACATAAGACCGAATGATGCAAGTTTATCAGCACTCAACAGCGGTATAGGACCAAGACATGATTCCAACTCCGCCTTATTCCTATCTGTGATCTTCTTCATCTTTATATCAGACAAAACGCCGATAGATGCCAGGTCCCGAATTGATTTCTCCATTTCGGAATCCGTCTCCCCCAATCCTGCGTAAAGGCTGTTAGCTACAGAGCCCTTCCCGAACACAGAGACGGCGTTTCTGAAACAATCCAGGTAATCTTCAAGATTCTGCCCCGGGTTAATTGCATCGAACAATCTTGGAACAGTAGAGCCGACATTGAGCTTATATTCGCGAACACCCGCATCCTTGATCGCTTGCAGATCTCCCCTGGAACATACCCTGTAGCTTAGCCCTATCGGAATACTTGGATACGATTCATGCATCCTTCCAATCATACGGACGCAATCATCGATGGTCGTGCCCGATCCTGTACTGACGGAAATGCCACGTACTGTATCTGTATCGACCAGTGCCTTGAGCGCAACGAGCATCTCATCATCAGAATCGTATCTGCCTAAGTTGATATTCGCCTGATTGGGCGCATGGCTGTATCTCTTAACAAGCTCCACCCTATCCAAAAACAACTCTCCCCTATGCGTAAGCGAGTAGAATCCATCTCCTCCGCATAGTTCGAACTCCCCTGCTTCCGGCGAGTAGTGCTTATATATACGCGTCTTTCCGAACGACAGCATGAACATGCCCGTGCCGTCTTCGGCAGCATCGGCGTAAGGATGCTCGAATCCTACAGGGACCTTGACATCCCCGCCAACAATCAATACAGATTTGGCATACAGATCATCCATATCGACAACCCCAGTAAGGTGTGTTTTTCCACCATCAATCATCTGAAATCCACCCCTACAGGCTGATCGCAGAAGAAGAGGTCCTGGCCGTTTATCACGCAGTCCACCAGATAACGGCATCCGTAAAGACCGACGATGCTTCTGCTGATGAAATTCTGTTTTTCCACGAACGGCATCATATATCCTATTCCGGCAGTGCCTTTCTGATTATCCTTGAGATAGCTGGCAGTGAGACCGTCTGTAAACAAGGCCCTCAGGCCCACATTCGGAACAGGGGCTTCGAAAGCGAAGCCGCAACCGATGCTATCTAAATAATCATGGACCGCCACCTCATCATCCCGGTTGTTCGTTCTGCATAAGGAAACAGATTCCGGAACGAGGCCCAGAAGATCCAGCATGAAACTGGATATCGGAATGATGTCCGAAGGCAGCCCCTCTGCCATCATGCCGTAACCATGCAACGCCACCGCGACTCTGTCGCAGTTGGCTAGACGCTTGTGCAACTCCTTCTCACTCGAATCAACCTCCGCCATCGCTGCATCTGAAGATATGCCGAAGAACTCGGCCACCTCGCTGATGAAACTCCTGATCGACGGATATCCTATCGGCGACCCGGAAGAAGGCGTAATCGAAGGGATTCCATGAACCTCCTCATAGTATCTGGCTGTCCTACGGGATGTTTCTGGATGAATGAGTATGCAGGCGGATGCCGATCCGGACTTCTCGATGGCATCCCTGCCATCGCATCCGATAAACGAGACGATCTCGACCCCCAACAATCCCAGCAACCGCCTGAGATCTTCTTTTCCATCTTCCCATCCGCTGTCGAAGATGCCGTACCCCAGAACGTTCACGGTTAACGGAATGTGATCTGTCTTCGGAGGATCTATGTGCTCGAGCATGCGCCTCATCATATCATCGAATCCGTCGGAAAACGACATCGAAGAAAGGTCAATATCGGACAGGACCACCCTGGACGGGCATATGCTTGCCTGAACCGAGGCCTCGCGTTCGGCTACCTGCAGCGATGCGCCCATCGTCTCTATCAGCACGACATCCCCATCGGTGATCTCCAATACCGAGTCCAGTCCCTCGGTCATCTTCTCGCCGGACCCCATTATCATGTCGTCCGGATTCAGAAATGTGCACGGCGTGCGTGATTGCCGGCTCATGAAACAGGATCCGCATATCGCAGGGTCCTCTTTGATGTAGTCGTGGATCTGCTCTCTGAGTAGATTCTGGAGCCGGGATCTGCAGCCCCCTGGACCGTTTATCAGAGCCCAGAATCCTTCCGTGCCCTCCACGGCCATGGTTGCTCCGATGACTCCGTCGCAATCGTTGATCATCTCGATCCCTCCAATCCAATCTGGGTTTCGCAATCATGGCATTGCGCACTCTGTGGGCAAGCTCCAAGGCGCATTCCATACCCAGGTATTGGTTGGGGTATCTGAACCATGGAATGTTCGTGCGACCGGTACGCAGGTCCCCGGATACTATGAGATCCGCTCCGACCTTTTTGCACTCCTTCTGCAATTGGCACATGTCTATGCCGATGATCCGCGGAACCTCCGGATAGCGATCATCCCATGACTCGTTGTATGCGACGAGTTGAGGCCAAGAATAGATCGCGGCGATCTTCATGCCGAGGTCACGGAGCACATCAATCTGGGCGTTCAGTTTCTTGTCCTGCCGCGTGTACAGAACCGCCGTCTTTCCCTCGGTCTGCGGGCGGACTCCACTGATCTCTAAATCGTATTCTGCCTTCTTCCTCGCATAGTATTCCCCACCTTGACGCCCCGTGAGCTTTGACAACATCTCGCACCACTCAGCTAACTCATCCATGCTCATCGGCGGATCTGCGACCAGAACCTCGCGACCAGGGAACAGAATCTTCGACATGATGTCCGGCATGCTTCCGCGGGT
>DATC01000009.1:26530-34170 GCA_002504495.1 Methanomassiliicoccaceae archaeon UBA537
TGGCAAGATTCCGGATCTCGTCCACTATCGAAACGTCTCTGAGGAACGTCTTCAATTTGAGCCCGTAATCGGCTAACAAATCCTCGAACATGTCCATATTCTGCTTCTTGCCCCTGTGGCTGGCGCAGTTTATCTCGAAAGAAAGGATTGCGACAGTATCCGGATCCACCTGCCTGCTGCGATCGATGAGGGCGGCAAGAGCTGACACAGACTCCCGAAATCCCCCGAATTTACTACCCAAAAACGATCTGTTCTCCGGAACGGCCACTATCGTTGCGTCAGATAGATCCAATTTGGAGATCTCGCATTCTATATCGGTGCCCATTATCTCCGGTGTGCATGTGTTCACGACGAAGATCGTCCTAAAACCGTCACGATAGGCCCTCTTCACCGCATCCCTTATTGCATCGCCGTCGCCTTTGAAGACATCGCCGTCGGTCAGATTAGTGGAATAGAGATTGCATGGAGTCAGAACCTCCTTGTCGTTGGCCATCTGCACCGATTTCCTACGGAATATGTATTCCATCAGGTAAGCACAGTTCGCAGGACCGTTAAGAACGACTGCGGCATCCGTTATGCTGAGCAGAAGTTCCACCGCACCATGGGACGAACAAGCCGCCATCACATGCTTGCCTATCTGCGTTTGATTCTTCTCCACATCATAGCGATCGAAATCGCATCTCTTTCGAATGGCAGGGGCAGAACGGTCCGTGACCGGTTGGCAGGTGGCAATCTGCATCATCGCATCATCGGAAAGGGGATCCGAGCACCCTATCTCGTACTCCCCTCTGGATGCCGACTCTACGATGTCCGCCAATCTATAGAACTGGATCGCGGGTTCCGAATCGGGAAATGCTTCAGCTACCGTGACTCCCCTCACCTCTACATCCGAGAACGATGGATCAGCAGGAATCGTAACCAGGATTGGGAGACCGGCAGCCTTGGAGAATTCATTGATGCGCCAGCGATCATCGGGGTTTCTGCTGTTTAGGACCAGCCCTAAAACACGAGGTGCCTCGCCTAAATTGCGTATCCCGCGCAGGATGTTGTTGGCCGCGTATATGGACATGAAATCCTCTGAAACGACGAGGATGATCGCATCCACGTTGTTTCTTCTGAGAGGAACTGCGAACCCTCCGCACACCACATCCCCTAATATGTCGCACACACGGTAATCTATATCGTCGGGGGAGTTCTCGTCCAGATACTTGAACAGACTCATTAGGCCCTTTCCAGCGCACCCTATCCCCGGTTCAGCACCACCGCATTCGACGCAATCTATTCCGTTCTTTCCTTCAACGATCACCTCTGAATTCGGATCATCGAACAGGTGATGCAGGTACGTCTTCTGCGGAATGCCTCCGGTGAGCAGACGCGTTGAATCATGCTTTGGATCGCATCCTACATGAAGGACCTTCGCCCCTCTGGATGAAAGGATATAAGAGAGATTCACAGAAACGGTGGATTTTCCAACACCGCCCTTGCCGCATACGGCTATTCTATACATCGATTTCCTCCTCTGACAAAATCTAAATTGTTTGATACGACCAGGTCCTGATCCGCGGAATCGTCGAAATCCAGAATGTGCATGTACCTCTCTCCACGCGAATCGATTAGTATCTCGCAGTCCACGTGATAGACGTCACGGAGCATTTTTTCTGTGAAAACGTGTTCAGAAGAACCGCTGGAGTACACCGTACCATCGTGTATGGCCACTACATTATCGGCGTATTTCATCGCCATATCCAAGTGGTGAAGGGTCATTATCGTCACGCAGTTACGTTTGGCCGTGATCCATTTGACCAACTTCATGAGCTTGATCTGATGATACAGATCGAGAGCTCCCGTGGGCTCATCCAACAGCAATTCGTCAGGTTGCTTAACTAGGGCCTGAGCAAGAAACACAAGTTGTCTTTGCCCTCCACTTATCTCTCCGATCTTACGTCCGGCGAGATCGCTGATGCCGACAAGCTCCAAAACCTCGTTTACAATGCCGATATCTTCCTTCGTAACACGAAACCCTATATTCTGAACCATGCCGAGCATCACTATCGAGAACACATCCAGATTCACAGAACAATCCGTATTCTGCTCCATGTAGCTGAGATGTTCCGTGAGCTCGTCATATTCTATCGGTTTTCCATCGAAGAGAATACTCCCATCATGCTTGTGCAGTCCTGCGATGCATTTCAAAGTGGTTGTCTTGCCGGCACCATTGGCCCCTATGATGGTCGTTACCTGGCCGGATCTGGCCACGAAGCATACATCTCTCAGCACCTCTGATTTCCTGTCGTACGAATATGACAGGTCTTTGATCTCTACGATCACCAGAAGCTGCCTCCTTTCCTGCGCAGAAGCAATGAGAAGAAGAAAGGAACACCGATCAACGCCGTTATGATTCCTATAGGATACACGACACCAGGCGTTATCATCTTGCTCACCATATCCGCTATCTCGAGAACTATAGCCCCAACAAGCGCCGAAGTCACAAGCAGATACCTCTGATCCTCCCCGACCAGCATCCTGCCGATATGCGGACCCACGATACCTATGAACCCTATGCTGCCAACGAATGCCACGCATCCGGCTGTAAGCAGGGACACCAGGGCGAACATCCACATGCGTACACGCTTGACATCTATGCCAAGAGCACGGGCACGAGTATCACCGAGCCGCATAGCGGTCAATGTCCATGATTTCCTGTATACTGTTACGAAGACTACGAAAAACAGGGCGACGATTAAGGGCGCGGTGGTCCAATTGACACGTTCCAGACTGCCCATGGACCAAAACACTATGTTTCTAAGAGCGTCCGAATCGACAAAATACTGAAGCATCGACTCGACCGCTTGAAAGAAGAAGACCAAGCCTATTCCGGCCAGGACCAGGACATTGGCAGTAAACTGCTTCATTCTTGCCACGAGGAAGATCGCGATGCATGCGATTCCTGCGAATATGAATGCCATCCCAGGAATGAGAAACGTTCCTAATACCGCGAATGACGAAACACCTGTAGCGATCGCTAAACTGGCTCCTAAGCCCGCACCGGCGGAGACTCCGAGAGTATACGGGCTTGCAAGAGGATTGTTCAGCATGGTCTGCATCACTGTTCCTGCAAGAGCGAAAGACGCACCACAGAATATTCCTGCGAGGCCTATCGGGAACTGCACATCCCTCACGATTATGGATTTGTATCTTTCAACTTCTTCCGGATGAAAGATGGCATCGATGAAATCATCGAATGTCATGTACAGTCCGCTTGTCAGATAAACATCCATGAAAAGGACAAACAGCGTGCAGATGAACAGACAGGTGACAAGCGTACTCTTATTATGATTGGCAGCCTCGTAATCGTATCCTGAGCTGGCGATCTTGTCTTCCATAGCCATTATGTCACCATTTTTGACGGGGCTGGGCCCCGTCTATGGTATTACATCAATTGGATGCCGAGTAGGCGCCCACATCCACGAGCCAGCATCCCTGGTAAGAGAAGGGAAGCCACTCCTCCCAGAATTCTTTGAGATCCTGAGCGGGGGTCAGATCCTTGTACTCGTCAGGCCAGACCATTTGAGCGATAAATTCGACGGAAGCGAATCCGAAGATGTTCCGATTCATCATGTGATTGACCACATAGATCTGCTTGGGATCGGCGGTCCAAGCAGGGAGATCGCTGTATCCTTCTCTTCCATTGAACAGCCTCTCGACGTCCTTCACAGTATCCGCCTCGGTGAATCCGTATCCGATGTGGATCGTATCGTCCCCGTAAGCGATATTGCTGGAGAACAACATGGTCTCAGGCTTGGCGGCAAGGATGCCTGACAGCGTCAGCTGCGGATAGTTGGGACCATCATCTACAAGGTTCCTTCCACCGATTTTGTAAATTAACGCGCCCCACTGGACATCCTTGCTCCAAGAGGTCTTCACGGTGGAGACGGATCCAGCGTATTCTGCACAGATCAGAGGCCTTTCGCCACCGTTGGCGACAATCAGCTTCTCGGCGTTATCGAAGATGTACTGCGTACGATCAGTATAGAACTGAGCAAGATCGTCAGCCTTGTCGAGTCCCCACAGAGCACCGATCATCCTGATCCCTGATGCAATGACCTGCGGATCTTCGCTCTGATAATTGAGGTACAATATGGGAATGTCCAAGGGATCCGTCTTCTCCTTCAATCCACCAGTAGCCTCGTTTTTCACTTGATTGGCGATGAGATCTATGACGACGGTAGCTCCACTGGAGATCACAGCATTGGCATTAGTCCCCTTGGAGTAAATGTCCGTGACATTATTCAGATCCGGCATCTCATCGAAAAAGTAACCGAAGGTTGTTCCCTTAGAATAAGCGAGATCCATTCCAGCGATATAAGCAGGCAGATTGCTTCCGGTGAGAGCTGCAAGTGTGAAAAACGCTCCACCGTATGTGCACGCGGTGATTGCAGCAGGCCCGAACGTGTGGTCAAAAGTAAATGTTTGACCGGCAGCATCTGTAATAGTGTATTCGTCACAATTCTTAGCCATAACCTTTCCATCATCGCCGATTTCAGGACCGTTATCGGAATCGTCTGATGATGTTGCAAAATATACACCAATTCCTGCAACCAAGAGAATGGCCACAAGTGCAATACAAATGACTTTAGTGTTCACTCAATCACTTGGATGATACATCCAACTAATTCAACTTGAACCGCTTATATAACCATGTGGCATTCGAATGTTAAAGTAACCTAAACTATTGAAAAGCAACAGAAATCGTCTGGACAGCAGTCCCCATGATCCCACCGGCGGCCTCATCGACGACACGAGCTCCTCCGGATCCGCAGTCATGGACAGCGACATGGACGCCGCACCCGCGACCCCGATTTCCAGGACGTCGAAGTAGTTCCCGGGATCGACTCCTCCGATGGCGTAGACAGGAAGGCGGGTCGCATCGCAGACATCCCTCAGGAACTCCGGTCCTCTGGCGCGTGCGCCGGGCTTGCAGGACGTCTCGAAGACGTTCCCTGCCAATACGTAATGGGCGCCCAGCCTCTCCGCCTCGACCGCCTCGTCGGCGCTGTGGACCGATGCTCCGACCAGCCTGAACCCGGAGACGTCGGAGCTTCTAAGCCCGTCCATGGTCATATGGATGCGCGGAATCCCGAGCTCGCGCGCGACCGCGATGCGGGAATGGACGGCAAAAGGGACGTTCCGGGACGCGCAGATGCGCATGCACCTGTCGGCGAGATCCCTGTAGTCCCCGTCCGGAAGATCCCTCTCCCTCAGTATGACCAGCTCCGGACCCGCCTCGGCAAGGGCGCGGATGCGGTCCTCGAACGGCTCCCTGCAGAGGACCCTCGACGTCACCGCGATCATGATCTCATCCCCGTGCGGACGTAGTCGGCCATGACCGGCTGGAGACCGTGACCCACGAGCGCGGAGGCCACCTCGTCGACAGCCCTGGGATCGGATATCACGAACTGCCCTTCGCCGTGGCCCGAACTGCTGTGCTCCCCTATCCCCACGCTCACTCCGGCGGAGATCTTCGTGGCCGAGAGCCCCACGATGCCGTCGCGGAACCCCGGGCGCTCTCTGGTGGATATGGTCTGTCCCGCATACGGGAGGAACAGCCTGTAGGCGAGCGACACCTGGAGGAGCTGGGCCTCCGTGACTCCGGACGTCTGGAGCAGCATGTTGGCCGCCGGCCTCAGCCTCGGAAGCGACATGGAGATCTCCGCCGCAGGATATCTTCTCTGCACCAGGCTCGCGTGGAGCCCGCAGCAGAACGCGTCGCTCCTGAAATCCCCCAGACCAAGAAGGGCTCCGAACGCGACCCCGCGCATCCCTCCCATCAGAGCCCTCTCCTGGGCCTCCAGCCTGTATCTGAACACCGACTTCGGTCCCGCGAGATGGAGCTGCGAGTATCTAGTCGGATCGTAGGTCTCCTGGAACACGGTGACGTAGTCCGCCCCGGCCTCCTGGATCAGAGCATAGTCTTCGGAGTTCATCGGATAGACCTCTATCCCGACGACGGCGAACCTCTCCGCCGCGAGACGGACGCACTCGCGGATGTATCCGACGTCCGACCTGGAACGGGACTCCCCCGTGAGGATCAGCACCTCCTCCAGTCCCGTCTCCCTTATGGCGTCGAGCTCCGCGGCCACCTGGTCCATGTCCAGCGCGAGCCGATCGATCCTGTTGTCGCGGTTGAATCCGCAGTAGACGCACAGGTTGGAGCAGTAGTTGGACACGTAGAGCGGGGTGAACATGCAGACGGAGTTCCCGAAGTGCTCCCTCGTGAGCCTCCTGGCGCGGACCGCGATGTCCTCGAGGAGAGGCTCCGCCGCAGGAGACAGGAGGGCCGCGAACCCCTCGATCGATGGAGGGGAGTCGATGGCGCGACGGACATCGTCCTCCATGTAGACGGACGGATCGAACGCCCTGCGGGCCTCCTCCACCCTGTCGGCTATGTCTGAATCGATCTCCTGCATGCCCGGGAGGAATCCGCTCATCTCTCCTCCAGGAACCCGGTCAGAGGGCTGGACGCCTCCGCCCTCCCGTGGATGACGCGGCCCGCTCCAGCGAGATGCGCCATGCGCCCCGCCTCTATGGCGGTCCTGAACGCCCTCGCCATCAGCGGAACGTCGCGGGCGGTGGCCACGGCGGTGTTGGCCATGACCGCCGCGCACCCCATCTCCATCGCCTCGCAGGCCTGCGAAGGCCTGCCTATGCCGGCATCCACGATCACGGGGACGTCGAGCTCCTCCACCATCATGGAGATGAAGTCACGGGTCAGAAGACCCCTGTTTGTCCCTATAGGTGCGCCCAGAGGCATGACCGCCGCTGCCCCTGCATCCTGCATGTCCCTCGCGGCCGTGAGATCGGGCATCATATATGGCATCGGAACGAATCCCTCGTCCGCCAGCATCGCTACCGCCTTGACCGTCTCCGCGTTGTCCGGAAGGAGGTACTTGGTATCGCGGATGATCTCGATCTTGACGAAGTCCCCGCATCCGAGCTCGCGGGCCAGCCTCGCGATCCTGACGGCCTCCTCTGCGCTCCTCGCTCCGGAGGTGTTGGGAAGCAGCGTTATCCCTTCGGGCATGCTGTCGAGGACGTTCCCTTCGCCCTTCGCGGATGCGCGTCTGACGGCCAGAGTGGCCATCTCGACCCCTCCCTCCTCTATCACCCTGCGGGTGATGTCCAGAGAGAACTTGCCGGATCCGAGGATGAAGCGGGAGGAGAACCTGCGTCCTCCGAGGATGAGATCGTCGGACATCTCGTCCGCCTCCCACGAAGGAGACGATCTCCATGCGCTCTCCGCCTCTGATCCTGCGGGAAGGAGCCGCCGCACGAGGACATATCTCCCCGTCGATCTCCACCGCCACGCGGGCGGGGTCGTAGCCCTCGGCCAGAAGCACATCCGCCACGGTGTATCCCGCGGGGAATCCCTTTTCGACGCCGTTCACCGACACGATCTCTGCACCGGTCTCGCTGTCCATGGACGCTGTACCGGACATGTCGGATAAAACCGTCACCGAGCACCGTCGAAGACCGTCTCAGCTCATAAAACGTTATAGCATGGCACCTCCTGGGAACACCATGGACTGTCCAGCAGCCATAGAGGCGGTGGGCCTCACCAAGATGTACGGCGGATTCGCCGC
>DATC01000111.1:0-633 GCA_002504495.1 Methanomassiliicoccaceae archaeon UBA537
GACGACCTCGTAGAACCTCTCCTCGGTGGCGGTCATCGTGAACTGCATGAAGAACGGACGATCGGAATCAAGGCCGGAAAGACCTAGATCCTCCGCGCATCTCAGACGGAGAAGCCTCTCCAGTGCGAGAAAGGCGTACGTTCCGAGCCACGGGAAGAGGCACCATGAGTTCCCTCCGAGATTCACCAACGGACGGTCCGCCAATCCGGATGCGCGGGCCGTTGCACGAGCCTCCGAAAGACGTCCGACGGCATTGCGCATCAGATAGGGATAGACGTCGTCCTCGCGAAGGACGCGCCTCATGCGTTCCAGGATCCTGGTGTCGAGATCCCCTGGCTCCAGACCGAAGAACGCTGGTATCCTGCCCTTGACCTCCGTCACCTCCAGACGCTTGCGCTTCAGATCCACATCGTCGACGACCCATACCTTGCCGGCTATCGCCACCTTCTCGCCCACGGGCGGCGGCCTCACTATGGTCCCGAGCTCGAGCGGCCCGCTGCGGACGGTGAATTCCTCGTTCTCCTGGAAGGTCGCCAGGAAGCGATAGGAAGAAAGGAGGCGCTCGCCGGCCAGACCTACGATCAGGCCTCCTCTGCCTGTGCGCTCCAGCATGCCACTGGACAGCATGTGGTT
>DATC01000111.1:695-3765 GCA_002504495.1 Methanomassiliicoccaceae archaeon UBA537
GTGGAAGAAGGAGAGGCGCAGCGCCCTCCCCGCGAGCTGCTGCGGCGTCAGCTCCCCCTCGCCGGCCAGGATGCACAGCGTCTGATGGAATAGGAGAGAATACGGGAGACGATCAAGCCTCGGAGGCTCCACCCAGCGCTCCTCCGAGTAGATCTGCACCAGAGCGATGCCCTGGATCAGGGTCCACGGCACCGAGGCGGGCATCATTGCCCTGGCCTCGGCCTCGTCCTCCCTCATCACGAACCACATCTCGGGAGGCCTGTCCCTCCTTCCGGTGCGTCCCATGCGCTGGAGGAACGACGACACCGTCCACGGGGCATCGATCTGGAACGCCCTCTCCAGGCGCCCGATGTCGATTCCCAGCTCCAGCGTGGATGTGGTGCATACGGTCAGATTCCTGGAATCGTCCTTCATCAGCCTCTCCGCCGACTCCCTGAGAGACGGCGAGATGTTCCCGTGATGGATGAGGAAGCGGTCCGGCTCCCTGGATGCCTCGCAGTAGTGGCGGAGCGATGAGCAGACCTCTTCGCATTCCTCGCGGGAATTGGAGAATACGAGGCACTTCCTGCCGCGCGTGTGCTCGAATATGTATCCGTAGCCCGGATCGGCATTGCGAGGAGCCTCATCCGAGGGGGCATCGAGCGGAGGCATCGCATCGGCTCCGTCGACAGGCTCGGCCTGCTCCCCCTGCACGAAGAAGTGCTCCATGGACAGCCTCCATACGACACGGGGCTCGGCGACCTTGGGTATGGCCACTCCTCTTCCGGATCCCGATGCGAGGAAGCGCCCTGTCCTCTCGGGATCTCCTATTGTAGCCGAGAGCCCTATCCGCCTCGGATTGCATCCGGCGGATCTGCAGAGCCTTTCGATCAGACAGAGGGTCTGACCTCCGCGATCCCCCTTGATGAGCGAATGCACCTCGTCGACCACGATGAACCTCAGGTCCCCGAACAGACGGACGAGATCGCCGTGCCTGTGCAGAAGCATGCCCTCGAGCGACTCCGGAGTGATCTGCAGTATCCCCGAAGGGTGCCTCACCATTCTTTCCTTGTGAGAAGCGCTCACATCCCCGTGCCAATGCCATACGGGTATCCCTGCGGCGGAGCACAGATCGTTCAGACGCTCGAACTGGTCGTTGATGAGCGCCTTGAGAGGTCCGATGTATAGAACTCCTATGGATGTCGGCGGATCCTCCGACATCAGGGTCAGGATGGGGAAGAAGGCCGCCTCGGTCTTCCCGGAAGCGGTCGAAGATGTCAAAAGGACATTGCTGTCGGTGTTGAAGACGGCATCCGCCGCGGCCATCTGGACTCCGCGAAGGGAATCCCAGCCGTGGGCGTATATGAACTCCCTGATGAACGGCGCGTATCTGTCGAATGCGGCATTGCCCATCGTATCACAGCACGAAGTCGGGAATGTCCGAATCGTCCTCGGGAGCGCCCTTCGAGAACTCGAAATCTCCGGACTTCAGTAGCTGTGAGACATCGACGCCCGGATGCTGATGGACTATATCGAGAAGCTCGATGAAGTCCCTGACGACCTCCCTCGGGGTGATGTAGCTCTCGGAGCCGATACGGGCGTATTCTAGCTTGACGAACGAGATGAGGTCCTCCTCCGTCATGGTCCTCTCATAGCCGAACAGCACGGCGTGGATATCGGCGAGCTTCTCCGTCAGGACGGTCATCTCCGCGGCGGTGAGCGGATCCAGCTTTATGATGGGGGCGAGCATATCCCTCCGACCCTCGCAGGAGAACCTCCCGTCCTCCAGCCTGGAGCGCAGGGCCTCGTAGCTGAAGACGCCCCTCTGCGGATTCTCGACGCATTCCGGAGTCCCGCACATCATCACTCCCAGATGCCTGGCCCTGCCCTGGAGGACGTCGTTGTACATGGACAGTATCTTCTCGTAGTTGCTCTCACGGGAGATGCGGTTCGGGATCTTGTAGATGTTGACGAGCTCGTCTATCATTACGATGAGCCCTTTGTAACCGGCGCTTCTGAGGAACATCGCCAGAAGCTTGACGTAGTCGTACCAGTCGTCATCGGTTATCACGGCGTTGACGCCGAGCGCGGCCTTGGCCTCGGTGCGGGTGCGGAACTCGCCACGGAGCCACCTCATCGCGTTCTGCCTCAGCGTGTCGTCCTCCGCGCAATATCCGCGGGCATAGGCCATCAGAACGCCTCCCATATCGAACCCGTGGACCATCGGTTCCAACGGAGCGATATCCGACGAAGCCGTCTTCATGACGGATACGGTGTCGTTCCTGTCAGACGCTCTCTCGACGATGGATGCCATCCACCTGTCGAGTACCAGTCCGAGTGCGGATCCCTCCGGCATTGTGCGCGTGCTCATGTTGGCCATCAGCTCGCGGTACGTGGCGAGACCCTGTCCGTTCCTGCCGTGGAGCCTCCGCTCGGGGGACAGGTCGGCATCGATGACGACGAAGCCGCGGTCGAGAACGTAGTTTCTCACTGCCTGGAGCAGGAACGACTTCCCGCTGCCGTACCTTCCCTCGATGAATCTGAACGCCGCTCCTCCGTCGGCCACGATGTCGACGTCATGAAGGATGGCGTCGATCTCGTTGCTGCGGCCTACAGTGATGTAGGAGAGACCCGTACGCGGCACAACGCCCCCCTTCAGGGAGTTTATGACGGCGGACGCCACCCTCTTCGGTATCATCATAAACTCAGGATACCGGAGAGGTCATTAACATAATCTTCTACGAGCACGGGGCCGTCGGGCAGGATGTCTATGACGTTGTCGGCGAAACGGTCGTAGAGCTTCGTGTTGATGGAATCGCAGACGACCTGCCAAGGACGTTCTCCGGAGCCTCCGATCGCATCCCCGGAGATCAGCTTCCTGAGGAATCCGATCTCGTCGGCCGTCAGATCATCCGCGACTCCGGAATGCGAAGACTCCGGAACCGGATCGGGAACGGGGTCCGGACGCTCATCGGCGGTCATTATCCTCTCCATGATCCTCTCGGAATCAGCACGGATGCGCCGGAGATCGCCAGGATCGACGGACGCTCCGCAGAACGGCCCGGCGCCAGTCGAAGACTCTTCGGCATCG
>DATC01000080.1 GCA_002504495.1 Methanomassiliicoccaceae archaeon UBA537
GGGGCGCTTCGCTCATCGAGATTTGACGGAATGCCGCGATGAAGCCGTATGATAGCGTGCGGAACGCATGAATCGATGGGAACAAGTCTGAATCCAGCAGAATGGACGCGTTTCGAAGGGCGGATGAGCGTTCATTCCATTCTAATGCTAGAAGTGTGTTCACCTAAGGTTTATTACGCGCGCGCCCGTAGCGTCGGGACGATGACAGTCGTCGAGATCAGAATCGAGCTTAAGAAAGGGGTCGCCGATCCCGAAGGGAAGAACACCAGGAAGACCCTGGAGTCCCTGGGTTTCGAGGGCATCAACGATGTGAAGACCGTGAAGCTCTTCGAGGTCGATACGGACCTGCCTCCGGAGAAGGCGCAGGCCCAGGCCGAGGAGATGTGCAGGAGGCTCCTGGCCAATCCCGTCATCCAGAACTTCAGGATATCGGTGAGATGAGATGCCCTGCAGGATGACGCGGCGCGACGCGCCGTTCGATCTGTGCGACATCGCCATAAGGGGAGCGTCCGAGGAGGACCTCGTGCAGCTCTCCAAGGACATGGCCCTCGGACTCTCCGCGGACGAGATGAGGCGTGTCCAGGAGTACTTCGAGAAGGAGGGCAGGGATCCGTCCGACGTGGAGCTCCAGGCGCTGGGACAGGCATGGAGCGAGCACTGCTGCTACAAGAGCTCCAAGCCCATACTGAAGGAGTTCGTGTTCGGGCTGGACCGCGACGACATCCTCTCCAGAGGGGATGCGGGAGTCATGGTCTTCGATGACGAGTACGGCTACGCCCTGAGGATCGAGAGCCACAACCATCCGTCCGCGGTGGAGCCATACGGAGGAGCCGCCACGGGGATCGGAGGCATCCTGAGGGATGTCGTGTGCATGGGATGCCAGCCCATAGGACTCGCCGACCCCCTGTGCTTCGGCCCCATCGACAGGGATGTGGAGCTTCCTCCCGGTGTCAAGAGCCCCCGCTACCTGATGAGCGGAGTGGTGTCCGGAATCAGGGACTACGGGAACAGGGTCGGCATACCCACCATCACCGGGGGATTCTTCTTCGACGACAAGTACACGGGGAACTGCCTTGTGAACGTCGCCTGCCTGGGCATAGTGAAGAGGGCGGATCTCGCCAAGAACTACGCCGGAGGTCCCGGAGAGGTCATGATCCTCATCGGAGGACTCACGGGAAGGGACGGGATCCACGGTGTGAACTTCGCATCCGCGGACCTCACCGCCACCTCGGACGAGGACTCCAGGGGAGCCGTCCAGCTCGGAGACCCCATCATGAAGGAGCCCGTCATGCACGCCTGCTTCGAGATCAACGCCAGGCACCTCATCACCGGGATGAAGGACCTCGGAGGAGGCGGCCTGAGCTGCGTCGTGGGCGAGATGGCCCTGGACGGAGGCTGCGGAGCAGACGTCGACCTGGACAAGGTCCCCCTCAAGGAGAGCGGCCTCGCTCCCTGGGAGATCTGGGTCTCGGAGTCGCAGGAGCGCATGATGTGCACCTGCAAGCCCGAGAACGTCGATGCGGTCCTGGAGGTCTTCGACCTGTGGGACGTGCCGGCCACGCCCATCGGCGTGACCACCGACACCATGCACACCCGCCTGTTCTGGAACGGCGAGAGGATATTCGACATGGACCTCGAGTTCCTGACCGGAGGGCCGGTCTACAACAGGCCCTATGTCCTTCCGGAGCCGTCCTCCAAGAAGAGGGAGGTCTGGCCGGAGATATCCTCGGACGAGGATGCGATCCTCGCCATGCTCTCCGATCCCAACGTCGCCTCCAAGGAGTGGGCGATCAGGCAGTACGACCACGAGGTCCGCGCCTCCACCGTGATCCATCCGATGGTCGGTCCGCTCAACGAGACCGGCCCCGGGGACGCCAGCGTGCTCAGGCCCGTCCATGACAGATGGAATGGCCTCGCCGCCGCCATAGGCTGCAACCCGTGGTTCACCGAGGCCGACCCCTACAAGGGAGGCATGGCCGCCATAGATGAGACCTGCAGGAACCTGGTCGCCGTCGGCGCCAGACCCAACGCGTTCACCGACTGCCTCAACTTCGGCAATCCGGAGAAGCCGGAGAGGCTGGGGGAGTTCAGGGAGGCCGTCAGAGGTCTCGGCGAGGCCGCCCGCGGTCTCAACATCCCCATACCTTCGGGGAACGTCAGCCTGTACAACGAAGCCCCCGGGGGCCATCACATCCTTCCGACCCCGATGATCCTCGGATGCGGTCTCGTCGACGATGTGAGAAGGTGCATCACCGCCGATTTCAAGAGGGTCGGCAGCTGCATCTTCGTCGTCGGAGAGACGCGCGACGAGATGGGGGCATCGCTCCTGTTCAGGAAGTTCGGAGGAAAGGAGGGCGACGTCCCCGCGGTCGACATCGAGAGGCTCAAGAGGCTCATGGACGAGCTCCTGTCCGCCATGGACGAGGGCCTCGTGCTGAGCTGCCACGACTGCTCGGACGGAGGTCTCGCGATCGCGGTCGCGGAGATGTGCATCTCCGGACACATAGGCGCGGAGATCGACACGACGGCGATGCCCGGCGACGATCCCAGGGTGAAACTCTATTCCGAGAGCAACAGCCGCTGGATCGTGGAGGTCGACGGAGCCGACGTGATGAGGTTCGAGGAGATCATGGGCGGAGACGCCACGCTCCTCGGCATAACCAAGGGCGACAGCCTGAGGATCAAGGACATCGGAGTCTCCATCCCGGTGGACGAGATGAGGCGCGCATGGAGCGAGCCCGTCTGGAGGATCATGGGGGGATCGCAGTGAAGGCAGAGGACATCAGAGCATGCGTGATGCGCATCGAGGGGACCAACGCCGAGGACGAGATGGCCGAGGCCTTCAGGGCCGTGGGCGCCCAGGCGGAGGAGGTCCACCTGAAGCAGCTGACCGGCCAGTCCTCGGAGATGAGGCGCCGCAGCCTCGAGGACTACGACGTCCTCGTGTTCGCGGGAGGATTCTCCGCAGGGGACTACGTCCGCGCGGGGGCACTGTTCGCGGCGAGGATCAGGGCAGGCATCGGGAAGGAGGTCCGCTCCTTTGTCGAGGCCGAGAAGCCCGTCCTCGGAGTGTGCAACGGATTCCAGATCTTGGTGGAGCTGGGGCTCCTTCCGGCCTTCGATTCGGCGATGTCCGACAGGCCGACGGCCGCCCTCTATACCAACGATTCCGGAAGGTTTGAGTGCAGGCCCACCGTCCTGCGCAACGACAGCCGCGGGAAGTGCGTCTTCGCGTCCTCGATTCCGAAGAAGAAGCTGCTGACCATCCCCTCCGCCCATGCGGAAGGGAAGCTGATGAGCGAGGACCCGGACTTCGTCCAGAGGCTCGAGGACAACGACCAGATCGTGTTCAGGTACGTCAAGCCCGACGGATCCGACGCGGAGTACCCCTGGAATCCCAACGGGTCGCCCTCGGACATAGCCGGCATATGCAACCCTGCGGGCAACGTACTGGGGATGATGCCTCATCCCGAGCGTGTGATCACCAGGTTCACCCACGCCGACTGGACCAGAGGATACGACACAGAGGAGGGCGACGGAAGGATCCTGTTCCAGTCCGTCGTCGACTCCCTCGCGAGGCGTTGAAAAACATCTCCCGGGGACCTTCCCCGGGTATTCCGTCCCGTCGCGGGCCGAGGCAGCCCAGCGGGACGATCCATATCCCGTCCTTCGTCCTGTAAGACGAGTTACCCGCGGTCAGGACCATCAGGAACGAGGGCTTCCTCATTCCTTCTCCGATGAAGGACGCCAGCTTCAGCAGGTTCTTCTCACCTTCGGAGATCAGTGTCCTGCCACCGAGTTTCACCTCGATCGCGCCCCATGAGCCGTCGCGGAGAACCACCACGGCGTCGATCTCGAGGCCGGACGAGTCCCTGAAGTGCTTCACCGTTCCGTCGATCGCCTGCGAATACACCCTTAAGTCCCTGACGCACATGTTCTCGAACAGGAGCCCGAATGTATTGAGGTCCTTCATCAGGTGATCAGGTCCTGCTCCCAGAGCGGCGCATGCTATGGAGGGGTCGATGAGATAGCGAGTGTTCGATGTGCGTATAGTCGTCTTGGACCTGAGATTGGGGTTCCATGCTTCGGATTCTTCTATGACGAAGAGCCTCTTCATCGATTTGATGTACGAGGCTATAGTATCCGTGTCGAGTAGTCCGCCGTCGTTGGTGTTCATGTCCTTGCGGATAGTAGGCATCGTCGCCTGAGTGGAGCAGTTGCGCGAATATGAGCGGAGGAAGAGGCGGAGCCTCTCGGGATCCTTCGGAATCTCATCGAGGTTGGTTATGTCCCCTTCCACAAGGCCTTCGTAGTAGTCGATCGCCTGCTGCAACGACACGTCCTCGTCCTGTCCGATCGCCCTCGGCCATCCGCCTCTTGCAGTGAGGAACGCGTAATCCCGAAGGGACAGTTGAACCTGCGCAGGATGCGGGCATGTTCCTTCGAAGAGAGCCCGGAGGGATATCTCGCCGCTGCTTTCACCAGATTCGAACAGCGACATGGGACGCATGAGGAGAGAGGTTATGCGCCCTATGCCGCTATGCTGATCGACCATGGCGGTGTCTGGAGGCATGTTGGAACCAGTGAGGATGAATTGTCCGAATTCATCGCGTCTGTCGATCTCCAGGCGGATCTGATTCCAGATGAACGGTATTGTCTGCCATTCGTCTATCAGAACGGGCGGGTCTCCTTCCAGAAAAGCCGATGGATCCAATTCAGCCAGGGTTTTGTTCCGTTCGCGTGTGGATTCGTCCTGCATCATGATTGCAGTGTTGGCGAATCTCAGAGCAGTGGTCGATTTGCCGCACCATTTCGGACCTCTGATCCAGACGGCACCCTTGCTTCTGAGTTTGAAAGCCAGCGCACTGTCCACGATACGGGGGATGTATCTTTTTTCAGTCTTTTTATTTGCTTTCATGAGGGGTTGGCCTGTGGTTCGCAATCGTTGATTCGGTTATTTGTAGCAAACATATTCGGTTGTTTGTAGATAATAGATTCGGTTGTTTGTAGCAAACCGATTCGAAGGTGCCAGGAATCGGAAGGAACTGTTGCATAGGCAGATTTGGCTTGATTAAATACTCCGACCAATCGCGAATCTTGAACATATGTTTCAGACATATGTTTAAACATATGTTCAAACTCATGTCTTGGTATCATGTCGATTCCCGTCAGCGTTTCGGATATCGTGCACGGCCGGAAGGTGGAGGATGCACGGCTGGAGTACAAGAGAGGATGGAATCCCGAGCGGATCCTGCACACGATATGCGCATTCGCCAATGACATAGACGGGTGGAGCGGAGGATACATCATAGTGGGCGTCGACATGGAATCGGGCCTGCCCGAGGTCGTCGGACTGGACCGTGCATCCGTCGACGGCATGCAGAAGGAGCTCGTGAGCCTGACGAATCTTATAGAACCCCGCTACATGCCGGCCGTGGAGATATCCGAGGTGGACGGCAAGGTCGTGATGGTCATATGGGCCACCACCGGGGATCGCCGTCCGTATTCGTGTCCGGTGAACTACTCGAGGAAATCCAAGGGTTCTGAGCGCGGATACTACATCCGCAAGATGTCCAGCACGATACGCGCGAACCAGGATGATGTGGAGAGGCTGTTCCAGGTGTCACGCAGGACTCCTTTCGATCTGTGCATCAATCATGACGCATCGCTTTCTGATCTGAAGGTCGGGCGTATCCAGGACTTCCTGTACAATGTCCGCAGCTCGCTCGCCGATGATGCGACCGACATCCCCCGCGAACGTCTCTGCAGGGAGATGAAGATCGTCTCCGGACCGAAGGAGGACCTCAGGCCCATGAACATAGGGGTCCTGTTCTTCACCGATCATCCAGAGGATTTCATTCCCGGATCGTACGTAGATGTCGTATACAAGCCCGTTCCAACAGGCGAAAGGATGGAGGAGTATCGCATCACGGGGCCTCTGAACGAGCAGGTCGTCAATTCCATGTCGGTGATATCCCGGTACATCGGAGAGAGGATATACAAATCCGAGACGAGGCTCGAGGCCAGAAGGATCAGCAGCTATCCGGTCCGCGCTGTCAGGGAGCTGCTGGTCAACGCGGTGTATCATAAGAGCTACGAGATCGCGGAGCCCGTGAGGATCACGATATCTCCCGCCAGCATAGAGTTTCTCAACTATCCCGGACCTAGCGCGACTCTGACGGACGAGGAGATAAGGAACAACCAGCTGGTCACCGGAATCTACAGGAATGTCCGCATCGGGGAGTACTTCAAGGAGCTGGGTCTCGCCGAATCCCGCTTCACCGGAATCCCACGGGTCGTCGAGTCCCTGAAGGAGAACGGCTCTCCTCCGCTGAGGATCGTGACAGATCCGAACAGGACGTACTTCAGGGCGATCTTGGAGATTCATCCGGATTTCACGGCAGAGGTCGAGAGCACGGCCGATGCGCCGATAGACGAGAGGATAGTGTCGATCCTGGGCGCCGAGGGGTGCATGAGGGTCCTCGATCTCTCGCTGAGGCTGGGCTACAAGGGGATAAACAGCACCGTGAGGTCGGCGATCGGACGTCTGATGGCCGAGGGGGTGGTGGAATACCTGTACCCCGATGCGCCTCGCAGTCCGAAACAGAGGGTCTGCCTGGTCTCCAAGCGGAGGTCGCGACATCGACCGGGGAGCTTCCGGTCCAAAGTTGGTGGCATATCGAATTTACTTTACGAAAATGAATATGGATTCGATTAAAAGAATTTATTTTATGATATCGCGTCCGTCTCGATCATGACAGGGGATGTGCTCAGAAGAGGCTACCTCGATGAGCTTCTGAGGTTCAAGGACCAGGACGTGATCAAGGTCGTCACCGGCATCAGAAGATGCGGGAAATCCACGTTGCTGAAGCAGTACATCGAACTGCTGAAGGAAGACGGGGTCTCGGACTCGAACATCCTCTACTATAACATGGAATCCGTCCGGAACGACAGATACCGCGACGGAACGATACTCTACGATGAGATTGTTTCGAAACAGGACCTCGGGAGGCTCTACATAGTACTGGACGAGGTCCAGTATATCGGAGGGTGGGAGAGGGTCGTCGATTCGCTGAGAATCGACATCGATTGCGACATATACGTCACGGGCTCGAATGCGCATCTCCTCTCCACGGAGATATCCACGCTGCTGACCGGTCGGAACATAGAGATCAGGATGCTGCCGCTGTCTTTCAGGGAGTTCCGCTCGATCCACGACGATACGGATGACAGGTTCGAACTGTATCGCAGGTACATCCATTTCGGAGGGATGCCCTTCATACGCCCGGAATACGACGAGGACGCAATCTTCCAGCGTCTCGACGAGATCAAATCCGACATCATCCTGAAGGACATATGCGGACGGAAGGAGCGGATCGATTCCGTGAAGGTGAGGAAGGTGATAGACTACATGTTCTCCGAGATCGGAAATGCGATCTCGGCCGGGAACATCGCGGAGAATCTGAAGATCAGCTCCTCCACATCCAGCGATTACCTCTCTCTTGCAACCGATTCGCTTCTGTTCGACAGGGTGGAGAGGTACGATCTCAAGGGCAGGACGATACTGAAGACCGACGGGAAGTACTACTGCACCGATATCGGCATGAGGAACACCCAGCCTATGAAGGCGGACATGGATTCCGGGAAGATACTAGAGAACATCGTGTACCTGGAGCTCAGACGCAGAGGATACAAGGTCTATATCGGAGCGATAAGGCAGCTGGAGATCGATTTCATCGCTCTGAAGCGCAACGAGAAGAACTACATCCAGGTATGTCAGACGATCTCGGACGAGAAGACGCGGGAAAGGGAGCTCAGGCCGTTCAGGAAGCTGCTGGGCGAGGGAAGAAGGCTGTTGGTGACGGGCGATCCAATGCCGAGGACCGAGACGGAGGAGGCGGTGATCGTGAACATCGTCGATTTCCTGATGGAACGACGGCACCGTCTGTCCGGGGCCTCCGATCCATCTCGTCCACGAACGCCGATGCGAACAAGGGATAGTGCTCTATGCCGTGTTCGTCAACGCGGATGTTCCCGTGCTCGAGCACGATCCTTCTGGCGATGTAGTAGAAGTCGGAGACCTTCGAGATCGACGGCGCTATCCGGCTCCTTCCGGACTTGACCTCGATCGCCGCTACCCCGTCCCAGAACTCCTCGACGAAGTCCAGCTCCATGCGTCCCTCTCCCTTGTCCTTCCGATAGTACATCGGCTCGTATCCGCATTTCACGAGCCCGTCCGCGACGATGTTCTCCGCGACGGCCCCCATATTGTACGAGAGGTCCCCTTCGAAGGCCGCCGCCTTGGCCTTGTCTCCGTACATGTGCAGGAGCATCCCCGTGTCGGACATGTAGATCTTGAACGAGTCCCGCTTCACCTGTCCTGCCAGCGGAAGGGTCGGCTGTGTCAAGGCGAAGCAGAAGTTGCCGTATCCCGCTTCGCGGATCCACAGGAGGTTCTCTCTGTAGCGGTCGGAGGATGCGCGGGAGCCGTCGTTCGAGATGCGGGAGAACATGAACTTCCTGTTGCTCTCGGACAGCTGATGCGGGATGCTCTCGAAGCAGTCCATGGTCTTGATGCGGTCCATCCCGCGGTTGCAGCGGTTGATGTCGCGCATGCACGTGGACAGTATGCCTTCGATCACGGCATCCGGCTGGCGGAGGTCGCCGCTCTCCGCATAGGACTGCACGGCCTCCGGCATTCCTCCGACGACCATGTACTCCCTGAACAGCCTCGTCATCCTCTCGTACAGGGCGGGCTCCATCGGCACGCGCTCCCGGATGCAGCGACGGACCTCTTCTATCGAGCTCCCGGGAACCTTCCTGGACCATAGGAACTCCTCGAAGTCCAGAGGGCGCATCAGCATGCTCTCCTCGTATCCCAGCGGGATGAGGCGGTCATCGTCAGGAGCGGACGACAGTCCGAGGAGGGATCCGGATGCGATGACGTCGATCTTTCCATAGAGGGTGAACTGCTTGAGCGAGCTGTAGGCGGAGCCGCATTCCTGTATCTCGTCGAGGAACACCAGGGTGGACCCCTCGACGACGCTGTCCGCGCCGAAGTAAAGGGAGAGCTTGTTCACGAGCGCCTCTGCGGAGATGTCTCCTTCGAATATCGTTTTGAGCTCCGGCGAGTCGTTGAAGTTCAGATAGAGGTAGTGCTCGTACTCGGCTCTGGCGAACGCATCGATGATGAACGTCTTTCCGACCTGCCGCTGTCCTCTCACGACGAGGCACTTGTGCTTGCGGGACTTCCATTCCAGAAGTCTGCCGTACATCTTGCGTTCGAGCATGGGCACGTGTATCATTTAGGATTATTTCAATGAATTGCAATAAATCCCGAGGATTAAATGTAAGAATATGCAGAAAATCCCGATGTTGAATCTTCGGACTCCAGTTCCCGGTCCGATCGCCGCGACGCCGCCCTAGGTTCCAGAAGCCAATCCAGGACGTTCACGATCTCCACCCCTTCGTAGGATCCGAGCCCGAAACGGTCCAGGGTGAGTATCGTCTTGCGGTAGTTGTCCTTGATGCCGATGTAGGGACGGAGCTCCCTGGACCTGGTCTCCTCCGAGGCGACCGTCCGGGACACCTGGTAGTATTCCGTGGTGTCCCCATCGGAGACGGTGAAGTCCACCTCCCAGTCCCTGTAGCTGCCCACGCGGACGATCGGGAATCTGCGACGGAGCTCCAGGTACACTATGTTCTCGAGAGGTCTGCTGATGTCTGCCGTCTGCGCGCCCCTCATGACGACCCTTCTCATCCCGAGGTCGGTGGCGTAGTACTTCCCTTTGGATCTCAGGAGCCTTCTTCCGATGATGTCGTATCTTTCGCAGTACTCGAACAGATGCGCCGACACCATTCCGTCGACGTACTTCCTGGCGGTCGGGTATCCTATTCCGAGATCCTTGGAGATGTTGTCCACGTTGGTGACGTTCCCTATATTGGAGAAGAGGAATCTCGCGATGGAGACGATCTTGTCGATGTCACCTCCGCCGATATGCGAGAGGACGTCCTTCACCAGGACGGTGTTGAACACGTCCTCCAGCTGGGTGTCGCACAGCTCCCGTCCTCTGGACGGCTCTATGACCGGAAGGGATCCGAAGCGTACGAAGTCCGCGAACCTTTCCTCCCTGTCCCCCGGATAGAATGCCAGGTATTCCTTGAACGAGAACGGCAGCAACGGTATCTCGACGTATCTTCCGGAGATCTTGGTCGCAAGCTCGGAGGAGAGGAGCTTCGAACTGGAGCAGGTGATGTAGACATCGCAGTCCCCACGTGCGACGAGCTCGGCTATCACCTTCTCCCATCCATCCACATCCTGGATCTCGTCGATGATGACATAGTGGATCCCATCTCCGACTATCCTGTCGCGGATGAGATCCCTCAGACCGTTCCTGTCGAGGTCCTCGTCCAGGAGGTCGAGGTCGAGATAGACGAGGTCGGCACCCTTGTCGATCGTATCGCGCAGCTGCCCGAGCAGGGTCGATTTGCCTGTACGGCGCATCCCCGTGACGACCTTCACCAGATCGGTCTTGTCCTTGGCGCTTCCGAGGAGGCCGAGCTGCTTCTCACGAAGGACCTTCATGGTACGGCATGCGGATGATGGTAGATAATCCTAAGCAAAGTTAGGATTTCTTTGTAATCCGATATTCTGCGCGTGT
>DATC01000095.1:0-601 GCA_002504495.1 Methanomassiliicoccaceae archaeon UBA537
CCAGAGAATCTGGCTTTCGAAGGCGGGCGTGACGAATCCGCGGACGACGCGGGCCAGACCGCAGACGTTCTCCGAATTCATCGGGTTCCTCTTCTGGGCCATAGTGGAACTTCCGACCTGCTTCGTGACATCGAAGAACTCCGACACTTCACCGATCTCGGACCTCTGGAGGTTCCTGACCTCGGTGCAGTACCTCTCCAAGGAAGCAGCTATGTTGGCCATGATGCATATCGCCTCGGTGTACCTGTCGCGGCCCACGACCTGAGTGGCGGCGGGCTCGTACATCAGTCCAAGATCCGCCATGACCATGCGCTGGATCTCGAAGAAGTTCTTACCGAGAGCTGCGCCTGTTCCGACGGCGCCTGCCATCTTCCCGCAGCAGACGCGCGGCATGGCTTCGATTATCCTCGCCCTGTGACGAATCATCTCCGCGATGTATCCGGCTATCTTGAATCCATAGGTGATGGGGATGGCGAACTGAGCATGGGTCCTTCCGATCTCCAGTGTGTCGCGCTCCCTCTTGGCGAGTGAAGCGAACGTCATAATGAGATTCTCGACATCCTCGAGGATGATCTCCATGGCGCTCTTGATCTGAAGAGCC
>DATC01000095.1:638-4502 GCA_002504495.1 Methanomassiliicoccaceae archaeon UBA537
CGTCGCCGTATCGACGATATCGTTCGAGGTGGCTCCGAGATGGACGTACTTGCCGGCGTCGCCCTGGCATTTCTCAGTCATCGCCTTGACCATGGCCATGAGGTCGTGGCGAGTCTCCTTCTCGATCTCTTTGATACGGTCGACACTAACCACATCGAGACTAGCTACGCGGGTGATCTCGTCAGCCGCGGATTGAGGAATCGTACCGAGGGCAGCGTGCGCCCTAGCGAGAGCGGCCTCAACTAGCATCTCGTTCTCGATGCGGCTGTCCTCGCTGAAAACGGCCTTCATCTCGTCACGGCCATAGCGATAGTCCAAAGGACAGACGTTGCTCATTTGAATCAAGGGACCGAAGACTTGCGTTATACTTTAAGGTACCCCGAGAGATTCGGATCAGAAAGGGCTCCCCGAGAACCGCGAAACCCAATCTTTATATTGGACATTATAATAAGGCGCCACGAAGTGGACCATGCTTCAATCTCATGGTCGCGTCGAATGTTTGAGTGTGAAATTTTATGGAAGGTTTTACGGAGGAAGCACAGCAGCAGGATTCCCAGATTGAGGAGCAGGAAGTCATGGTGACCGAGGTTACGACAGACGCCCCTCAATCGGAGCAGCCTGCCGCCGAGGAGACCGCGGCGCCTGAAGCCAATCGCGACAGCCTCAACGAAGAGGCCGACATGCACAGGAAGAAGCGCGACGAGCTCAACGCCCAGACCAAGGAATGGAAGGCCAAGAGGGACGCCCTCAACGGCCAGGTCAGGACCCTCGTCGATGAGGCGGGGAAGTGCAGAGAGGAGCGCGACTCCTTCAATCAGAAGGTTAGGGAGACCAAGGAACTCAGGGACGAGTGGAACCAGAAGGTCAGCGCCCTGAAAGAGCAGCTTGCGCCCTACCGCAACGAGAAGTCCGACGACAGGAACGAGGTTCCCGTCAAGCAGCTGAAGAAGCAACTCCAGGACCTCGAGTACACCCAGATGACCAAATCCCTCGGTAAGGACAAGGAGAACGAGATTGTCAAGCAGATCTCCCTCCTCGCCAAGCAGATCGAAGAGAGGGAGAAGGCCTACTCCGAGAACGACGAGATCAAGGACCTCGTTCAGCGGCTCAGGGATGCCAAGGCCGAGGCCGAAGGCTTCCACCACCAGGTCTCCGAGTACGCCGAGAAGGCTCAGGCCGCTCATGACAAGATGATCGGCTACTACGAGCAGGCGGACAAGCTGAGAAAGGAGGCTGACGCTGCTCAGGCCAAGTTCGTCGAGTGCAAGCAGGCCGCCGATGAGGAGCACCGCAAGCACATCGAGCAGATCAAGTCCGTCCACGAGATCGACAGGGATGCTGCCGGCTACCGTGGAAAGAACAAGGGAACCCGCACCGGCGGAAAGAGGCGCGGACCCGACAGTGCCGAGAACAAGAAGGAAGCCAAGGAAATCTTCGAGCGCTTCAAGGCCGGAGAGAAGCTCTCCACCGAAGACCTCATGGCCCTTCAGAAGTCTGGGTACCTCTGATCCAAACTGGCAGGGTTCGCCCTGCCTATCTTTCTATTTTCAACCTTGTTTTTTTAAGCTTCCAATTTTAATTTGGACGAACAAATTATTTATACATTACCGACAATGGAGAAATGCGGGATAGACCGGACTGTAGAGTGCATCCCATCCCTTCTTATACTTCGGTCCATCCCCCACTTCTAAGAACATATTCCTGGACATCATTTATACTGGGAATGCTTCCGGCATACGATACAGATGGTCTTGGAAGGACTGGGGAAGTCGCTCAGGAACGTTCTAGGTCGTGTGGGTCACGCTACCACGGTCGACGACGAGCTCATCAACGACATATGCAAGGACCTCCAGCGTGCATTGCTCGAGGCCGACGTCAATGTCAAACTGGTACTGGAAGTCACCAACGGCGTGAAGAACCGTGCGAAGAACGAGCCTCCCCCTGCCGGGAAGAGCATGAAGCAGCACCTCACAAAGATCATCTACGAGGAGCTGGTCAAGCTCGTGGACAACGGCGAAGGCCTTCAGCTGAAGCCTCAGACCATAATGATGGTCGGTCTATACGGACAGGGAAAGACGACCACGACCGGGAAGCTCGCGCTCTACTTCTCCAAGAAGGGATTCTCCGTAGGACTCATCGGAGCCGACGTCTACCGTCCAGCCGCATTGGATCAGCTGAAACAGCTCGGAGCCAAGGTGAACGTCGACGTCTACGGGGAGCCCGGAGAGACCGATGCCGCCAAGATAGTCCAGAACGGAATGCAGCATTTCAAGGACAAGAAGATCATCATCATCGATACATCTGGACGCCATGCGCTGGAGGACGATCTCATCCAGGAGATCAAGGACATCGCAGCGGTGGCCAAACCCGAAGAGAGAATACTCGTCCTGGACTCGCAGGTCGGTCAACAGGCAGGACCCCAAGCCGAGGCGTTCCACAATGCGGTAGGGGTCACAGGAGTGATCCTCACCAAGATGGACGGAACCGCCAAAGGCGGTGGAGCCATCTCCGCTATGGCCAAGACCAAGGCGAGGATAGTTTTCATAGGAACCGGGGAGCACATACGCGATCTGGAGCCGTTCGATGCCAACCGCTTCATCTCTCGTCTTCTGGGAATGGGCGACATGTCCGCCCTGGTGGAGATGGCCAAGGATGAGATCGGAGAGGACGAGGCCATGGAGAAGGTCGGAAAGGCCATCATGACCGGCAAGTTCAACCTCAACGACATGTACTACCAGATGGCCGCCGTTGGAAAGATGGGCACCCTGCAGAAGCTGATGAGCATGCTGCCCGGAATGAGCAGCATGGAGGACAAGATCGACTACGAGGCCTCACAGAAGAAGATCGCGGTCTTCAGAACGATCATGGACTCCATGACCGCCGAGGAGAAGGAGGATCCGTCAATCATAAAGGCCAAGCGTATCGAACGTATCGCGTCCGGTGCCGGAGTCTCATCCCATGATGTTCGCGAACTGCTCAAGCAGTACAACAGCACCAAGAAGACCATGCAGTCATTCGGAAAGGACCGCAAGATGCGCAAAGCGATGCTGAAGCAGCTGGGCGGAGTCGACCTGGATAGTCTGAACAACCTCCAGTGATCTCGATGAAAAGATTCGTTGTGACAGGGCATCGCGCGGTCACCACCGGGGATTTCAAGCTGGACGACATCGCCGGCGGCGCCGGCAGACTGGATATCCTGGTCAGATGCGTGAACTCCACGCTGTTCCTCAGCCATGGCATAAGGAAGGACAGCGAATGCTGGCTGGTCCTGGAAGGCGGAGAGGACGCTCCCAAGACAGTCATATTCAAGGGCGAATCGATAAGATACCTGAATCCTGATGAGAGAAGCACGGCATCTCTGATCAGAAACGCGTTGATGAAACCGCTTCCAGAAGACCAGGAGATCCAAGCCTCGCCGGGCGTCTTCATCGTCCGCATGGGCTTCAAGGATGTGCTTGATAAGCTTTCAGAGGACGGGAAGCTGATCTATCTGAGAGAAGACGGCACCGACTGCAGGGATTATCAATTCCCCGAGAATCCAGTGTTCGTTCTCGGAGACGATAGGGATCCGACCCCGGAAGAGGAGAAGGAGCTGCTTTCACACGACCCCGACAGGATCAGACTCGGCCCCCTGAGCCTGCATGCAAACCACTGCATCACCGTGGTTCACAACGAGATGGATTACAGAGAGGCATCCTATGGCAGAACAGACAGTTGAAAGGATACCGCAGCACCACCACTGCGAGAACTGCGGAAAGGCGTTCGTCGGAGAAGGACGCTTCTGCTCCGACAGATGCAGAGAGACGGCGAGCGACGAGGTCAAAGGCAAGCTGAGGAAGCTGATGCTCATCTGGTTCGCCTTTG
>DATC01000095.1:4535-5074 GCA_002504495.1 Methanomassiliicoccaceae archaeon UBA537
AGTGGCGGTCGTCGTCGTATGCGTCGTGGTCACCCTATGATATCGGCGGTAGCAGGAACATTCGACGTCGTTCATTCGGGACACGGAAGGCTGTTGGACCGTGCCTTCGAGATCGGCGACGAGGTCCTGGTGGGACTTACATCCGATCGCATGGCGGCTCAAGGCAGGAACGAGTACATCCCTTTCGCCATCCGCAGACCCGCCCTCGAGAAAAAGCTTGCGACCTACGGGAAACCGTATACGCTGTTTCAAATCGACGACATCTACGGACCCTCGGATATAATGGATGCGGCAGATACGCTCGTCGTATCCGAGGAGACGGTCGGCAACGCAGACGCCCTCAACAGAGAGCGCGAATCCCGCGGCATCCGTCCGCTGAAGCTGTCCGTGGTGGAGCTCGTCACGGCGTCCGATGGAGAGAAGATCAGTGCGAGACGCATATTGGAAGGCCGTTACGGAAGAAACGGGAAGACAGACGTCCTCGATGTGTCTGTAGGTTCGATGAACAGAGTCAAGGTCGAAGCGGTGCGGAACGTCAT
>DATC01000095.1:5100-7020 GCA_002504495.1 Methanomassiliicoccaceae archaeon UBA537
GAGAGGATCTACGGAGATGTCAGGGTTACGCCTGTGAACGTGCCCAGCGGAGTCCCGGACCAGCCGTTCGAGGATGAAACAGAACAGGGAGCCGAGAACAGAGCCCGCGTCGCGCTAGGAGACCACGACCTCTCGGTCGGAATCGAGGCAGGCGTGTTCGAACAGCATGACGGCCTGTACGACATCCAGAAATGCTGCATAATCGATTCGGACGGAAGGATATCCCGTGGACAGGGCTCCGGATTCAGATATCCCGACGAGGTCGCGGATCTGGTTCGCTGCGGCCATACGGTCGGTGACGCGTTCCGCGCACTCTACGGAAAATCGGAGATCGGAAAGAACGGTGGAGCGATCGGCATGCTGAGCAACGGTCTGCTGGACCGCGAATCCCTGACGGAGCAGGCGGTCTTGGCCGCCATGATCCCGCGCATGTGGGGGAGCAGAGATGTTTGACAGAGAGAAGATCCGCCCCGGATCCAAATATCTGGTAGATGAATCCAAGTTGACCGGGACAGCCGAGTATCTGATCTGCCCGTTCGACGAATCGGAGTTGAGAGAAGCCGTCAGGATCAACCACTCGAAAGGGAACAAGATGACCGTCAGCGCCATGAGGACGGGCGTCTGCGGAGGTTGCGTTCCCCCGGGCGGATACGTCATCTCCCTGGAGCGCATGAAGGGAATCGTAGGCATCGGAAAGGATGAGCACGGGTTCTTCGTCCGCACGCTCCCGTGCACAACGATTGCCGAGCTCAACCGCAGGCTGATGGAGAGACGCTTCGAAGACCTCGTCGACATAACTCCCGGGGCCAGAGAGCAGCTGATTGCCGAGAGCATGCCATGGTTCTATCCTGTAGACCCCACCGAGACCGAAGGATCCATAGGGGGAAACATCGCCTGCAATTCATCCGGTCCGAGAACGTACAAGTACGGACCTGCAGGAGACTGGGTTCGCGGACTCCACGTGGTGCTCCCGAACGGACAGGACATGCGCATATCCCGCGGGGACATCCGCGCGCATGGCAGACGCATAACGTTCCCTGCAGGGCGTGAGCTCTATTCCTTCGATGTCCCATCATACGATTTCAATCGGAAAGTGAAGAATTCGGCCGGACCACGCATATGCGAGGATATGGACCTGCTCGACCAGTTCATAGGCTCCGAAGGATCATTCGGGATAATCGCGGAGGCCGACGTCTATCTCACGCCCTGGCACCCGCTGGTATCGGTGGTCCTCTTCATGCCTTCGGACGACGACGCGCTATCCGCCGTCAAGGAGATCCGCTCCGACGACGCCCTGGATCCGGAGTTCCTGGAATTCATGGACTGCGGCTCTATCAACCTCCTGCGTCGCGTCAAGGGATCGGACCCGGCTCTTCTGAGGATTCCGGACTTCCCGGAAGCCGCGGGCGCCGCCCTTTTCCTCGATCTTCCCGACGACGATACGCTCCCTGATGCCTTGGAGCGCCTGTCGGAGCTTGCAGCCGGGCACGGATGCAAGAGGGGTATGACCTGGTGCGGTTCGGAGGAAGCCGATCGGAAACGGATGCGCGAGATGCGCCATGCCATCCCCAGATCTGTTTTCGAGTACGTGGCATCCCTGAAGAGCGAGATGCCCAGGATTCACAAGATGGGCACCGATATGTCGGTCCCTGACGAGGCCGCCGATGAGATGATGTCCTATTACAGGAAGAGGCTCGGCGAAAGCGGTCTGGAGTACGTCATGTTCGGCCATATAGGGAACAACCATCCTCATGTCGAGATCATATTGAAATCGATGGAGGATCTGGCTACGGCCGAAAAGGCCTATATGGACCTGGCCAAGAAAGCCGTGTCGCTCGGCGGCTCCGCTACGGCGGAGCACGGCATAGGGAAGATCAAGACGTCCTACATGGAGCTCATGTACGGCAAGAAAGGAGTAGA
>DATC01000020.1:0-8549 GCA_002504495.1 Methanomassiliicoccaceae archaeon UBA537
GAAAATTATGGGATAGAGTAACAAGAACAGCACCTGATAAATACAGAAACCACGATGACGAATCGGAATCAGAACGGTCCGCCTTCCGACGGACCTAAATGGTTTACAGAAGCAATTCGACTATCAGCCGAACCGCTTCGAGGACCAGGGCGAGCTTGGTGAGCACGTTACCCCGGTCCTCCTCTTCTTCAGCGATTTCATCACCTCCGAGGGATTCTCAGGGCGGAAGCCCACGCTCAGGCAGGAAGCCCTCGTACGCGGACTTCCACCCCGGCGGTCTCTGATTGATGATGCATGCTTATAAATCGGACAGCCCGAGCATACGCTTGTTCTATCTTATACCGTCATTGCGACTGGGGGAAGGTTTCGAAGAGGGGGCGTTGCGTCCCCCCCCCCCTCGCGGTCATTCGTCGTCGGAACCGGACCTGACCTTGACGGCCATGCCCTTCTTCATGGACTTCATCTCGAAGGCCGTGAGGAAGGCCCTTCCGGTGGCGATCGGCCTGTCCGACGGATCGGTGACGATGACCTCCTCCATCGGCCTTATCTCCGGATCGCAGGAGAGGACGAACTGCGCGAACGCGTTCCTTCCGTCGGAGACGAACGGCACCGCGTCCTCCATCACGGCTACCCTCATATGAGGCGCCGGAACGGCGGATACGATGCGCTTTGCACCCTCCATCCTGAGCGTGTACAGGCCGTCGCCCGCCCTCATGGACAGAACATGCTCCCCGTCCGATATCACGTTGCGTATCTTCCCGGTCTTCCTGCTGGTGACCAGCTCCACCGGCTCCCTGAACAGGGCGGTCGCAGCCTCGATGCCGAACTGCATCCTGGCCACCGCCTCCGCTCTGAGCCTGTCCGCATCGACGTCCTCTCCTTCGACGTCCGGGACCTGGTCGCCCTCGACCGCCTCGTCGAACCTGGAGAGGATGAACTCCCTGGCGGCCTCCTCGGCGGCCTCCTCGGTCTCCCTGTCCGGGATCTCCGGGAACAGCGACTGCGCCAGAGGATACATCTCGTCCAGCTCTGCGGGCACGGGCCCCCATGCGGACTCCACGACAGGAGTGTATCCCGCCCTCCTCGCCTTGGCGAACTGCTCCGCGTAGCTCCTGGAGTACGGCTTGCTCCTGGTGTCCGGGAATACGGCCGCCTTCCTGGTCGGAGGGACGTACCTGGTGTCCAGCCTGTCGGCGTACCTGAGATACGCCGGCCTGTTCCTGGTCTCCGGGCCGGTGTAGAACACGGCACCGTCCCTGCTGATAGGATCGTACCTCTCCATGACGTCCTGCCAGTCCCTGAGCCTCCTCAGACCGTCGAGGAGGGCGGGATGGGCCCTGCATCTAATCTCGGCGAGCTCCCAGAGCCTGCCCTCCTTGAGGTACCTCTTGACGAGCGACAGCTCCTGCGTTATCTGGTAGAGGTTGTGCTCGGCGATCAGC
Source organism: Methanomassiliicoccaceae archaeon UBA537 (assembly GCA_002504495.1). GTDB lineage: Archaea > Thermoplasmatota > Thermoplasmata > Methanomassiliicoccales > Methanomethylophilaceae > Methanoprimaticola. Next base: position 1,443 of record DATC01000020.1, read on the forward strand.
TTGGTCCTCTTGCCCTTCTCCATCTTCCTGAGGGCCTGGAGCGTCATCCCGCGGCATGCGGGGCATCCGCAGTCCAGCGACTCCATGTCCTGCAGCCTGAACGTTCCGTCCAGGAACATCATCCTGTCGTCCCTGGCGAACTTGGCGTAGGAGGCGGAATCGAAAAGATCGCATCCCATCAGTGTGGCCAGGGCGAGGATCATCGGGTGGCCGGCGCCGAAAAGATGCACCGGACGGGAGGGGTTGAGGCCCTTCTTGGAGGCCATCACCACGTCCACGAGCTCCGCGTAGCGGTACTGCTCCATCAGGGGGACGACGCCTCCGACGGGGTGGACGTCCACGTCCATGTCCGCCATCCTGGAGGCGCTGTACTCCCTGAGATCGGGATAGACGGAGCCCTGGACGACCCCGTTGATCATCATGCCGCCCTTGAGCTCGCAGGCTCTGGCGGTCCTCTCCAGAGTGGTCTCCAGCGCGTATCTGGTCTTCTCGTAGGACCAGTCCGGCTCGGTGAAGATGTCCAGGACCGTCCCGATGTCCGTCCCGATGGACTTCTGGAACTCGACGATCTCCTCGTTGGTCACCTCGACCTCGCCGTACATGTGGCTCTGGAACGTCCCGGAGTCGGTCATGATGACGCCGGGGAAGTCGAGCATCTCGTGGAGGCCGACCGCCTGCGCCTTCTCCTTGAGCGCGGGGGTGTTGCGTATGATGTAGGAGTTGGTGATGAGGGCGTTGAACCCGAACCTGTCGTGCAGCTCCCTGGGAGGCACGGTACAGATCTTCGGGTTGACGACAGGGAGGAGCGCAGGGGTCTCGACGACCTTGTCTCCGACGGTGAACCTTCCGATCCTCGCGAGCCCGTCGCGCCTGAGTATCTCGAACATGCGTCGAGCGATGTTCGCACGGTTCTTATACTCTACATCCCGAGGGACGTCGCCTCTCGATGACGTCGATGCGGTTCCTGTTCTCGTCGGCGAAGACCTTGGCCACGGCGTTCTTCATGAGGGTGTCCGGGATGTCCTCCGGCCATCTCCTGTTCCAATCCAGGGTGGGCCTTCCGAACCCGACCAGCTTCACGGCTCCGTGGTCGCAGGAGTCCTCCGCCTCCAGCATCTTCACCTTGACTCCGTCCAGGATCTCATCCACGGTCCTTCCGTTGATGAGAAGGGCCCTCGAGCCGTCATCGGTGACGACGCCCTTGTACGAGCAGGAGACGTCGGCCATCTGCATCTCGAAGACCAGGTCCCTGATGTAGCGTTCCATCTCCGCGTTGGTCCTCCTCCTGATGGTGGGGTCGTCGGGGTCCTCGGCGGGGTGCCTGTACTCAATATCTATCATGGCCATGGAAAGGAGATGGTTCACGGTGTTAATAAACGATATGAACGAACTTCGCGACAGACCGAGGGATCATCCGCATGACAGTCTCCCTCTTGAGCGACGGTCCGATATCGAACTCTACGGAAGGAGATGGAACAGAACAGACGGCGACTGGATGAACCCGTCATCATTCCTTGCTTGAGGCGACAATACGGCCTTCGGAATAGTGTCATATCGGTGTCGACCATGACACCGATCCGGACCGTTGACACCGTTCAGCCTCTGACGATCCATCTCCCGCTTCTGCTGCTGCCCTCTCTGGATATCCTGCCGCTGTCGCGGAGATCGGCGACGATCCTCTTGACCTTCGAGAGGGACAAGCCGGTGGATTCGACGATGTCCGTCTGACGGATACGGGGATCCTTCCTGATCATGGTCAGGACGACGTCCCTGTCATCGGAACCGCCCATGGATTGAGAACCGGCGGGCCGGATGAACCTGACCACGAGATAATCCCTGTCCTCGATGAACTCGGGAGCGGGCAGACCTGCGGATAGGCACGCATCCACCATCCTGCGCACTCCGCCGCCGTATCTCTCGATGAGGCCCATGGCCTTGAAGACCGAGGCCAGAGCCTGGTTCCGTATCTTGGAACGGCCCGACATCACATCATGGACATCCAATCCCAACGGCAGGCCGGGAGATTCGATCTCGACACGGTCGTCGAAGACCTTCACGAATATGGAACTGTCATCCATCATGTACTCGCGGTGCACCACGGCGTTGACTACGGCCTCCCTCACGGCCACTTCCGGGATCTCGTAGAAATCCTCCCTGACCAGACCCTGTATCCTGGAGCCCATGTTGAGATGCTTGAGGGCGAACGCCATAGCCCCTTCGATCTGCGACACGAGATCGCCTTCCAGGTCCGTGCTGTCGACGAAGACGAGATCGTCGATTCCGCGGAAGCGTGCGCATTGGACCCTGGCATGGAGGAACGGATTGCTGGTAAGCAGAGCATAGGCATTGGTTGCGACGTAACTCCTCCCTCTCTTCTTGATGACGTCGAAGCTCTCCAGCTTCTCCGGGGTCAACGGCAGGCGATAGGATGACAGGCGTCTGCAGAGGGCATCGAGCTCACGCTCCTCGACAGCGACGGACGGGCATTCCATGACATCGAATGCGAGCTTCCTCCCGCGCATCTGCAGAATCCTGATCGTGTTGGAATCCGCTGGAACACTTGTGGCGCTTACACGGATATAGACTCCTCTGTCGAGTCCTTCTGATTTGATGAAATAGGGACACTCGGCGCCCGCACGAACATCCGCTACAAGAACGCTTCTCCCCTTCAGGGTCACAGTGTAGATCTCAAGGACAATCGCGGGATGGCAGGACTCGCGGATGGAATCGGTGATGGCATCTTTAATCCTGTAGAGGGTGTCGTCGGGAATCCCGAGGATCTCATGATCGTCTCTGACTCCGAAGAGGATCCTTCCCCCGGAACCGTTGCTGAAGGCGACCGCGGTCTTGATGAGCCTCCTCTGCTCCTCGGAAGGATCCCCTATGAACTCCAGCCTGCTCGTCCCACCCATGGAGATCTCCTCGAGCATCGAGGATTCGAAATCGTCTGCAGCGTCGGCCATAGGAGGCGGATGGAGCCGTCGGTATTTCTAGCTCGATGAAGCTGCGAACGGCGGATCCACGCACGATCCCTCGAACCGTTGATGAAGAAGCCCTGCGGATGCGGATCGGCCTCGAGGATACAGCCCATCAACGGACAGCAGACTTCGCCTTCCTGCGACGGCGGAGAAGCAGAACGACGGCTATCGCGACGACCGCGACCATCGCCGCGACGGCAATGAGCAGGATCTTCGTGAAGCCCTTCGTGGGCTCCTTGACGATGCCTCCGTAGTCGGACGGGGCGTACCCTCCGCCGGACACCGCCTCGGCGTACAGGAGCTGAGAAGAACCTAGAGCGCTCCAGTCCTCCCCCCATTCCTCGGAGAGGCCCGGATCGATGCAATAGCGCGACAGCCCGGCCGAAGGGCCTCCGAGAACGAGCACCGTGCAGTGCAGCATCGACCATGAGCCCGTGTCACCGTACCCTACTATGCCTGTCGCTTCGAGCGTGTAGCAGCGGGTCCGTCCGTCGACTGATACGTCCGAATAGGAATCGCAGAACACCCTTCCGGAGAAGACCCCCTGGATCGAAAGCGTCGAACGGTCGAGATCGAGATACGCCGGATCCCTCTCCGGGTACTCGGTGCCGCCCCATGACGTGAGGTCCTCGAACTTCTCGTACACAGACAGGAATCCCGATCCGTCCACGGTCAGTGCGGAGTCCTTCAGCGACACCGTCCCTCCGGGCATGATCTTGAAGCTCTCGGACACGCGGTACTCCCCGTTCCTCAGGACGAGGTCGATGTCCCCGTCGACCGGCATCACGTAGTCGGACGTCGATATCGAGCGTCCCGAGTACGTCAACACCGACTCGGAGAATATGGCGCCCCCGTCGACGGATACTACGGTCCTTCCCCCGGTGCACGTCTTGGACAGCGAAGCTCCATCGGAGAGCCTCACCAGGCCGTTCGAATCTCCGACGAACGGGAACTCCGCGAACCTGAATCCGTCGCCGATGTACAGCTTGACGGTTCCCAGGAGGGATGCACCGGCGTCCATGAGGACGGGGCAGGAGATCGTGCGCATGGAGTACTCGTTGAACGGGAAGATGCCGTTGCTCATCTGCGCCTGCGCGGTGGAGCCTCCTCTCCAATGGACGACCATGAACCTGTCCCTGATCGTGGAGCCGTCCTCCGCGCGGAGCGTTCCGCTTCCGGTCGTCTCGCCGAAGTTGTCCCACGTCCCGCCGTCGCATACGACGATCGTCCCGCGGTTCTCGACGCGGGAGTACCCTCCCGTGATCCCGAGATCGCAGCTCCATTCCGCCCAGCAGGTCTCCGCGTTGACCAGGACCGTCCCCTTCACCGTCAACACGACGCCTTCAGGGACCATCACTCTCGTGACCTCCGTCCTGTCGGCGCCCTTGGATCCGTCCGGGTTCCTTCCGTCGACGTATCCCGTGCCCTTCTCGTCGCATGCCAGCACGACGGTGACTCCTGCCGGGACGGTCACGTCCCCTGACAAGGTCCATATTCCCGAGACGACGACGGCGGACCCGGGCGACGCGCCCTCTATCTCCGCGGCCCAGTCGGTTCCGGGATCCGCGTCCGCAGATGAAGACGGAACCAGGAGCAGAACGACCAGTGAGGCCATCAGAAGAAGGGATGCGCCGCGCATGCCGTCGATTCCGATTGACGGATGATAATACCGACATTTACATGACCCGGAGTCATGAAACGAGCGACTATGACTGCCAGTCATATAATGAAGCTGATAAAAGTCTAAGAAAGATTGACTTCGGACCATGGCAAGCAAATCGCTGAAGGCGTTCATCGCCATAGCCATCGTCGCCGCCCTCGCGTTCACGGCCGTTCCGACCGTGAGCGATGAGTCTGATGCGGCGACCGTCTCCTCCGCCACGGGGACGATCAGCTTCCGCATCACCGGAAGCGATGCGTACCTGGGAGACACCAGCACCATGGTCAGCTTCACGCTGGTCTACAGCTACACCCCCTACGACAAGGACAATACTCCCAACCTCAAAGTCGAATATTCTGCGAAGGCCGTCGACGAGAACGGAAGGATCGTCGACACGATGGCCGGAACGGAGACCATCACCGGTCCCGTCTCTAACGTCACCGTCGACGGACCCTCCGCATACGCACGCGACGTGTTCTCGCACTCCAGCGGAACCGCCACCGCTACGGCCACCGTCACCGGAGCCGGAGAGCTCACCGGCACCGTCTACATGTACGTCGGAAGCCAGGTCTACGATTCGCAGAGCATCAGCATCAAGGTCGGATCCCGCGGCTCCTCCGGCGCTGCCGCATCCGAATCCACCACCACCGACAAGGACGGGAACACCACGACCACGACTTCCGACACCAAGGAGTCCGCGGACGGAACCCGCACCACCACGTCGACCAGCACCACGGTGGACATAAACAAGAAGGAGGTCTCGAAAACCACTTCCACGGAGACCGTCAAAGAGTCCGACGACTCTACCGTCATCGACAAGACGTCCGTCACGACCAATGCCGACAAGACCAGCGTCACCGAGAAGACCACCACGACCACCGACAAGTCCACCGGAAAGGTCACCACCGAATCCCAGACCGTGTCGAAGGACGCCGACGGAAAAGAGACCAAGGTCGAATCCACGACGACCGTCGAGAAGAACGGCTCGGACACCACCACCGTCACCGAGACCACGAAGACGACCGACACCGAGAAGATCGAATCGTCCACGACCAGGGTCGCCGATTCCAAGGGAACAACGGTCAGGTCCGAGACCTCGACCACGACCACCAACACCGAGACCGGGGAGACGAAGACCGTCACCAAGAACTTCGATGCCGAGAGGGCCGTGGACGACTCCAAGGTCGAATCCTCCGCCGAGGTCGGCGATGCGAAGATCGAGACCTCCGCCGAGCACGTCTTCGAGAACGGGGACGTCAAGAGCTCCGAGGCGACCACCACCGTCGACAACGGAGCCTCCTCCGAGATGGACATCTCGTCCGACCTCGCCAGGACCGCCATCGACCAGCTCAGGGACGCCCTGTCCGGGATCGGACACGACGTCAGGGACAGGCACATAGGCTTCGTCTCCGGAACCGACAGCAGACTGAACGCCGCCATGGGCTCCTCCTACTTCGGATCCATAGCCGACGCCAAGGCCTCAGTCTCCTTCAGGAGCGGCGTCATGGGGGTCTCCTTCGGAGCGGACATCTCCAAGAGGTTCGCAGGATACGAGGAGAAGATCTCGCTGTCCCTCGGATTCGGAGCCGTCGGAGAGATCTCCGAGGCCCAGAGGAACGCCATCGGCGACAGGACGTTCGTCGATGTAAAGGCCTATGCAGGAAACAGCTCGGTGCACGAACTCGGAGGAGACGCCACCGTCTCCGCCGACTACGAGCTCCCCAAGGGAGTCGATGCGAGCCACGTCAAGGTGTGGTACATCGACGACGACGGGAAGGCACACGGCATGGAGACGACATGGGCGGACGGGAAGGTCTCCTTCAAGACCACCCACTTCTCGACCTTCGTCATCGCCGAGGACGACACGTACTCCGAGGACGAGGGAGGCAGCACGATGGTCATCGTGGCCGTCATCGCCTGCGTCGTCATAGTCGCCGCAGTAGTAGCCGTCTGGTACACCAAGAAGAACTGAAGGGAATCGCATAACAGACGATGCCCAAAACCCTTTGACGGCGGGGACGGGAGTCTCCGTCGTAATCCTCTCCCACGACAGGCCCGAGGCGCTCGCCCGGGCGTACCGGAGCGTTCTTGCCCAGACCGTCAGGCCGGAGAGGATCGTCATCGTGTTCTCCGGGAAGGAAATACCCGTGACCCATGGAGACGTCCCCACCGTCGCCGTCCGTTGCGAAGGAACGGGAGGAGCCGCTCGCAATGCCGGCGCATCGCTGTGCGATGACGGATTCATAGCGTTCCTCGACGATGACGACGAATGGTCCCCTGGAAAGCTGGAGAGCCAGCTCCCCCTGTTCTCCGAAGGGGTATGCCTGGTATGCGCTCCGTATCTCGTGGAATCCGAAACGGGAACGGACGTCTTCCGCCCCTGCATCCAAGGGAGCATCCTGGAGGAGAACGTCCTCGGATGCACGTCCATGGTCCTGCTCAGGAAGGATGCCTTCGATGCGGCGGGAG
>DATC01000020.1:8610-9291 GCA_002504495.1 Methanomassiliicoccaceae archaeon UBA537
TGGATTAAGATGCTCGATCTGGGCGAGGCTGCGTGCAGCGACGATATCGTCGGAACGAAGCACGATTCCGCCGATTCGATCTCGTCGGACGGAAGAAGAAGGGAGAGGGGATGGATCAGGCTCCTGTCCAAGCATCTGCCCAGGTACCTGCGCGATCCGCGTGCACTGGAGAGGGCCCTGTGGTTCTTCTACAGGGACATGTTCTTCCTGAGGCGCTGGATCCCGGCTCTGATCGGAGCCGCCCTCTACGGTGCCGTGAGGGTGCCTATGATCCTGCTGGATATCGCCCGCGGGATCGATCCGAACCGCGGTTCAGGCGGGAGACGACGTCGGCGGCGATCCTCTTCAGCATCGCCGGAACGTCGGATGTCCTCGGGACGAGATGCATCCAATCGGAATGGTCGGGAGCGCTGGCCCACCGCATGCGATCGAGAAGAGGCCTGGCCGAGGGATCCGATATTGACAGCATGGACCACTCGGCCACCGATTCGTAGGACATCCTGGGAAGCATGCGACCGAATACGCGTTCGATTCCCAGAGCGTATTCCACCTCTCCGTCGGAGATCTCCGGATACGCATCCATGCGCTCCTTCTCCCATGCGGGAGGCTTCTCTTCGAAGACCGGTCCTCCGGACCAGCCTCTCAAAGGAGGTTCCGGAGAGCACAGCAGGAACTCCGGTT
>DATC01000020.1:9316-13363 GCA_002504495.1 Methanomassiliicoccaceae archaeon UBA537
CCGGTATATTCACCCGGGTCCAGCCGGCGACAGGGGAGCGGCGGCGTCCGAAGGACGTATGAGGAAGCTCCGAATCCGCGAGAGCGACGAGGTAGCGCCCCTCAACAGGCCTCCCGATCGCCTCCTGCAAAAGGCGCTGCGAGGTAAACCTCATCGTGGTGGAATCCACCAGGTCGACGTCCCCGTCTCCACAGAGCGACGACAGGTATCCGCGGTATTCCTCGGCCTTGGTCCTACGGAGGGAATCGATCTCGTCGATCCTCGATCCGTACATGCGGGCGACATCATCATCGGAGACGGGAACGGAGTCGAGACCCAAATCGTCCTTCAGAAATCCGAGGACGTAGCGCATCCAAGAGACGGCCTGATCGTGGCGATAGCGGTCGCGACGACGGGAAGGGACGTCCATCGGACCGTACGGGATGCCGTTGTCGGAGAGCACGTATGAGAGGATCCTCTGGATGTGCGCATAGCGCATCGTCGCTCCGGGGACCTCCAGGCCGCGGATGGAAGACATGACCCTCATCGACGTGTATCCGTCGCGGGATGCGAAAAGAACGAGGGAGCCGGGACGGACTGTTCTCGAGAGATGCTCCGAATAGGCGTAGGCCAACGGACCTCCGTATCTGCTTCCGAGATCCCTCCATGGTGACGAGAGGACCTGCCCGATTATGCCTGTCTCCGCCAGCATGTCCATGGTCACGATGACAGAACGATCAAGCCCGTGCGTCCTCTTGTAGAACCTCCGCTGGTCCGGATGGGTGCGGAGATAGGCGTCGATGCGGGATGAACGATAGGTAGCGTCTATCCCCAGCGAACGGGGCACCCTATGATCGGAACGCGGATTGTCCCCGATATGGCTCATACGGTCGAAGGGGACACCAGTCTCCTCCGAGACGATACGGAAAAGCCCGCCGGAATGCTTCGACTCGCCGTATTCGGAGGAGACGTAGAGGAGGTCGCATGGGATGCCGCATCTCGAGAGAATCCCCTCGATGACGCTCCGAGAAAGATACATGTCCGAGACGATCGCGATGCGGGACCCCTCCGATGAGAGGCCCTTCAGCATTCCGACGGTGTCCGGATCAGGGATCGCCATAGCTGTCTCGGCTCCGATCTCGACCTTCAGGAGATCGCCGAAGCCGTCTCCCAGGAACGAGTAGATGTCATCGAGGGAGACCTCCCTGCGGAGGGCCCTGCGGGCCTCCTTCTCCGCAGATACGCGTGCTTCCGCGAATCCCTGCTTCTCCTCGTGCTCCTCGATGAGACGGAACAGGTCCGTCGGACGGACGAACGGGCGGACGACGAGGGTATCGAAGAGATCGAAGCATGCGACCTCGGGCGGATCGCATCTTGGAGAGCGCAAGGACCGCATCGCGGCTCCCGGCCTCGGCGGCCTGCGAGAAGAGGCATCTCGCCTTCTCCGGATCCCCATCAGTCCCGATGCCGTCGCGATACAGGATGCCCAGCTGGTATCTGGCGGTCGCGTTGCCGTATCCGGCTGCACGGGAGATCAGATCGAACGCCTTCCCGACGTCCCTGGGCACGCCGTTGCCACGGAGATTCATCAGACCGAGCTCCAGAATGGATTGTACATGGCCGTGCTCCGATGCCGTCGCGAAGAGCTCGGCGGCCCTGGTCGAATCGGCGGGAGCGCCTGTGCCGTCCCTGTACATCATCGCGAGCTGGAACATCGCCTGGACGCTTCCATGGGATGCGGCGCGCTCCATCCAGCGGAACGCCTCCGAACGCTCCTTCTCGGAGCGATAGGACTTCAGAAGGATGTCCGCGAGCGCGAATTCGGCGATAGCGCCGGAAGATGCGGAGAACATGGACATCCAGCGCCCCGATGCCACCTGATCGGGATCGACGCCTGTGCCGTCGCGGAATATCGTTCCGAGCTGGAACATGGCGGATGCATCTCCCGCAGATGCGGACCTCTCCAGCCAGCCTATCGCAGCCTTCATGTCGCGGTCGACCCCCATCCCCTTGCGGTACATGGAGACGAGCTCGTTGCGAGCCCTGGCATTGCCGCACTCGGCTGCGGATGAGAGCCATTGGACGGCCTTCTCCGGATCCTTACCTACTCCAGAACCGTCGCGGTAGGCGAGGCCGAGCATCAACATGGACTGCACGTCGCCTCTCTCCGCAGCGACGGCCATCCATTGCACGGCGGCGGAGCGGTCCTGTCTGACCGCGGCGCCCTTCGAATAGACGTCCCACAGCGCGGCGGATGCCCTGGCGCTCCCTTCAGAGGCCAGGTTCTCGAGCACGGACACGCATTCGGAGAACGCGCTGGAGGCGCCGAGACGCAGTCCTGCATACTGGTTGCCCCTGGACGCGGCCTTGTAGTACAGGCCCCTGGCCTCCTCGGCCTTCCCGGCGGCATCCAGCATGTCGGCGAGATTCACCATGGCATCGACGGACCCCAGCGACGAGGCCTTCCTGAACCAGGCCTCGGCGGCCTCGGGATCCTTGGCGAGACCGATGCCGTCGCGGAGCATCGTTCCGAGACGGTTCTGCGACACGGCGTCCCCCGCCTCCGCGGAGGCGCGTACCATGTCGGGGGAATCCACGAGGCACCTGGCGTAATGGAAGCATACCTCCTCCGGAGCCCCGGATTCGCGGACGGCCCCGTCGTCGATCCAAACGGCCCTGTCGCACATGGACTCGACGGAGCCTCCGACATTGGACGCGAAGAGGATGGTCTTGCCGGCCTTCTTGAACCTATCGAACAGGGCGGCGCACTTCTCCTGGAATCCGACGTCCCCTACGGAGAGGATCTCGTCCACGATCATGATGTCGCACTTCACGTTGATGAGGACCGAGAACGCCAGCCTGCCGACCATTCCGGAGGAGTACGTCCTGAGCGGATCGTCTATCTGCTCCCCTAGCTCGGAGAACTCGATGATGCCGTCGATCATCGAATCGGTCTCCTTCTTGGAGAAGCCGAACATGGAGCTCTTGATGTAGATGTTCTCACGGCCGCTGAGATCTGGATGGAACCCCATCCCGAGCTCCAGGATGCTGGCCACGTTGCCTTGGATGTCAATCGTTCCAGAATCCGGATAGATGATGCGGCTGACAAGCTTGAGCAGGGTGCTCTTCCCGGAGCCGTTGCGGCCTATAATCCCGAGGCATTCGCCCTTCCTGACGTCCAGGTCCAGGGACCTGATGACCTGCCTGCTGACGTCCTTCCCGTGGCCGTCCACGGTGCGCTTCACGTCGAAGGCCTTGCAGACTCCGCGGATCTCGATGCAGTTGCGGGGATCCATCGCAATCTCTCCGCGAATCCCTTCTCGAGCCTCTTGAACACGTAGAAGCCGACCATGAGGGAGAGCATGGCGAACAGCATGCCGATGACCACGATGCGGAGCTCCGGCAGGGTGCAGTAGTAGATCGAATCATGGAACATCTCGACGTAGTAGGTCATCGGATTGATCGCGAGGACCACCTGGAGGGTGGGGTTGTCGATGTAGATGGTGTACATGATCGGGGTGACGAACATCAGGAACGGCAGCACGCGCCCGAGAGCGTACATGGTATCGCGGCTGTAGACGCATACCGCACCGAGGAAGAATGCGGCACCGAGCGCAAAGGCGGTCTCCAGCACAAGGGCGATTGGAATGAACAGCAACGATACGGCGTCCATCGGCACGCGCATCACAGCCATGGCGGAGACGAGTATGGCGTAGGAAATCAGGAACGTAAGAAGGGCGTTCAGCACCACGGAGAAGACGAGAATCTCCCGCGGGAAGTACATCTTGGTGACCATGCCCTTGTTGCCGACCACGCAGTTCATTCCGCCGGTGGCGCATTGGAGGAAGAAGGTGAACGAGAACACTCCGAGCGACAGATAGGCCCAGTAGTCCCTGATGTCCTTCCCGAACACGGTGCTGAAAACAAGATAATAGATGAGGATCAGGATGATCGGGAGGAGCGCATGCCACGCGTATCCGAGGACGGAGTTCCGATAGCGTCCCTTGAAGTCGCGCTCCACCAGCCCGAAGAGCAGGTGGCGGCTGCGATATATCTCCGAAAGCCAGA
>DATC01000020.1:13403-13536 GCA_002504495.1 Methanomassiliicoccaceae archaeon UBA537
GCTGTTGTCCGATGAAGAGAGCCTGTTCAGAATCCCCATGGTCGAGCCTCCGGGCGACCGCGGTCGCTCTTAGAATCGAAGGATGATTGTCGAAACGGTTTTGAACGGGACGGATTCCATGACACAATGTGAT
>DATC01000113.1 GCA_002504495.1 Methanomassiliicoccaceae archaeon UBA537
CCTGCCGGCCCTCTTCCCCCTGCCGTAGAACGCTCCGACGACCGCGAGGTCGAACGAGTCCGTCAGGGACTGCTGGTAGTCCTTCTTGTACTTGATCCACAGGAATCCCCTGGAGCCTGCGCGGTACACGGAGTCCTCCGCGACGGACTTGGCCATTATGCCCTCGCATCTCGCGGCGACGGCGGCGGAGAAGAAGTCCTCCCCCTCCTCCTCGCCCTCCACGATCCCCATGGTGGTCATCCGTATGCTGCCCTCCAGACGGAAGCCGTCCTTAAGCGCCTGCCTCCTCTCGAGATACGGACGGGAGGTCATGTCCTCTCCGTCGCGGTAGAGGCAGTCGAACATGAACAGACGCACCGGCACATCGCGGACGACCTCGTCCATCCCGTTCTTGCGACGCCTGTGCGTGACGGTCTGGAACGGGAGCATGTTTCCCGTCTCCGCGTCCACGGCGACGCACTCTCCCTCGATTATGGCCTCGCCGTATGCGCATTCGGAGCGCAGAGCCTGCGCGATATCGGGGAAGTTGGAGGTCAGGTCCTCGAGCCTCCTGGAGAACAGCCTCACGGAATCGCGACCGATGTGGGCCTGGATGCGTATGCCGTCGTACTTGTACTCGATGGCGCAGCGTCCCCCCATCCTCTCGACGATCTGCGACACCGACGGAAGGCGCTCGGCGAGCATGACCTTGATGGGATTGCCGACGGTCACGCCGACGGCCCGTATCGCGTCCATCCCCCCCTCGGCTATCGTCTCGGCCACGAAGCCTATGTCGCATGTGACGTTGAATGCGCGCTCTATCTCCGGACGGTCCTCCTTGGTCGCGAAGCTCACCGCGAGGGCGTCGAGGATCGTCATGTCGGCGGCGCCCACCCTCATCCTTCCGGTGACGGTCCTGCAGAGGTATCTGGCCTCCAGCGGGCCGGAGTCGTGGAGCATGTTGGCCAGGAGCTTCATCTTCCTCTCCTGGGAGTCCTTGCCGTCGGCGTTCTGTATGGCGGTGAGCCCCTTGATCACCCTGTCCACGGTCAGATCCTCGGAGAACAGGGTCATCTGCTTCTTCCTGGACAGGAGCCTCTCGGCGACCACCCCGGGATCGCCGGTCTCGACCATCAGCTCCTCCGCGCGCTCCTGCGATGCACCGGAGGTCATGGCGATGGCCTTCAGGACCATCCTGTCGGCCATACCGAGGACACCTGGGAGGAAGTCCGGATGGAGCTTGCCCTGGCTCAGATAGACTATCCCTCTGAGCTCCTTCGGATCCGTCCTCCTGAAGAAGTCCGCGAGGATGTCGGTCATCTCCAGCCTCTTTGTGGTCGACTCAAGCCTGTCGAATGTCTCCGCGAGCTCGGAATAGAGCATGCCCGCCTATCGGACGGCTCCTATAAAAGCAGGCATATGCCTCTCATCGGAAGGAATCCAGCTTCCTCTGGCCGTCGTCGCCCAGAGTCATCCCGCGACCGAGCCTGTCGCTCAGATCCTCGAGGTTCCTGCGCATATCCTGCTCCTTGCGGACGCTGGACCTGTCGAACGCCTCGTCGACGCTCCCCCTGGCTATCAGGAGATAGACGTCTCCGTCGCTCTTCCTTCCGGTCCTGCCGCGGCGCTGTATGGTGCGGATCTCCGAAGGGACTGGCTCGTAGAACACCACCGCATCGGTATTGGACACGTCGAGGCCCTCCTCGCCGACGGACGTGGACACGAGGACGTTGTACTCTCCGCTCCTGAACCTCTCCAGAAGGGACACCTGCTCCTTCTGCCTCAGCCCGCCCTTGGACTGGCCGATGAGCATCCCCACCCTGGCCTCCGGGATGCCTGAGATCTTGTCGACCAGCATCTCGCACGTGTCCCTGAACTGCGCGAAGACGAGGACCTTGGACCCGGGATTGCCGGACAGCGCGCGGCTGACGAGCGTCATCACCCGGGACACCTTGGGATGCTCCACGTTCGTACTGTCCAATATGCGCCTGACGCCCGCATACTCCGGACGCCCGACGATGGCCTGGGCGGCCCTGCCCCCCTTGTCCTGCGAGGCCTCCGCCTCCAGCCTGTCGAGGTAGCGCCTCAGCACCGTGGTCCCTTCGGACTCCACCTTGCTGACGGCCTCCAGGAGCTGGATGCATATCTTGTCCACCGTGAGTCCTCTGAACACGGCCCCGTTCCTCTCCCCGGCGCCGACGCGGGCCTGGAGCTCGGCTCCCACCTTCAGCAGGTACGTCTTGGACGGAGTGACAGTCCTGTACGCGATGCCGAGGCTGCACAGCTCCGAATAGTAGTGGTCCAGCATGACCTTCAGCAGGGACGATATGTCTCTGATGTCGTCGGGAAGATCCACCTCGATCCTGTTGATGTACGTGTCATGGACGTAGGGCGCCACATCGGGATCGGTCTCGGTGCGCATGTCTATGCGTCTGAGCCTGAGTGCGACGCACACCTCCTCGATCCTGTCTATGCTGCTTCCGGGGGATGCGGTCATCCCCACCGAGCGCGCAGTGCGCGGAACATGTCCGGCCACGGCGGCGTAGGCGTAGTCCCCTCTCCCGCGATGAGCCTCGTCGTATATGACCAGAGAGAACGCCGAGAGGTCGTACCTGCCGGCCTCCAGATCGTTGCGCACGGTCTGCGGAGTGGAGATCACGACATCGCTCCCCTCCACGACGCCGGCCCTCTTCGAGTCCTTCATCAGACCGTTGATCATAGACACCCTGGAACCGGGCAGCATGCGGACGAACTCTCCGTAGTGCTGCTCGACGAGGGGCTTGGTAGGGGCCATGAGCAGCACCTTCCCGCGGTCCAGGTAATGGGCCGCGACGCGCACGGCGATCACGGTCTTCCCCAGGCCTGTCGGCAGTATCAGAAGCGTGTTCGCTCTGAGGCAGCTCTCCACCATGCCGGTCTGGTACCCTCTCTCCTCCACCGTGTCGGCTATCAGGCGGGGCTGGTTGACGTACGCCATCGGCGACCCATCGGAGTCATCTGGGATAACGGTGTTGCCCGCCGACGTCAGATGAAGTACTCGGGACGGTCGGGAGCGTCGATGAGCCCCTTCTTCCTAGCGAGATCCACCAGGTCCGCTATGGTCGTTCCGTCCAGGATCTCGTCGACGGAGCGGTCGATGATGCTCCAGAGGCCCATGTCGACGCATTTGGAGATCCACGGGCATTCTGCCCTGCCTCCCGATTCGGACTGGGACGGATTGCCGGAACCCTCCATGAGACGCACCACGGCGCCTGCCGTTATCCTGTCCGGACTGATCCCCAGGCGGTATCCGCCCTGAGGCCCCCTCTCGCCCTTGACCAGGCCGGCCTTGTTGAGAACGGTCATGATCTGCTCCAGATACTTGGCCGAGATGTCCTGCCTGCGGGACATGTCCTTGATCTTGACGTTCCCGTCGGTACCGTAGGCGGCCAGGTCCACCATCATCTGTATCGCGAAACGCGTCCTCGTTGAGAAGTGCACGGCTTCCATAAGCTCCGTCGCAGGATTTAATACTTTCATAGAGGGAAATATGAGAATCCTGCAACGGTCTTAAATACGGTCCTTCGATGCTTCATCCATAGGACGGAACGGCCCCCATCGAAAGGCGGACGGCGTGATTCCGAAGGACAACAGAGGGAACCGACAATGAAGCTCGTATCGCTGATCTCCGGCGGAATAGATTCTCCGGTCGCATCGTACATGATGTCCAAGGCAGGTGCGGACATCGTGCTCCTCCATATGGATCTGGGGGAGTACGGGGACCCGGCCATCTCCGAGAAGGCCGTACGTCTGGCCGAGCAACTGGAGAAGGTCACCGGCAAGGAGTTCCCGCTCTATTCGGCCGACCACGGGACCAACGAGAGGATCCTGATCGAGAACGCCGACCGCAACTACACCTGCGTGCTCTGCAAGAGGACCATGCAGAACGTGGCCAAGAAGTTCGCCCAGAGCATCGGAGCCTCCGGGATCGTCATGGGCGATTCGCTCGGA
>DATC01000130.1:0-165 GCA_002504495.1 Methanomassiliicoccaceae archaeon UBA537
CCCGAGCTCCGCTCCAAGGCCGGCGAGATCACCCCGCTGATCAACTCCATCGTGGAGGAGGTCAACGCCATGGGATTCGATGCCCAGAAGAAGGCCCTCGAGGAGATGGACGCGTCCCTCCTCGTCAAGGAGAAGAAGGAGAGGACCTACGAGCTTCCCGAGCTC
>DATC01000130.1:187-569 GCA_002504495.1 Methanomassiliicoccaceae archaeon UBA537
CCGAGCTCCGCAACGTCGACGGAAAGGTCGTCATGCGCATAGCTCCCGGCCCCTCCGGTCCCCTCCACATCGGGCATACCCGCGTCTCCATCCTGAACGACGAGTACGTCAAGCGCTATGGCGGAGACCTCGTTCTCAGGTTCGAGGACACCAATCCGGAGAAGATCGCTCCCGAAGCCTACGACATGATCCCCGAGGATCTCGACTGGCTCGGCGTGAAGTGCACCAAGACGTACATCCAATCCGACAGGTTCCCTCTGTACTACGATTACACCAGGAGGCTCATCGAACAGGGCCATGCATATGTCTGCACCTGCGATGCGGAGGACTGGAGAAAGAAGAAGGAGGCCAAGCAGGCGTGTCCGTGCAGGGACCTCCCCGT
>DATC01000130.1:598-1608 GCA_002504495.1 Methanomassiliicoccaceae archaeon UBA537
CCCAGCTGGAGCGCTACGACAAGATGATGGACGGTACCTATCCCGAGGGATCCGCGATCGCTGTCGTCAAGACCGCCATAGACCATCCCAATCCCGCTGTCAGGGACTTCGTCGCCCTGAGGATCGTCGACGCCCCTCACCCCAGGACCGGCACGAAATACCGCTGCTATCCGATGATGAACCTCTCGGTGGCCATCGACGACCATGAGATGGGGATGACCCATGTCATCAGGGGGAAGGACCATCTCAACAACACCACCCGTCAGGAGTACGTCTTCGACTATTTCGGATGGAAGAAGCCCGAGTACTATCATTACGGTCTCGTGAACATTCCGGACACCGTCCTCAAGACCTCTCTCATCAAGCAGGCCATAGCCGACGGCGAGTACACCGGGTGGAACGATGTCAGGACGGGGACCGTCAGAGCCTTGGAGAGGCGCGGGATCAGACCGGAGGCGGTCCGCAGATACTGGGTCGAGGCCGGCATGAAGAGCGTCGACATAGAGTTCTCCTGGGACGGACTGTTCAGCATGAACAGGGACATCATCGATCCCGTCTCGGACAGGTTCTTCTTCGTCGAGGATCCCGTCAGATACGATATCGACGGCATAGACATCATCGAGGGAAGCGCCCCGCTCCACCCCGATCATCCCGAGAGGGGCAGCAGGAAGTACAGGCTGGAGAGCCCCAGGACCGTCTTCCTGTCCGCCGAGGACTCCAAGCTGTTCGCGGACCACGGGAGTATCCGCCTCAAGGACCTGTGCAATCTGAAGTACGGTCTTCCCGCACAGTACGACGGGAACGACGTCTCCGTCCTGAGGCACGGTACCAAGGCTGTCCAGTGGGTCGGCGCGGATGCGGTCGAAGCCACGCTTCTGACGCCGGACGGCATATCCCACAAGGGCCTGATCGAGAA
Source organism: Methanomassiliicoccaceae archaeon UBA537 (assembly GCA_002504495.1). Taxonomy (GTDB): domain Archaea; phylum Thermoplasmatota; class Thermoplasmata; order Methanomassiliicoccales; family Methanomethylophilaceae; genus Methanoprimaticola. The sequence goes on from DATC01000130.1 coordinate 1,515, forward strand.
GGATGCAGTCTCCGAGAAGAACGACACCATCCAGCTCGAGAGGATCGGATTCGCGAGGATCGAGAAGAGAGGCGCCGACGGCGTCTCCATGGTC
>DATC01000130.1:1654-4835 GCA_002504495.1 Methanomassiliicoccaceae archaeon UBA537
GTCTTCGCCCACCGTTGAAATCGCTTCATGGAGGGGGTCACCCCTCCTTTTTCTTCATGCGTCGGTGTCGTCGTCCGCAGGACGGGATGCGAATCGGGTTCCGGTTCGCCCGATCGGCGTTGCGGATATCCTCTCATGGTTGATGGCCACGAGCGAGATCAGTATCAGAATCATGCCGAGGACGGTCCCTATCGTTATCGCCTCGGAGTAGAACGCGTATCCTACGATAGTCGCCGTCATCGGCTCGACATAGGTTATTATGGCCGACCTTCCGGCACCGATCATATTGATGCCGACATTGTAGAGGCCGAACGGGACGAGGGTGACGACGACACCCAGCCCTACGATCAGGAGGAGGCTCCTGGCCGAGGAGAACGTCAGTGCGACCATCTCCGCCGGATCGCTGAAAGACAGCGATGCCACGACGCAGAAGATCGCCGAGTACAGCATAACGGTCGGCGTGCGGTATCCTCTTTCTGATGCGGCTCTAGAGCATAGGGTGTATGTCCCGTAGAAGAACGCGGATCCGATTCCCAGAAGGATTCCGATGACGTCCGAGGGGACATCGTCCGACAGGACGCCGGAGCATAGGATGCATCCGGAGAATGCGATGATAAGGGCGGCGGCCTTCGTACGCGTGATGTGTTCGCCGAACAGCGGAACCGATGCCGCGACGACGATGAACGGCATGAGGTACTGGAGTATCGTGGCCAGGGATATCGGGATCCGCTCCATCGATCCGAAGTAGGATACGGAGTTGATCAGGTTCCCGATCACGCCCATCACGGCGAACAGGAGAAGCGTCCTGAACGAGACCGACAGCATCCTGCGGTGCCTGAGCAGGATGAATGCCAGGAACACCGCGGCTACCACGATGTACCGGGCGCATGTCATCTGGATCGGCGAGAACCCCATGGAGGAGAGCTCGCGAACGAAAAGGCCCAGGAACCCCCACAGCACTCCTGCCGTCAGGGCGGCGGCGATGCCCAGGTGTATCCTGTCCATGTGGAAGAAGGCGGAGAGGGTCTTGCCCTCCCCGGTTTCATTCGGTCAGAGCGTCCCAGCAGCCCTGTATGAGCCGCTTCTCCTGACGGATCGCATTGTCGCGGGCCATCATCTGCACGATGGCCTTGGCCAGCTGGACGTCCGTGGATGCGGGAGCGGTGCCTCCGTAGGAGCATCTCCTCTCCACGCATCTCATGACGGGTATGAACGAGTAGACATCCTCGTCGATCAGAGGAGAGAACTCCCTGAGCTGCTCGAGGGACATGTCCTCGAGGTTGACTCCCGTCTCGATGCTGCGCCTCACCGCCGCTCCGACGATGCCGTGGGCCTCTCTGAATGGGACGCCCTTGGTCACCAGGTAGTCGGCGAGATCCGTGGCGTTGATCTGTCCTGCGGAGCAGACCGAGGCCATTCTGTCCCCGTGGAAGGTCGTGCTGTCCACGACCTTGGCCATCATCCTCGCGCTGGATGCGACTATGTCGATGCAGTCCATCACGGGCTTCTTGTCCTCCTGGAGGTCGCGGTTGTACGTCAGCGGGAGCCCTTTGGTCATGACAAGCATGGCCGTGAGGTCTCCGACGACCTGTCCGGTCTTTCCGCGGACGAGCTCGGCTATGTCCGGATTCTTCTTCTGCGGCATTATGGACGATCCGGTGGTGTAGCGGTCGTCCATCTCGATGAACGCGAACTCCTGGGACGACCAGAGGACGAGCTCCTCGCAGAGGGACGACAGGTGTATCTGCATCTGTGCGCAGCAGTACGCCGTCTCCGTGGCGAAGTCCCTGTCGGATACCGAGTCCATGGAGTTCTCGGTCGGTTCGGAGAATCCGAGGGCGGACGCCGTCATCCCCCTGTCTATGGGGAACGTGGTCCCGGCGAGGGCGGCGGATCCTAGGGGGCATTTGTTCATCCTTCTGAATGCGTCCATGAACCTGTCCGCGTCTCTGGAGAACCTGAACGCATGAGCGAGCATGTGCTGGGCCAGCGTGACGGGCTGGGCGTGCTGCATGTGGGTGAATCCCGGCATCACGGTCTCGCCGTGCTCCTCCGCGACATGCACGAGGGAGGACATGAGGGAATCCGCGGCCTCCGCGGCACCGAGGACGGCGTCCCTGAGGTACATGCGGAAGTCGGTCGCGACCTGGTCGTTCCTGCTCCTGGCGGTGTGCAGTCTTCCTCCGGCCGGACCGATGGCCTCGGTCAGGGCGAACTCTATGCAGGTGTGGACATCCTCCCTGGAGCGATCGAACTCGAATGTCCCCGCCTCCACCTTCTTCAAGATGTCCTTGAGGCCCGAGACGATCGAGGACACGTCGTCCTGCGAGAGGACGCCGCACGCCCCGAGCATCCTGGCATGGGCGATGGACCCCATGACGTCGTAGAACGCCATGCGGGAGTCCTCGTCCAGGCTGCAGGTGAATTTCAGGGTGGAGTCGTCCATCCCATGCTCGAATCTTCCTGACCAGAGCGCCTGCTTCATGTCCATCACTTCTTGCAGCACTCAGGCTTCTTGGAGTGGGCCTTGGTGACGGTCCTTCCGGGCAGTCCCCAGACGTAGATGAATCCGACTGCGGACGTGTGGTCGAAGCTGTCTCCGGTGGAGTACGTGCTCAGTCCCTCGTCGTACAGGGATTCGGGAGCCTTCCTTCCGACGACGGTGGCCTGTCCCTTGAAGAGCTTGACCCTGACGGTTCCGGTGACATGCTCCTGCGTGTTGTCGATGAACGCGTCGATGGGCTCTCTGAGTCCTCCGAACCAGAGTCCGTCGTAGACGATCTGGGAGTACTTCTGCTCGAGGGTGCGCTTGAATTCGATGACGTCCCTCGGGAGGGTGAGGGCCTCGAGGGCGCGGTGGGCTGCGATCAGGGTGACCGCGGCGGGGCACTCGTACGTCTCACGGCTCTTGATTCCCACGAGGCGGTCCTCCACGTGGTCGATCCTTCCGACGCCGTTGTCGCCGGCGATCCTGTCGAGCTTCTCGATCAGCTCGACCCCGGACATCTTCCTTCCGTCCAGCTTGACGGGGACCCCCTTCTCGAACTCGATCTCGACATAGGTGGGCGTGTTGGGAGCCTTCTCCGGGTCGACGGTGTTCTCCCATACCTCCGCGGGAGGCTCCTGCCAGGGGTCCTCGAGGATTCCGCATTCGCAGGAGGATCCCCAGAGGTTCTCGTCC
>DATC01000130.1:4897-12084 GCA_002504495.1 Methanomassiliicoccaceae archaeon UBA537
GGCGTAGTCGATCTCCTCGTCGCGGGTGGTGTGCCATTCGCGCATGGGAGCGATGACCTTCAGAGAAGGGTCGAGAGTGACGATGCTGACATCGAATCTGACCTGGTCGTTTCCCTTGCCGGTGCATCCGTGTGCGATATAGGACGCACCTTCCTGCTGGGCGATCTCCACGAGCTTCTTGGCGATGAGCGGCCTGCCGATGGCGGTGCTCAGGGGATAGACGTTCTGATAGAGCGCGTTGGCCTTCAGGGAGGGCCAGACGTAGTCCTCGACGAACTCGTCGCGGACGTCGATGAAATCCGATTTGATCGCACCGTTCCTGAGGGCGCGTGCCACGATGTCGTCCGAGGACGGAGGCTGTCCGAGGTTCAGGGCGATCGCGATGACGTCCACGTCGTACTGCTCCTGAAGCCAGCGGATGGACACCGACGTGTCCAGTCCTCCAGAGTAGGCCAGGACCACCTTCTTCCTCTCTCCTGTCTTCGTCTCGTTGCTCTTACAGCATGTCATGCTATCGGAGATGCGCATCCAATTCGTTGTAATAAATCCTCAGATGAACACACTTCTAGCATTAGAATGGAATGGGGGCTCATCGTCCATCGAAACGCGTCCATTCTGCTGGTTTCAGACCTGTTTCCATCGATTCGTACGTTCTGCACGCTATCATACGGATTCATCGCGGCATTCCGTCAGGTCTCGATGATCGAAGCGCCCCGCACTAGGGCACATTGAACGATATCGCGCTGGATCTTCGTTCATTTGATGATAAATTCGATGTACTGCTTGCAGGAGGTTGTGTCCGCAATCGGTCACCGCGTGCTAGGTTCATCACATCGCGACCCTGTTTGTCCTTCGAACGGTGGATTCGGACTCCTCGCATGGAACGACGCATAGGTTTGCTCAGCGTCTGTACGTTCCTGTGGGAACGGAGTTAACACCATGTGTCTTGTTTCGAACAATACCTTTAATTCGACCGCGCAGGTCCGCATCTGCAACAACGGAGCGGATTCCATGACACGCATAGGCATCATCGGAGGCACAGGGTACACAGGCGGAGAGCTCGCACGTCTGCTGTGCAGGCACCCGGACGTCGAGATCGCCGCCATGACCTCCCGTCAGAACGCAGGGCGTCCCGTCGCGGAGGCGCATCCCTATCTGAGGGGATACGTGGATCTGGAATTCTCCGAGAGGATATCTGACGCCGACGATCTGGATCTGGTGTTCGTGGCCACTCCTCACGGCGTGGCGATGAGCGAGATCCCGGGCCTTTTGGAGCGCGGGATAAAGGCCATAGACCTCTCTGGAGACTACCGCTTCCACGATGCCGAACTGTACGAGAAGTGGTACGGCCATCATCATACCGATGTCGAGAACCTGTCGAAGGCGGTCTACGGGCTGCCGGAGCTGTTCCGCGACAGCATCCGCGGGGCCGATCTGGTCGCCAATCCGGGATGCTACGCCACATCCGCCATCCTGGCATGCGCCCCCCTGGTCAAATCCGGTCTGGTGGAGGGATTCGCGATCATAGATTCCAAATCCGGGACGTCCGGAGCTGGGATGACGCCTTCGGCGCGTACCCATCATCCGAACTGCGCCGATGCCGTGATTCCCTACAGCGTGGGCACGCATCGCCACACGCCCGAGATCGAGGCTGCGGTGGGCATGTTCTCCGGAGTCAAGACGCACGTCCTATTTGTTCCCCATCTGGTTCCGGTGGTTCGCGGCATCCTCTCCGATTGCTATTTCGAGGCCGTCGGAGACGTCTCGCAGGAGGATGTCGACGGCGTCTTCGAGAGGCAGTACGGCCGCGAGCGCTTCGTCCACTACGTGAAGGATCCGCTGTCCAGCGAGGTGGCGGGCTCCAACCATGCGGAGGTGTCCTCCCGCGTACTGGGAGGAAGGGTAGTCGCGTTCGGAGCCCTGGACAATCTCGTCAAGGGCGCCTCGGGACAGGCCGTCCAATGCATGAATCTGATGCTCAAACTAGATGAGAGTGCCGGGCTCGACTTCCCCGGCTTGGGAGTGTGAAACTTATGGTAGAGATAGTCGAAGGCGGGATAACCACCCCGCAGGGATTCAAGGCCGCAGGAGTGCACAGCGGAGTGAAGTACCGCTCCCTGGATCTCGGCCTGCTGTACTCGGAGGTTCCGGCCACCGCGTACTGCGCTTTCACCAGCAACAACGTCAAGGCCGCGCCCGTGCAGGTCATGATGCAGGAGGACTCCCGTCAGCTCCAGGCGGTGGTCGTCAACAGCGGCAACGCCAACGCCCTCACGGGCCACAGGGGCATCGAGGATGTATACGCCATGAAGCAGGCCGTGGCCCAGGAGCTCGGTCTGGATCCGTCGCTCGTCGGAGTCATGTCCACCGGTCTGATCGGACGCTTCCTCGACATGCACAAGATCCGCTACGGCATATCCCGTGCATCCCGCTCCCTGGATGTCGGCCAGGGCCCGGACGACAACATAATCCATGCGATCATGACCACGGACACCGTTCCGAAGTGCTGCTCCGTCCGCGCCCGCCTGTCGGACGGGACCCTGGTCTACGTGTCGGCCATCTCGAAGGGGAGCGGCATGATATCGCCTCACATGAAGGTCCTCCACGGAACCACCCTCTCGCTGATCACCACCGATGCCGTGCTCGGTCCGGATTTCGGAAAGGTCTGGCAGTCCATACTGGACGACACTATGAACATGGTCACCGTGGACGGCGATCAGTCGACCAATGACACTGCGATCCTCCTCGCCAACGGACTCTCGGGAAGCGCTCCCGCGGACCATGATCCTGAGTTCGAGGCTGCGCTACGCACCGTCATGACGCAGATCGCCCGCACTATCGCGGCAGACGGAGAGGGAGCATCCAAGCTCATAGAGGTCACTGTCTCCGGAGCCGAGACCCACGAGGCCGCCGTGACAGTCGTCAAGGCCATCGCGAATTCCCCTCTGGTGAAGACGGCCATATTCGGTTCCGATCCGAACTACGGCCGTCTCATGATGGCCGTGGGCAACAGCGGAGCGAAGTTCGACCCGGAGAACATCAGACTGACCATCAAAGGCGGCGACATGGAGGTCCCGATACTCGATTCCGGTGCCCCGGTATTCCAGGACGAGCGCTCCGTCGACGTCGTCCGCATGGCCATGGACAACAAGGAGGTCGCCATACTGGTGGATCTCGGAGTCGGCGATGCTTCCGCGACCGGATGGGGATGCGACCTCACCTACGACTACGTCCGCATCAATGCGGAGTACGCGAGCTGACCCGTATGCTGTATCTCTTGAAGTTCGGCGGGAACGCCATATCCGGGCGCGAGGACATGGAGCGCCTCTCCCGCGAGGTGGCCCAGCTGGTCTCGGGCGGATCCAAGGTCGTGCTGGTCCACGGAGGAGGTCCGGAGATCTCTGCGGAGATGGAGCGCCGCGGCATGTCTCCGAAGAAGGTCGCGGGCCTCCGCGTCACCGACGCCGATTCGCTGGAGGTCGCGGAGATTGTCCTCAGGAGGATCAACTCCGAGATGACCGGATGCCTCGTCGGATGCGGTCTCGAGGCCGTGGGGATCCCGGGATACTTCTGCACCATATGCACCAGGAAGCCTCCTGTGGAGATAGATGGGCAGACGGTGGATCTCGGACTGGTCGGAGAGGTCGATTCCGTCGATCCCAGCGCCATCATGGACCTGTTGGACCAGGGCATCGTTCCCGTAGTCTATCCGATAGGAAAGGATGGCGAGGGCCGCATGCTGAACGTCAACGCCGACACCATGGCGGCGGGAATCGCTGCAGGCATCGGAGCGGACGAGATGGTAGCAATCACGGATGTGCCCGGGATCCTGAGGGACGTCTCGGACCCCTCTTCGCTCATAGAGGAGCTGGATCTGGAGGAGGTCGACCGCCTCATAGCGGACGGCACGATATCCGGAGGCATGCTTCCGAAGGTGGAGGCGTGCAGGAAGGCTCTCGAGGCAGGAGCTGGCGCGGTCCGCATGGTGAACGGCAAGGATCGGAGATGCATAGTTTCTGATATAGTGAACGGAGTCCCTCACGGGACGCTGATCAGGAGATGAAGAGATGACCGATTTCGATGATGTGAAGGAGAAGTGCGACAGGTACCTGTTCCACAACTACGGAAGAATCCCTGTCGCGTTCACGCACGGCGAGGGATGCTACCTCTACGGCACCGACGGGAGGAGATATCTCGATCTGGTGGCCGGCATAGCCGTCAACGCTCTCGGATACGCGCACCCTGCATGGGTCGCGGCGGTCCAGGAGCAGGCCGCGAGGATGGCCCACGTCTCCAACCTCTATTACGTCGAGCAGCAGGGCGAGCTGGCCCAGAGGATCGCAGAGATCGCTCCTGGCGACATTTCCCGCACTCTGTTCGTGAACAGCGGCGCAGAGGCCAATGAGGCGGCTCTGAAGACCGCCGTCAAGTACACGGGACGCACCAAGGTGCTTTCCGCGCTCAACGGGTTCCATGGAAGGACGTCAGCCTCGCTCGGAGCTACCGGACAGAAGATCTTCCAGACGGGGTTCGAGCCTCTGATATCCGATGCATACGAGTACTTCCGCTTCGGGGATCTCGAATCCGTGAAGGAGCTGATGACCAAGGACGTCGCGGCCCTGATCGTAGAGCCCATCCAGGGAGAGTCCGGTGTCATAACCGCGGACCCATCCTTCTTCAAGGGCGTCCGCGACCTCTGCGACGACTACGGCGCGGTGATGATAGTCGACGAGGTCCAGACGGGGATCGGAAGGACCGGCGAGTGGTACGGCATCCAGAACTTCGGCGTCGTTCCCGACATGATCACCATGGCCAAGGCGCTCGGAGGAGGCGTTCCCATAGGGGCCGTCTCCACCACGGACGAGTTCTGCGCTGTCATGACTCCCGGAACCCACGGGACCACCTTCGGCGGAAGCCCCCTGGTATGCGCCGCGGGATGCGCGACGCTCGATACCATCAGGAACGAAGGGCTCGTGGCCCATGCCAAGGCTCTCGGAGCCGAATGGCGCTCCAAGATCGAGGCCATAGGCTCGGACAGGATCGTCGATGTCCGCGGGTACGGCCTCATCACAGGCGTCGAGATGGATTCTACCGAGACGGCATCCATGGTCCGCGAGAAGTGTCTGGACAACGGCATCCTCGTCAATGTGGCGCACGGCAAGACCATCCGTCTCGTTCCGCCGCTGATAGTGACGTCCGAGCAGACCGATGTCTTCACAGATCTTCTCGGAGACCTTCTGTCCTGAGTGACAGCAGGCCTCCAAATCAAACCTCTTATCTATTTTTTGTCTCTATTCAGACAGTTAATATACTTTTAGACAATATGCGGATGCATGCCCAAGAGCCCTGTGAAAGAGAGCCTCGCCGAGCGCACCCGCGTCTACATCGATGCGCATCCGAGCATCAAGGACTGCGTGTCGAAGGGCCTCATCAACTACTCCTCTCTTGCCAGATCCATCATGAAGGATCTCGGTGTGGACAACGAGGAGGCGGTCATGATAGCATGCCGCAGATACTCCTCCAAGCTGTCGGTCACAACCGATCACGAGCTCAGCATCCTCAACATCCTGAAGGACAGCAGGCTCGAGATGAGGACCAAGACCTGCATCGTGACGGCCAAGAACGACTGGTCCGTCCTCCATAAGATGGACAACCTGTTCAAGGACCTGTGGAACGAGGACAGCATCATGCAGTGCGTCCAGTCCGCCTCCGCCGTCACCATAATCGCAGATACGCGTCTCAAGGAGAGGATCATAGACACCGTCGGCAGATTCAATCTCATCAAGGTCAGGGAGAACCTTGTGGAGATCGCGGTCAAGTCTCCTGAGAAGATCGTCGATACCAGTGGAGTCATAGCCTATCTGATCACGAACCTCTCGGATGCGGGCATCAACATCGAGGAGACCGTATCCTGTCATACTGATACCATCTTCATAGTGAGCGAGCCCGATATGATCAATGCATATACCGTGCTCAGCAAATGCATCCAATCCGCCGAGGACACCGTGACCTCGGAGAGCAAAGCGTAAAGGGATCCATCCTTCTTTTTCATGACGCGGGAGGCGCTTGTCCGTCTTCCGCGTCTTCCTTTCCCGTCCAAGATGCCCATTCCGGCCGGTACATCCTTCTCGCCGTGCCTTCGATGCTTGAGCCGCAGACGCATGCGATGGTTTCATATAGTGTGCCGTGTTAGCACGTAGCACGGCGATAGAAATGTTCGGCAAGAGCATCAGGATCGAGAGGATAATCGACAGGAACAGCGGCAACGCGGTCATCGTTCCCATGGATCACGGAATCAGCGCAGGGCCTATTCCAGGACTGATCGACATGAAGCAGACGGTCAGCGATGTCGTCCAGGGCGGCGCCACTGCGGTTCTGATGCATAAGGGAATGGTCCCTCAGGGACACAGGTCCTCCGGACATGATGTAGGGCTCATCCTCCATCTGTCCGCTTCGACCGACATAGGCGTGAATTCGAACTCGAAGGTCCTCGTCGCAACGGTCGAGGAGGCGTTGAAGCTCGGTGCCGACGCGGTGTCCATGCATATCAACATCGGGGCCGAGACCGAGCCCCAGATGCTGCAGGACCTCGGCATGGTGTCCAGGCAGTGCAACGAATGGGGGATGCCGCTGATAGTCATGGCGTACCCTCGCGGTCCGAAGATCAAGGACTCCTTCGATCCGCAGGCCGTGGCCCACGCCGCAAGAGTGGCTATGGAGCTGGGAGCCGATGTCGTCAAGTGCAGCTACACCGGGGATATCGACTCATTCCGCGAGGTCGTCAAGGGAACGATGGTGCCCGTCGTCATCGCCGGAGGGCCGAAGATGAACTCCGACATGGACGTTCTCAACATGGTCCACGATTCCCTGGAGGCGGGAGGTCATGGCGTCTCCATCGGCAGGAACATCTTCCAGCACAAGGATGTCAAGGGCATAATGTCGGCCGTATCGGACATCGTGCTCCATGGGGCGTCCGTCGAAGAGGCCGCCAAGCATCTGAAGCACTGATCCGGGAAGATCCGAAAACGGATGTGGTGGAGCCGCTGGAGGGATTTGAACCCCCGGCCTGCTGATTACAAGTCAGCCGCTATACCCCTAAGCCACAGCGGCACCATCACTCCGTATCAGGCACTCGTTTATATCGGTTTGCGCGGGCCAACGCATATCCGTGACTTCGACACACGAAC
>DATC01000055.1 GCA_002504495.1 Methanomassiliicoccaceae archaeon UBA537
CTGGCAGTTCTTACCCTCCTGGGCGGCGGGCTTTCCGGTGATGGCCTTGACGATGGGCCCCTCGTATCCGCAGTCCTTGTCGGGTCCGGTCGCACCGCATTCGGGGGCGACGAGAGTCCTGGCAGCGGAGATGGCACGGGTGACGGCAGAGTAGGTCCTCTGGACATCGTTGTCGAGGTAGCCGCCGGCCATGAACATCGAGGTGTTGGCTCCGGAGCAGTTCGTGTCTCCTCCAGCGACGACCTTGTTCTTCTTGCAGATGTCGACGAACTCGGACCAGACGTACTCCATGTCGATGGATCCGAGGTATCCGACTCCGAACAGGAAGGCGACGATGTCTCCGTTGGTGACGGCGTAGTCGGCGAGCTCTTTTCCGCCGAGGGTCTCGCAGCTCAGGACGTCCGCTCCGTTCTCGCAGGCGATCTCGGCGCAGTTGAACAGGGCTTCGGGGTAGGCGTGCTTTCCGCCCATTCCGGGCCTGTAGCCTTCCTCGGCCTCTCTCTGGTCGGGGATGGTCTGCCTGACGGCGCAGTTCAGTCCGTACTCCTCGTGGTACTTCTCGCAGATGGCCTTCTGTCCCTCGACGACGGGAGTCGCCATTTTGGGGTTGCCCATCTGGGAGACCCACTCGGTCTCGAGCTGGACGTCGGGGAATCCGACGGTGACGGCCCTGTTGAGGATGTCCTTCGAGATGTAGTCGACGTACTCCTTCCTCAGGGACTCGGGGTCCTTCTCTTTTCCGGGCCTGGGTCCGTAGTTGATCTCGGGGATGACGCGGCCGGCTCCGACTTTCAGTCCGAAGCCGTAGGAGATCGGGTGCTTGGAGACTCCGAAAACCATCTCGTCCGCGTTGTCGTATGCCATCTTGGTGTATCTAGTAGCTGCCATTGTAATCACTGTCCTCCGACGATCTCGTCCCACTCTTCCCTTATTCTCTTCCAGTCGTATCCGGCGAGGATCTTGTCGGCTATCGGAGGGGTCTGGGGAGCCTTCTCGGAGTAGATTCCGAGGGGGAAGGACTCTGCGAAGTCGCGGTTGACTGCTCCGCCGGCTGCCATGAAGGGGATGTCGACGCCATCGGCGACGAGTTTCTCGGCGGCCCTGGGGAAGGCGGTCATGGTGGTGGTCATGAGGGCGGTTCCGGTGACCAGGATGGGCTTGACCTTCTCGACCTCTGCGACGACGTCGACGACGGCGACGTCCTTGCCCATGTCGATGACGGAGTATCCGGAGGATCTCAGCATGACGGCGGCGATGTTCTTTCCGATGTCGTGGGGGTCTCCCTCTGCGGCGTGCATGACGACGGTTCCTTTGGTGGTCCTTCCGCCGGGAATCTGCTTCTCGGCGATGGCGATACCGATCTCCATGGTCTTGGCGGCCATCATGATCTCGGGCAGGTAGTAGATGTGCTCGGCGTACAGCTTTGCGACGCATTCCATTCCAACGACGAGTCCGTTGTTGATGATGTCGAGGGGATCCTTCTTGGCCTGGAGCGCCTTGGTCGTAGCGGGTCCGACTTCCTTGAACTTCATGTACAGGACGGTCTCCGCGACCTCTTTGAGAATCGGGTCTGCGGGGAGCATCTTCTTCGCGACGGCCTCAGGTGTGGTCTCGTTCTGAGCCTCGACGTCGTAGCGCCTGAGGATCTTGGCGAAGTCCACTTTGCTGTAGTCAATCATTCGTTTTCCTCCATTTGCCTTGTGCGGCTGTTGCCGTACTTGACGGATTCTCCATTTCATTCGAAGTTATTTAACCCAAACCGAGGTTGGAAGTTATATCCATGGTTTTTATATTAAGCATGAAATGTTTATATACTGCTGATTTTAACTCAGTTTATAGAATATTCGAATCAGGTGTTTGTTAATATACTCTTTATATACTAGCCGCTGAAGTATATAAATGAGGAATCAATTATCCTATTTAGGATAATTTTCTGGATTTTATGATAATTGTAAATCCTGAGAAATGCCATTTCGTCTTCGCAGACGCCGGCGGATGTTCCAATGTTGGATATAGGTTGCATCCATCCATTTAAGAATCCAGCAATCTCTTTATCTATAGGTATAGGAAGAGGAGGACTCTCTGAAGAAAGACGGTCTTCGGTGTCCGATGAGGCATCGTTTTTCCAAAAAGGAAAAAAGACGAACGTCGAGCATGCGGGCCCGACGTCCGTGAATGGTTTTATCCGTCCGATCGGGCGGTCTTCGCTTCGGAGCGGTTCTTGGCGAGCGAGGCGACGACGGTCACCGCCAGTATGCCCAGGATGACTCCGAGCGACAGAAGGATGGGGATCTCCACCACGGAGTGGAGGAGCAGCTTCGCGGAAACGAAGAGGAGTATGGCTCCGAGTCCGTACTTGAGGTATCTTATGTGCGTCATTCCTCCCTTGATCACGAAGAACAGGGATCTGAGTCCCATGACCGCGAAGATGTTGGACGCGTAGATCACGAGGGTGTCGGTGGATATGGCGAGGACGGCCGGAATCGAATCCATCGCGAAGATGAGGTCGGAGAGCTCGATGACGATGATGCACATCAGTATCGCCGAGATGACCCTCTTCCCGTCCTTCTTGACGAACAGGCGTCCGTCGGCCTCGGAGGCGTCCACATAGTCGAAGCGCCTCTTCATGAAGGCCGCGATCTTGTTCTCGCCCTCGTCCTCCTTTCCGAACAGCGTCTTCAGGGCCGCGTAGACGAGCACCAGTCCGAACACGTAGAGCAGCCAGTCGAACATCTGCAGGAGTTCGACTCCCGCGAAGATGAATATCGCACGGAACACGATGGCTCCGACTATCCCGTAGAAGAGGGCCTTGTGCTGGTCCTCGTCCGGGATGGCGAAGTACGAGAAGATTATGATGAACACGAACAGGTTGTCCATGCTCATGGACTCCTCGATCACATACGCCGTGAAGTACTCCATCGTGAGATCGGCGTCCCCGGTGACGTAGAGGAGCAGTGCACCGAACGCCAAGGCTATGCCCACCCACAGCCCGGTCTGGAGCAGCGCGCTCCTGAGAGGTATGTGGTGCGGCTTTCTGTTGGCTATGAAATCTGCGGCGATCATCACCATGACGATCGCGGCGAACACAAGCCACAGATCTGATTCCTGCATGCATGCCGCATATCCTCATGGTAGTTAAGACTGTCAAAACCGACTGCGTCGTCATCGCGGCATCCGTTGTCCGCTTCTGTGCAAACGGCTTAATACGCACCTGCGATGGAACACCATGAACGGAATCGGGAACGGAGCTCTCGACGCTCGCGCGATCAGGCAGTTCCTGATGACCACCACCAACGGGATGGCCATCGGACTATTCGGTACGCTGATAATAGGAACGATAATCTCCGTCTTCGCAGACATCCCCGGTCTCGAGCAGCTGGATTCCTTCGCTTCGCTGGTCAAGAGCCTAATGGGGGCCGGCATCGGATTGGGCGTGGCCCTCTCCCTGAAGAAGGAGGGGGTCGCGGTCGTCGCGCTCATGGCGGCCGGAGCCGCCGGCAATTTGATGTTCGATTTCGCTGACTGCGCGTTCCATACGATCTCCGATCCGCTGTCCTGCTACGTGTCCGTGCTCTTCGCATTGCTGGCCATTTCCAGACTGAAGAAGACGTCGGTCGATCTGATCCTCGTGCCGCTGGTCGGACTCATGGCGTCACTGCTGTACTGCGTCGTGCTGTCATTCGCCGTGCATCAGATAACCCTCGGGATCGGCTCCGTCATAGAGGCCAGCTTCGATATCATGCCTCTTCCGATGTGCGTGATCGTCGCAGTCCTCGTTGGGATGGCGCTGACCGCGCCGATAAGCTCCGTCGCGATATGCGTCGCCATCGGCATAGGCAGCGTGCCGTTGGCGGCCGGGGCCGCGCTGGTCGGGTGCTGCGTGCAGATGGTGGGATTCGCCGTTCAGACCGCCTACGACAACAGGGCCGGGGCCGTCTTCGCCGTAGGGATCGGTACCAGCATGCTCCAGTTCAAGAACATCGTCCGGAAGCCCTTGATATGGATCCCCACGACGGTCGCTTCGGCCATCCTGGCTCCTTTCGCCTACCTGTTCGACTTCGCCACGGATTCCGTCGGAGCGGGCATGGGCACGTCCGGCCTCGTGGGACTGATCGACACCTTCAAGACGATGTCCTACGACCCGATGGCCATGGCCGAGGTCGTGCTCGTGTGCGTCGTGCTCGCAGCGGTCGTGGTCTTCGTCATCGATTTCGCGATGCGCAGGCGCGGGCTCATCGAGAAGGGAGACTTCTCGCTGAGCTCCGAGCTCTGACCTCATCGGTGGACGTGGGGGAACGCGAAGGCCATCAGTCCGATGATGGCTATGCCGAGGAGAATCGCAAGAAGAGCGTTCCTGTCGTGTTTGTTCCTGTGGAAGGCCTCGGGCAGGATGTCGCACATGGCCACGTAGAGGAACGTTCCGGCGGCGAACATCATGGGCACTCCGCACATGCCCCCGATATCGGAGACGCCGCTGACAATCATGAAGAACAGCAATCCCGCCACAGGGGTGACGAGCCCGAATCCGAGGAGATATCTCATCGACTTCCTCTTCTCTATGCCGTCGGAGAGCATGAGAGTCGACAGGGAGAACAGCACCACGAACTTGTGGATGCACATTCCGATCGTCGTCAGAAGGGCGACGGCGTCTCCTGCGAGGAACGTCGCGGCGAGGGCGAGACCGTCGCACGCGGCATGGACCGAGAGGCCCATGAGGGAGGCGATGGACGGCGGCATGCCCTTGAAGTCCTCCACGCATCCTCCCGAGTGCCTGTGCCTCATCAGAGTATCTACGCACAGCACGAGGACGAAGCCGGCCAGCAGGGCCCACATGCTGTCGTGGGCATCGATCCCGCTCTCTTCGCATTCCTCGAAAGCCTCGGGAAGCAGGAGAAGGAAGAGCAGGCCGAGGAATATCCCGGCGCTGAGAGCAACCAGAAGGTGGGATGTCCTGTCGGAGAGCTGCCTCGTCCGAGGCAGGACGGCGCCGATCATCGATACGGCCAGTATGCCCACGGAGTACAGCACGAACATCAATTCGGCGTCCATGTCGCTTCGTGTTGCTCATTATATTAATAGATTTGTCGATGATTAATAAGATTTAGATAGTTTCAGACAGTTTGTTCATATCGATCGGCAGGGTAATCCCATGACAGTTGTAAGCGTATCGATGAACGATGACAACATCGACGCCCTGGACAGGATCCAGGCGGCGTACGGCCTCAGCGGTCGTTCCGAGGCGGTCAGAGCATCTATAAACGCAGCGCTCGGAGAGATCAAGGAGCTGGAGGATATCGAAGGCGATGTGGAGGGCGTGCTCGTCATAGTCCGCGGGAACCACGAGGATCCGTGGATGGCGAGGATCCAGGGGTCCTATTCCGAATTCATCAAGACGCAGCTCCATTCCCATATGAAGAACCGGAAGTGCCTGGAGGTCATGATCGTCTCGTGCCCCTCCGACGTGTTCTCGAGAATGATACGCGATATAAAGTCGGAAGGCAAGGCGGACTATGTGAGATTCGTGCGTGCGCGACGGTTTCCGCCTTATTACGCGTTATTATATACTGAACAGCTCATGTCTTCAGCGGATGGGATGCAAGCATGAGTGACAACACTCCACTTAGCGGTAGCGCTGGACCTCATAAGGGTTTCAGGAAGGGATTGGGGGCCATATTCTCGGGAACCGACTCCTCCGCAGCGATCAAGAGCAACATCTCGAAGGCCGGCCACAGCATCAAGAAGAGCCTCTTCCAGCACAAGGGGGCTCCTACAGCCGGCTGCTCTCCCGGCGTGCGCGAGTTCGGGAGCGACGGCTACGAGAAGTTCAATATCGATGGGGACGCCATCTTCATAACGAAGAGATCCGACGACGTGTTCTCCGACGACGAGTTCGTCGACGCAGGTCTCGGAAGCTATGTGGGCCGCAGATCCGCGCCCGCTCCGTCTCGTTCCAGCGAGGAGGTCGAGATCCGGACCTCCCAGGGGTCGTCATTCTATCCGGACCTGGGCACCAGTCCTGCTCCGAAGACGTTCAGCGGCATAGGGCGTCAGACCGCTCCTGCGGCATCCGTCGCCTCTTCCGTATCATCTGCATCATCCGTTCACAAGACGGCGGTTCCGAGATTCCTCGATAACATATCCCGTCAGCCTGCCGTATCCAGGCCGACGAAGGCCATCGACTGGTCCGACGATGACGACTCCGAGGAAGAGGGCGTCGTCATAATGAAGGGCGGGGACGCCGTCGCGGAGCCGGAGATCCAGGTCCCCATCGTCGAGGAGGCCGTCGAGGTCGAGGTCCCCTCCGATGCGCCGTCGATCGACATGCCTGTCGAGGCTCCTGTCGAGCCGGAGCCGGTCAAGATCCCGCAGCCCGTGCCGGATGTCGCTTCCAAGGAGGAGATCTCTTCTGTGGAGGAGCCTGCAGAGCCCGTCGAGATCGATGTCGTCGAGGAGGCGGTCCGGATCCCGGAGGTCGAGGCCGTCGAGGAGACGATCGAGGAAGCTCCCGTCGTCGAGGAGGCCGTCGAGGTCCCCGAGGCCGAGGCCGTTCCTGTCGTCGAAGAGCCCGCGGTCGTTTCCAGGACTGAGCCCCAGAGGATCGAGGTGCCTCCGATGCAGCCCATCGAGGGACTCTATACCGAAGGGAACGCCCAGCCCGATGTCGCCACATCCATCTCCGAGACCGCCGTCGATGTCGCTTCGGCATCCGTGGAGACGTCCGATGTCGTGGATGCGGTCCAGGTCCGTCCGGAGCCCGTTCCGGCTCCCGAACCCGCGGATCTCAGCGCATACGGCATCAAGGAGCTCTCCGATCCGGTCGTCAGCCGTCCCAGGCCCAAGTACCGCACCTACAGATTCAATGGAGGCCGCCTCTGCGACTCCGATTCGGTCGAGGGGAAGAAGGAGGGGCCCCAGCGCCCTTTGGACTGAGGGATCTCGGCGACGCCCCCAGGCCCGTATGCGTCGACATCAGGGACCGCGTCCGCGATCTCATGGTGCTCGTCGTTCCGAGGCTGCTCAGGGACGAGCTGGAATCCCTTGTCGAACCCGATGTGTACTTGGAGGACGACGGAGGCGCGAGAGCCTTCGCGAAGGCCTTCATCTACGACGAGATGCCCGAGGTGGATGTCGCCGACGACCTCTCGTCCGTGATGCTGCTCACGGTCCCGTCGCTCGAGCTGCCGGTCGACGACCGCATAGGATGCGATGAAGACGAGTACGACTTCGCTCTCGAGAAGGCGTGGTTCGGACCCGGATTCGTAGTGCCGTCCTTCGCGGCCGCCCTGCCGGCCCCTGCGTCCGTCTCGATGTTGTCCGCCCCCGAGCCTGTGCTCTCGGTGGAGGCTCCTTCGGAAGCTCCATGCAGCATGAAGGACGAGGAGGTCCGCATAGTCGAGGACGTGTTCTCCGCACCGATGGTCACCTTCGCCTTCGGATCCGCAAGATCCAGCGGCGGATGGACCGTCTCGTTCTCCTTCTGAAAACAACGCATCCCGCCCCCGGATATCCTCCGGGGGTCTTCTTCTCTTCGCGATTCCACTCCTTCCTTCATCTCAGATTTATATAGATACTCTGACTGGCCGAAGCATGGAATACCTCCTCCAGATATTGTTCACGCTGGTGGTCCTGTACGCCCTGGCTCGTCTGGGCTCTGCGATCATCTCGCGCTTCGGCCTGCCCGGCCTGATAGGGGAGATCCTGTTCGGAGTGCTGATTGCCAATCTGACCTTCGGAGATTTCGATCTGATGTCCCTTCTGGACCTGGGGATGCCGTCCCCGGGCGTCGAAGGGGATCACGGATCCGGAGTCTATCCGATCGTCTATGCCTTGGCGGAGCTGGGAGTCATATTCCTGCTCTTCACCGTGGGTCTGGAGACGAAGGTCAGCGATCTCATGAAATCCGGGAAGGCGGCGTTCTTCTGCGCCCTTCTGGGAGTCGTCGTCCCGTTCATCCTGGGCTTCGCTCTCATCATGGGAACCGACGGGAATCAGCACCATGCCCTCTTCATGGCCGCCGCCATGGTGGCCACGTCGGTCGGCATAACGGCCAGGATCATCAAGGACCTCCATCTGATGGACACCAGGGAAGCAAGGATCATCATAGCGGCCGCCGTGATAGACGACGTCCTGGGAATGATCGTCCTGGCGATCGTCAAGGGCATGGCCACCTCCGATCAGGGTATGTCCGTCGCCGGAGTGGCGATGATCACCATCCAGGCCGTGCTGTTCGTCCTGGCGATAATCGCCGTCTGCAAGTGGGTGATCCCGAGGATCTACGACCTTGCCGTCGCCAGAAGGAAGGCCAGCGAGGCTGCCGGGAAGAAGCCTTTCGCGGTCAACATGCTCGTCATCGCGATTATCGTATGCCTTGCCATGTCGGCCTTGGCCGAGTACATAGGATTGGCCGCCATCATAGGCGCGTTCCTCGCCGGCATGATGTTCGCCGACCATGCATGGGAGTGGGATCTCGAATCCAAGATCGATTCGATATCCACGTTCATGCTCTCGTTCTTCTTCCTGAACGTCGGACTCCAGGTGGACGTATCCACGCTGAGCGACACCTCCGTGGTCGTGCTCATCGTAGTCACCATAGTGCTCGCCGTGGTGTCCAAGCTCATCGGATGCAGCATAGGGGCTAAGCTGGGAGACAAGTCCCTCGACGGCCAGTCCCTCAAGATAATCGGATTCGGAATGGCTCCCAGAGGAGAGGTGGGCATAATCGTCGCCTCCATCGGTCTCGCCAGCGGGGCGATGTCGCAGGACCTCTACACCACGGTGGTGTTCATGTCCGTCATAACGACGATCATCGCGCCTCCGATCGTGTCCAAGCTGTTCAGATCGAAGTACCACGAGGAGTACACCATCCTGCCCGAGGACAGGGTGTGAGAAACGCGGCCCCTGCACGCGCGGGGGCCCTTTTATTATCCGCTGTCTTTTTGCACCGGGCGATTTCCGAGGAATCGAGAAAAGGTCCAGCCTTACGGCTGAAGCACGGAATGCGGGTTCCGATTACGAATCGTTCCTCAGTTGAGGGGGACGAACGTGTTGAGCAGAATGATACCGACGATCATCGCGATGGCGATTCCGATGACCGTGCGGGGACTAACCCTGATCCCCTTCTCGTTCTCCGTGTCGAAGTACCTCATGAGGCCTGCGGAGGACTGGAAACCAGAATCGTTCTTCTTTGCCATGGCTGAGGTTATTTTGGAACCGTATAAAAATGATGCGACTCTTCGATGCCTGGTCTTCTCACCGAAATAATAATCTATGATTCGCCGATGGCTCGGACGGTTACCATGCATTGGGCAGATGTCATAGCGGAGGATGTCGCGAACACATGCGATCATCCCCTCATCGCCACGGGAATCAGTCCGACGGGCATCATCCATGTCGGCAGTCTCAGGGAAGCGATCACCGGAGAATCGGTCCGCAGCGCCGTCGAGGCCAAAGGCAAGAACGTCCGTCTGATCTATCTGATCGACTCCTTCGATCCTCTGCGCAAGCGCTACGATTTCCTGCCCGAGGAGTTCGAGAAGTACGTCGGAATGCCGATCTCGAGGATACCCTGCCCTTGCGGGAAGCACAGGAACTACGCGCATCATTTCGTACAGCCGTTCCTCGATGCCGTGGACTCCCTCGGCGTCAAGTGCGAGATCATATGGACCCACGAGCTCTACGAGAAGGGCGTCTTCGCGGAGTGCATCGACAAGACCTTCCAGAAGAGGCAGGACATCATACGCATACTTCACGAGGTCACCGGCAAGGCGGAGAACCCCGACTACGCGCCGTACAATCCCGTCTGCGAGAAGTGCGGAAGGTTCACCAAGCCCATATTCGATTCCTATTCCTTCCCCTACGTGGAGTACGACTGCGTCTGCGGACACCATGGGAAGGCCGACATCAGGAAGGCCGACGGGAAGATGACATGGAGGCTCGAGTGGCCTGCCAAGTGGAAGGTCTTCGGAACATCCGCCGAGCCGTTCGGAAAGGACCATGCGGCCGCCGGAGGCTCCTACGATTCCGGGAAGAGGATAATCTCGGAGATCTTCGACGGCAAGGCCCCGTTCCCCATACCGTACGAGTTCGTTCAGCTCAAGGGAGTCGGACAGATGCACAAGTCCCTCGGATGCTCCGTCACGGGACTCGATGCCATCCATATGACCCCTCCGGAGGTCCTCAACTACCTGTTCCTGAGGGTCCAGCCGTCCAGAGCCATAGACTACGATCCCGGGATGGGCACACTCGACATGGTCGACGAGTACGACAGGATGGAGAGGCTGTTCTTCTCCGGAGAATGGGCCGAATCCGACGACAACTCCGTCCAGGCCTACAAGATCGCCCAGCACAACCGCATCCCGTCGAAGCTCCCCATGCAGATCTCCTACAGGCATCTCGTCAACGTGGTCCAGATGACCTCGGACTTCGATGGCGTCATGGAGGTCCTCGGAAGGACCAACGACATGTCCCTTGCGACGGAGGAGGACATCCAGAGGCTCAAGAGGAGGGTCTCCTGCATACGCTACTGGTTGAACGGGTTCGCTCCGGACATGGTCAAGTTCTCGATCCTCCAGTCGCTTCCGGCAGGGATGGAGATCACCATGAACGAGAAGGTGTACTTCCAGGCGCTCGTGAAGAGGATGAACGACTGCGTGTGGAACGCGGATACGATCTCGGGCATAATCTCGGATATCGCCAAGCAGCAGCCCATCGGGACCAAGGGCGCATTCAAGGCCCTGTACAAGATCCTCATCGGCAAGAGCGCCGGACCGAGGCTCGGCTCGTTCCTGGCTTCGATGGACCAGAAGTTCGTCGTCAACAGGCTGATCCAGGCATCCAGCTGATCGGCCGCGGATCTGATCGAATGGATATCCCGTCCATTCCTTCAGACCGAGGGCGATCTCCAGTTCGGGGACCGTGAGCATCGGGCGGCCGTAGCGGGCGGACTCGTCCGTGGCGACCCTGGGGCATGCGGTGCATACACACGCATCGGCGCGGTACGATGCGAGGGATTCAGGGGTTATCTCCTCCAGGACGACCGTGGTGCATCTGCGGCCGGCGGATCTTATCATCCTTTCGGCGTCGGACGCAGTCTCCGGGCGGCATTGCCCCTTCTTGCTCGAGACGATGACCACGAACTCCTCCGCCTTGGAGGCCGATTGGATCGTTCCGAACCTGCGCCTGATGATACGGTCGCGCTGCTCGTCCATGGATCTCGTCTCCCCCGTGACTGGATTGAGGACGTACACGGTCTTCTCCGTTCCGAGAGACGCGGCTATCGGATGGAAGTCGCCTTCTCCGAGATAGAGGAAGCAGTCGCATTCGTCCGAGACGGATTCGGCGGCGGTGCAGTTGCATCCGAGGACCTGTCCCGGATATGCGAGCCTGTCATCCCCTGTTCCGATCACCGGGATTCTTCCTGACGATCTAAGGGCGTCCGCGGCCTCTGGTATCATCCCGATGTACTGGACGGTGGCCAGGATGCCGACTCTTCCAGGTAGGCTAGATACGAAATCCGAGAATCCTTTCGGGAGTTCGGATCCGTAGCGCGCCTCTATATACAGGGCGTTCGGGTCGTCGCCCATAGACGGAATAGGAGAATGGCCGTAGTGCACTATGGCATCGCACCATCCTCTGTAGTCGAAGATGTCGCAGGCGCCGTAGCACGGACGACCGATCACGAGCACCTTGGCGCCCGTATTGCTTTCAATGAAATCAGAAATCTCGAGGGCCCTTATCTTGAGACCCTCAGGAAGCTGGACCGCGACGGAGGAATAGCCCCCGTCGCGTATCCAGCGTGCGACTCTGTCGAGTTCGAGATCGAACATCTAGGAATCAGTGGTTGACGAACTCCTTCCCCTTCTCGATATCGATGTAGCAGGGGGAGGGGAACTTCATGGATGCTCTCCAGAGGGCATCCTTGGCCACGGCGACCTTATCGACGGGGACCTCGATCGTCAGGATGGCCTGGTTGCGCTCGAGCCTGGCAGCGGTTCCGACGGTCTTTCCGAATCCCTGGCGCATTCCGCTCGAGACACGGTCCGCTCCTGCTCCGGTAGCGAGCTTGTTCTCCCTGAGGACGACGTGGGGGAAGGCCCTGACGACCATCTGGTAGTTGGCGGTTCCGGCCTGGGCGGTCATGACCTTGTTGGCCGCGATACGACCGGCCTCGATGGAGGTGTGCCTGATCTGGACCCTGTTCTTCACCTTGAGGGTGAGGGTGACGGGGAAGTCTCCCTGCAGGTTGCCCATGACGTACTGGCTGACCCTGCTGGCAGGCACTCCGCCCATGTACTCGCGGCGGGTGTACGCCTGTCCTTTGATCTGTCTGTACATCGATGCGGGCTTTCTTACCATTTAAACCACCTTTGATTGTGAATCGAATCGGAGCATAGCGCCCCGTCGTAGATAGATGTGCCGATGCCAGTTCCTCATATAATGGTTTCGTCTCCTCCACGGGCGCCCGTAATAATAGGAGAGGACGCGCCTATCCGCAATCCAGATAAGAGGCCTTCGATTATACC
This sequence comes from Methanomassiliicoccaceae archaeon UBA537, assembly GCA_002504495.1. GTDB lineage: Archaea > Thermoplasmatota > Thermoplasmata > Methanomassiliicoccales > Methanomethylophilaceae > Methanoprimaticola. The sequence goes on from DATC01000055.1 coordinate 12,522, forward strand.
GGCGCGATGAGGCAGTTCAACTTCAAGGTCGTCGACGCATTCGACGAGGATGCGGACATACCCGTGCTCGTGGCTGGGCAGATAATGATCGACGTCCAGAATCTCCTGACCGATGTAGGGTGCCTCATGGTCCGCAGGGAGCTTCGGACGCAGGGCAGGCTTCCTGAATGGGTCCCCTCCCGCTTCGTTCTGAAGATCCAGGGTGACGGAGGCGACATGGGGTCCTCCTGCTCGGCCAAAGGCACGCTCCTGGAGGATGCCCTGGCGGCCGCCATAGAGGAGCTGGACCGGGCGAGCATGGCCTCGGTGATGGACGACGCTCCCGACGGACACGCGGACGCCGAGGGAAGGAGGAGGATCGCCGTCGACCTCGTCGCTCTGAGGAGCCATCTCGAGGGCCGTATCATGATCTACGGGATGGACGGGGAGGAGCGGAGATTCAGGGTGAGCCCCCGCCGCGACCTGGACGCTCTGGCCGCCGCGAACGTGTCGGGGATGCAGAGCGCTACGGTGGGTGCAGTCCTCCGGGACCCGTCGCATCGCGGGCGCTGGATCATCACCGACGGATCGAGGGCCGTCCCGGTCCATCCGTCCGGGGACGAGGTTGAGAAGGAGCTCGCCGGGCTGGAGGGATCCCCCGCCATAGTGACGGGCGCCGTAGTCCTGGACGCGGACGGGGTCGTCGAGTCCGTCCGCGACGCGATAGGCTGCTATCCGTTCCCGTCCATCAGGTTCCACAGGGCCATCTCCAAGGACGGGGACGTGCCCCTTCTGAATCCCGTTGAGGCCGTTCCGGGCTACGATGCCGCGAAAGGCAGGTGGACGCTCTCCAACGGCGATCTCGGGATATCTGTCTCCAAGCCGTCCTGGGACGAGGCGGTGTCGGCGTTCCACGAGTACTTCATCTTCCTCTGGGAGACGTATGCGGAGTCGGACGAGGACTTCGAGGGCGAGGAGCAGGAGATAAGGGCTCTTCTCAGATCGATGGCGTTCCCGGAGCTCCTGCGACGAGGTCAATCCGCCCCCTCGGTCGTGCGCGCACTCTTTATAGAGGGGGGCTTATCGCTCGCAGAGCACCATGGGAAAGAGGCGCATCTCGCACAACGCCGCGGCCGAGATAGGCGCGGAGCGCATCTCCATACTGATGGACCTCGCACGTTCGGAGGTCCGTTCCGGAAGGACGGACCGCGCCAGACGCTACGTGGACCTGTCGAGGAGGATCAGCGGGAAGACGAAGGCGCCCATCCCCGACGGCATGCCGTACTGCGACAGATGCCTGGTTCCGCTGATACCGGGGCTGAACTGCAGGACGCGGGTCGGAGGCCACATGGTGCGCACGACGTGCGCGGAGTGCGGAAACATCTCGCGCAGGCCGTACATCAGGGAGCAATCACATGAGCGAAAAGGACGCCAAGAAGGAGCTGATGAGGCGCGCCAACGAACTCGCGCCCACGGTCAGGGTCGGCAAGGACGGCCTGGACCAGGGACTGTTCGACGAGATCGCGGCGCAACTGAAGAAGAACCGCCTGATAAAGGCCAAGGTGCTCTCCAACTCCGACAGCGATGCGAAGGAGACCGCGGCCGCCATCGAGGAGGCAGTGGGGTGCGTCGCCGTTGACGTCCGCGGAGGAGTCATAGTCCTCACGGACAAGAGGACGTGGACCTCCCTTTGCCAGAAGAAGTTCCGAGGTAGTCGCGATGCTCGATGTTAACGTGATAAGGAACGATCCTGACATGATCAGGACCATGCTGAGGAACAGGAACAAGGACGAGGTCATTCTCGACAGGTTCCTGGACGCCGACGGCGAATGGAGGTCGTTGACCGATGAGAACAACCGTCTCAGGCAGACCCGCAACGAGGTGTCGCTCCAGATCTCCAAGATGCCCAAGGGCGAGGAGAAGGACGCCAAGATCGCGGAGATGCGCGAGGTGGCGGACAAGATCCAGAGCAACGACAGCAGGATGGCCGAGCTGGAAGCGATCCGCTCGGACTGCGTCCTCAACATCCCGAACATCCCCGCCTCCGACGTCCCTCTGGGAAAGGACGACACCGAGAACGTCGTCGTCTACGAGGCCGGAAGGAAGAGGGTGTTCGATTTCACCCCCAAGCAGCACTTCGAGATCGCCGAGGAGCTGGATATCATCGACTTCGACAGAGGCGTGAAGGTCGCCGGAAGCGGATTCTACTGCCTCAAGGGCGACGGCGCAAGGCTCGAGAGGGCCCTCATCAACTTCTTCCTCGACATCAACACAGCCGCCGGCTACAAGGAGGTCGAGCCACCGATCATGGTCAACGCTGCCTCAGGTTTCGGCACCGGCCAGCTGCCTGACAAGGAGGCCCAGATGTACTACGTGGGTCTGGATGACTTCTATCTCATCCCTACCGCTGAGGTGCCTGTAACCAACATATTCAGAGATGTCATTCTCGGCAATGATGACTTCCCGCAGAAGATGACCGCCTACACTCCGTGCTTCCGCCGCGAGGCCGGCAGCTGGGGCAAGGACGTGCGCGGGCTCAACCGCCTGCACCAGTTCGACAAAGTCGAGCTTGTAAAATGGGTTCACCCCGACCACAGCTTCGAAGAGCTCGAAAAGCTCCGCAAGGACGCCGAGCGGATTCTCCAGAAGCTCGGGCTGCCCTACCGCGTGCTCGCAATCTGCACGGGCGACATCGGCTTCCCGCACGCAAAACAGTTCGACCTCGAAGTCTGGGCGGCGGGTCAGCAGAAGTGGCTCGAGGTATCCAGCTGCTCGTGCTTCACGGAC
>DATC01000085.1:0-19976 GCA_002504495.1 Methanomassiliicoccaceae archaeon UBA537
TGCTTTCCCGTGAAGGCTCGGCTCCGCACGCGCCGTTCGACGGCGACCTCCATATGCGTCCGGGATTCAGGGTGCTCCTGCTGATGACGAACCTGGGCGATATGGGCGGGATCGATTGGATCTCGAAGGGCTGGCAGAACGTGTATGAGAACGACGTCTTCAGTTGCACATCCGACGGGGATGAGGGAAGCTTCGTCTTCCATCCCACGGGATTCGAGACGGAATGGGGGCTGTCCTCACCCGGGCCCTCGGAGGACGATCCGTCGGACGAGGAGATCGACCGCATGCTGGACGCGTGCATCGACAGTCTCATCGCACAGTACGCCCGGGATGCGCCGGGATCCGCACGCAGCATATCGCCGGAGATGCGCGACCGCCTGGTCCGTGCCCTCGATCTCCCTCTGGAGACCGAATACATGGGATGCTCCACCCTGGGGAACGCCGCCGCGCTACGCCTGGAGATCGCGTTCGGAGAGGACGACGGATACGTGCTCGAAGCTTCCATGGACAAGGGAGTCTCGGTGGACGGAAGGCCCGTGCAGGCCACGGAGACGGATATCGAGCGCCTGCTCTACGCCGCCTGCCTCGCCCCGAGCCGCTCCGGACTCGCATACGGTTACGGGCCCGAGGGGTCGCCGGAATGGCGCCTCGGCATCACGGGGACCGGACGGACCTACACGTACGAAGGGGCCGTCCTGCCGCCGTTCATGGACGCCCTCGCCATGGCGATGGAGCGCTGCGCCGATCCGTCGATCAAGGAGTGCCGCGATGCTCTCGGGTTCTTCGACAGCATCCCGGTCCCCGGCTCGTCGAAGAAGGACGGACCGACCTTCCTGACGATCATCAAGAGGGATTCGACGGTACGCGAACGCGCACTGATCGGCAGCACAGAGGCCCAGGAGATCGTGGTCGAACAGGAAGAGAAGAGTGTTCTCTTCGAATTCGACAACAGGGACGGCTTCGGCGGATACGCCGACGTGGACATCGAACCCGACGGCTGCTCCGCGGATGATCTCCTGAGGCTCTTCGACGATATCCACGAGCAGTCATGCGATCCCGCGTGTCCCTGGTCCGCCATAATGGAATGCGAGGGATCGCCATCATCCGTCAGGATTTCGGGGCCGGTTGTCTGCGGGATCATCACAGCCCTCTTGAACGGACTCGGCGGCAGGGATGCGGTGGCGGAGAGGATCGACGGGGCCCTTGACGAGGACGACCCCAGGCGCCCTCTGTTCGACGATGCCGATTGGGACTACCCGGACTACTACGGGCTGAAGAAATGATATCGTCGCGGACGCCTCCCACCGGTTCCAACCCGACAGGAGGCGTCCGCAATCCGTTCACGGCTGTGACAGCCGGACGACCGATTATCCTTTTCAGGAAAATATTATCGCTCAAGGTTATATCCGACCCCATGATGGGCCGCCATGGAGCATCCGACAGAGATGACCGTCACGGTCCTTCCGGGGACCACGAAGCGCGGAGAGCCCGAAAGGTTCGACAGGATCGACATACGTCCCGGCGACAGCATATCCATCGTGGGTCCGACCGGCTCCGGGAAGACCGCGTTCATCAACGACATCGAGGTTTTCGCGCAATCGGACACCGTCACCCGCAGGAGGGTGCTCGTGAACGGGGAGCCCCCGTCGGAGGAGCTCATCCGCGACCCGGGCTGCAAGCCCATCGCCATGATCACGCAGAACACCAAATGCCTCGCCGACCTGAGCGTGGAGAGGTTCCTCTCCATGCACGTCTCCACCAGGAGGAGCGCCCACGACGGCATCGTGCAGGACACCGTGGACCTCGCCAACAGGTTCACCGGCGAGAAGATATCCTCCGGGATGAGGATGTCCGCCCTCTCCGGAGGACAGACCCGCTCCCTCATGATCGCCGACGCCGTGATGATCTCCAAGGCGCCCATCCTCCTGCTGGACGAGGTCGAGAACGCCGGGATCTATAAGGACGAGGTGATATCGCACCTGAAGGAGCTCCGCAAGGCGGTGCTCTTCGTCACCCACGACCCGTACGTCTCCATGCTCTCCGACAGGAGGATCGTCATGGGCGGAGGCGAGGTCCTCTCGGTCCTGGAGCCGGGAAACAGCGAGAGGGCCGCCCTGGCCCGCGTGAGGGAGATGGACGAGGAGATGTCCGTCCTCAGGGAGCGCATACGCGCCGGGGAGATCATAGGAGGGGTCCTGTGAGGCTGATGGTCGTCGCCGGCCCTCCCAGCGCGGGGAAGACGTCCGTGGTCAGGCAGATGATCGGACACATCTCGAAGACCTCGACCGTCGCATATCTGAAGATAGACGTGGTGACCGCCTTCGAGGACGAGGAGCTCCGCCAGGAGTTCGGCATCCCCACGAAGAAGATCTACTCCGGAGACATGTGCCCCGACCACATGGGCATCATGATCATACGCGACGCCCTGGACTGGGCTGAGAAGCAGGGCGCCGAGACGCTCATCGTGGAGAGCGCCGGGCTGTGCCTCCGCTGCTCCCCGTACTTCACCAACTCCTTCGGAATCTGCGTCATGTCCTCCCTCTCGGGGACGCACGCTCCGCTGAAGATGGCTCCCATGATCGCCCTCTCCGACATCTGCGTGGTCACCAAGACCGACCTCATCTCGCAGGCGGAGAAGGAGGTGTTCAGGGAGTCCATCAGGCAGGTGTCCCCGGACATGGACATCGTGGAGACGAACGCCATCCAGGGGACCGGACTCAAGTACCTGTTCCGCAGGCTGGACTCCGCACCGGAGATCGGAGATCCCGACGCGGTGGAGCTCAGAGGGGTTCCTCCTCTCGGCGTGTGCACCGTGTGCATAGGGAAGAAGGGCATAGGCTGGCAGAACCACTTCGGAGTCATCAGGAGGATCGACGATGCGGACAGCATCTACCGCGGCGAATGACCCCTCCCTCCCGGGAAGGGACTGCGGAGCCTGCGGGTTCCGCACCTGCGACGAGCTCTCCGCGTCCGTGAAGGCGGGGAGGTCGTCCATCTCCGCGTGCCCGTTCGTCGGATCGTCCTCCCCTGTGGAATCGGAGGACTTCCCGTACAGGTACTCCGGCGTCGACGTGGTCGGCCAGGAGTACGACTTCGTGATACAGCCGCTTCCCGGGGAGCCCTCCGCCAGGAAGATCGTCCTCCCGTTCAGGCCGGACATGGTCGAGAGGATGGAGATAGCCCCCGGAGACATCGTCACCGGCAGGCCGGCGGGAGCAGGATGCCCGGTGCAGCACGTGATCAGGGTGCTGAGCGCCGACATGGTCACCGGAGTGATCACCGGCCACGTGGTCGGCCCGGCGTACTCCAGAGGGAGGGACGTGAAGGACGTCCGCGAGTACCACATGCTGGGATTCGAGGGCAGAGCGGTGCCGGTGAAGACCGAACCGAGGTTCGGGATCCGCCACCCCTTCCTTCCGGGGTTCTGCATGATGGACCGCGCCCACACGGGGCTGGTCAACATGGTCCTGGACAAGCCCTGGGGCATCCATGTCAGAGTGGAGGACGTGGTGATACTGTGAGGATCGACGAGATACAGGAGAGGATCGACGGAAGGAGGGCGCGCGTATACACCGCGTCGGAGCTCAAGTCCCTGGTCAGGAAGGGGATCCGTCCTTCCGCGGACGAGGTGGATGCCGTGACCTGCGCGACCCTGGGGGTCATGTCCGGGACCATGGCGGTCCTGAGCCTCCCGGTCGCCCCTGCAGGGACCTTCAGGAAGGCCGATTCGATAACGCTCAACGGCGTCCCGGGATCCGTGGGGCCGTGCCCGAACGAGTCCCTCGGGCTCGTGGACTGCGTCGTGTACGGAACATCCCGCAGGGACCCGTCCTACGGGGGAGGGCACCTCTTCAGGGACATGGTCGCCGGGAAGGGGATCGAGGTCGTCGTCACCGCCGGCGGGAAGGAGCACAGGACGCGCATCGCCCTGAAGGACATTCCATTCGCCAGGATGATCCTCACCCGCGGCGCGTTCAGGAACTACACCTGCTTCGCCAACGGATCCGATGCGGAGCTGAGGACCATATTCTCCGGGCCGTCCCCTCTGGAACCCGGCCTCTCCGAGGCGAGCGTGAGCGGCTGCGGAGAGCTCAATCCGATCGAGAACGATCCCGACCTGGACTATCTGAAGCCGGGCGCATGCGTGATGCTCAACGGGGCCCCCGGGATCGTCCTGGGGACCGGCACCAGGAGCACCCCGGAGAAGCCGAACCTGTCCGTCGCGGCGGACATGCACCTGATGCGCGCCGACCTGATGGGAGGATTCCGCACGTCGGAGGGACCGGAGTGCCTCACGTCCGTGGGCGCGGCGATACCCGTGACCGACGGGAAGGCCCTGGACTCCCTGAGCATCCTGGACGAGGATGTCCGCCTGCCCGTGGCCGACGTCCGCGACAGGAGGCCCGTGTGCTTCGACCGCTACTCCTCCGTATGGCAGGGCACCGACGAGAGGATCTCCGCCGACATGTCGAGATGCCTGCATTGCGGGACCTGCCTCGCCGACGGGTCCTGTCCCGTCGACGCATCGCCGTCGAAGGGCATCGGTCCGGAATGCATCTCGTGCGGATGCTGCGTCTCCGCATGCCCAGGGAAGGCGTTCTCGGCGGAGCTGGGATCCGTCTCCTTCGACGGGAAGGAGGTCCCGATCAGGATAAGACAGTCCTCCAGGGCCAAGGCCGAGGAGATCTGCGCCGAGCTGAAAGGACTCATAGAGGAAGGGGCATGGAGGCTGAGGTGCTTCCGATGGGAGGATACGAGCTTGTCTGCATGGAGGGCGGGGAGACCGTCCCCGAGAACTACACCCTCGGCTGCGGGAACGGCCACAAGGGCCTGCTGAGGACTGTGTACGAGACGGAGCGGCTGGAGGACAGGAGGAAGGGAGGCGTGTTCCGCTACTCCGACTGGCTCCCGGTCCGCTCGACCCTGGAGACCGAGGCAGAGCCGGTGGTCTTCAGGAACGAGGACCTGGCCCGCGAGATCGGGGTGGAGGACCTGTGGATCGGATTCACGGGATACTATCCGGAGAGGAACGCGAGAGCGACGGCGTGCTCCTTCAAGCAGATGGAGGCGCTGCCCACATTCGCCCGCCTGAGGGACTGCGGAGGCGGAACCGTCATCGTCGCATCCGCGGGGAACACCGGGCGCGCGTTCGCCGAGACCGCCAACGCCATCGGGAACCCCTGCGTGGTCGTCGTCCCCGAGAAGTCCAAGGACCGCCTCAAGGTCACGAAGGACGACGGCATGGTCCGTCTGTTCTCCGTGAAGGGGGACTACGCCGACGCGATCGCCGTGGCCGACAGGCTCACCGCCATCGGAGGATTCGTGCCCGAGGGAGGCGCCCGCAACGTCGCCCGCAGGGACGGGATGGGGACCGTGATGCTCGCCGGAGCGCTGGCCATGGGCTGCATCCCGGACCGCTACTTCCAGGCCGTGGGATCGGGCACCGGCGGGATATCCGCATGGGAGGCCTCCCTGCGCCTGATCCGCGACGGGAGGTTCGGGAACGGGCTCCCGAGGCTGGAGCTCGCCCAGAACGAGCCCTTCGTCCCCATGGCCAAGGCCTGGGCCGCCGGACGCAGGAGCATCCTGCCGGAGGATCTCGGCGATGCGGAGCGCGACGTCGCCTCCGTCTACGCCGACGTCCTGACCAACAGGAGGCCCCCGTACTCGGTCGCCGGAGGCGTGTTCGACGCCATGACCGCATGCGGAGGATCCTTCCGCACGGTGTCCAACGAGGCCGCGAAGGAGGCCGAGAGGCTCTGGATGTCCTACGAGGACGTCCGTCCCGACCCGGCCGCGTCCGTCGCCCTCGCATCGCTCATCGAGGCCGCGCGCAACGGGGAGATCGGGAAGGGCGAGCGCATCTTCCTGAACATGACCGGAGGAGGCCTGGAGAGGGCCGAGAGGGAGCTCGGCCTCGTCACCATATCCGCGGAGACGTCCCTGTCTCCGGAGATGACCGACGACGACCTGAGAGGTGCCCTCGATGCACGAGGACGAGGTCATGGAGCAGCTGGAGGCCCATGGCGTGGACACCGTCGTGAGCCTTCCCTGCGACAAGAACAAGAGGTTCACCGATTCCCTCTACGGAAGGTTCAGAGTCGTGGACGTGACCCGCGAGGAGGACGGCGTGGGAGTCTGCGCGGGAGCGTTCCTCGCCGGCCTCAGGCCGGTGATGTCCGTGCAGAGCTCCGGGATCGGGAACATGCTGAACGCCATGATGTCCCTCACCGCCTGCTACCGCCTCCCGCTCGTGATCCTGGCGAGCTGGCGCGGACTCGAGGACGAGAGGATAGAGGCGCAGCGCTGCTTCAACCCCCGCATCCCCGGACTGCTCTCGGTGTACGGCATCGGATGCTGGGACGTGGCGGCCGCATCGGACATCCCCAAGGTCGGCAAGGCCGTGGACAGGGCCTATCGCGAGGGGACGATCGAGGTCGTCCTGATCCATCCGACGATGTGGGAGGGATCCGACAGGCTGTTCTCCGTCGAGGACTACCCTGCCGAGAGGAGCGGATACCCCGTGAGGTACGACGGCCCCGCCGGGCAGACCGGCCTCACCCGCCTGGAGGCGATCGGGAGGATCATGGACTCCGTGGACGATGACGACATCGTCGTGTCCAACATCGGAGTGCCCTCGAAGGAGGTCTACGCGTCCAGAGACCGCCCCCTCAACTTCTACATGCTCGGAAGCTACACCCAGGCCACCCCCATAGGCTACGGGATGAGCCTCGGCACGGACAGAAGGGTGCACGTGATCGACGGGGACGGGAGCATCCTCGGATCGTCGGTCCTGCCGGTCCTCTCCGGAGAGATGCCGGAGAACCTGACCGTGTACTGCCTCGACAACGGGACATTCGGGTCCACGGGCAACCAGATGAATCCCGCCTACTCCCGCGTGGACATGGCTGCCGTAGCCATGGGATTCGGACTCCGGACCACAGATATCGGATCTGGAGAGGACATCCCCTCCGCCGTAGGATCCGGGGCGTTCGTCCGGATCAGGATACTTCCGGGGAACTCCAGGTCCCCGAACATACCCCTGAGCGCCGTCGAGATACGCGACAGGTTCGAGAAGGCCCTATGAGGCTCGAGCACGGGAGGATAGTCATCGGCGAGACGTGCATAGACGCGTCGGTGGAGGAGGGCTTCCTCCGGCTGGTCCAACCTCTGATCGCCGACGCGAGGCGGGATGTCGAGGCCGCGATTGCCGCGGACCCGTCCTTCGCATCCTCCTTCGAGCCTCTGCCCCCTCCGACCGACGGGACGATGATCGCGGAGATGTGCCGCGCCGCCGGGATCGCGGAAGTAGGGCCTATGGCCGCCGTCGCCGGAGCGGTGGCCGGAAGAGTGGTCGAAGGACTCGCCGATGCGGGATGCCGCCATGCCGTCATAGACAACGGCGGCGACCTGTGCATCATGTCCGAGCGCCCGGTCCGCGTGGCCGTGGGCATCGGAGTGGGACTGGGAGCGATGCTGCTGGAGATCCCTCCGACGGAGATGACCGGGATATGCTCCTCGTCCGGCACCCTGGGGCACTCCCTGTCCCTCGGATCGTCCGACGTATGCACCGTGATATCCGAATCGCCAGCATTGGCCGACGCATGCGCCACCAGGCTGGGCAACGAGGTGCGCTCCGTCGACGACCTCGCGCGCGCGACGGAGCTCGTCGGACGCATGGACGGAGTGGAGGGATGCCTCGCCGTGAAGGACGGCTCCATGGCGTCGTTCGGAGACGTCCCGTTCGCCGATGGATTCTTCGAGGCGCGACAAGCATCGACATGCGCGCTCCTTCTTGGCGGACCTTCTGACCTCTCTGTGATAGAAGAAGTTCACGATGGCAGGCGGCGCATCGAACGGCTGCTCGAATCCGTCGTCGTCCCGGATGTAGCGGAGTCCCCGTTCCTGCGCGAAAATCGACAACCGGTCGTTCAGCGACTCCCAATAGCCGCGGTCTCCGCGTCTGTAGATCCCGTCGTACAGAGGTACGAGATGCGGATGCGTCCTCTGGATGTAGTCGAGGATCGCTCTCTTGTAATCCCCGCGCAGGTTCAGATCCTCCAGCCATATCAGGTTGCATTGATTCTCTACCCTGTCTATGATCGCTTCCGCATCGGTGATCCCGGGAAAGATCGGAGATATGAAGCAGGTCGTACGGATCCCTGCATCGTGGAACGCCTCCATCGCAGACAAGCGGCGCTCGATGCCGACCGCGCGATCCATGTCGCTCCTGAAGCCCTCGTCCAGAGTATTGATGCTGAATCCGACTCTGGCATCGGGGAACGTTCCGATCAGATCGATGTCCCGCAGCACCAGATCTGATTTCGTCTGGATGGAGATTCTCGCTCCGCTACCTTGAAGCTGTTCAAGAAAGGCTCTCGTCCTTCCGTGTTCCGCCTCCAGCGGATTGTACGGGTCGGTGACAGATCCGATGAACAGCTCCTTCCCGCGATACCGCTCCGGATTTCCGATGGGCTTCCAATGCTTGACGTCCGTAAACGTCCCCCATGGGTCGGCATGCCTGGTGAACCGCTTCATGAAAGATGCATAGCAGTACATGCAGGCATGCGGGCAGCCGATGTAGGGATTGACCGAGTAGTCGCAGACCGGAAGATCGGACTTCGTGACGACGGTTCTGACCTCGACATCCCTTCCGACGACCTCCATATGTTCACTTCCATCTGCCAAAACGGATCTGCTTGTCCAAATCGGCGATGTTCTGTTCCGGTAGAGACTCATCCGGGTTCGCATATCCGATCCCTATGAAAGCCGGGATCATGCCGGTCGGCGGCACATTCAGCTTGGATTTCACGATATCATGCTCCTCGTTCAAAGGTATCCTGATGGAGCAGCCCAGGCCTTCGGCGGTCGCCGCCAGGAGGATGTTCTCTATGACGCACCATATAGTGGAGAAAGGATTCAACTTGGACACGTATTCGCCGTTCAACCCCTTGGATCTGAACACCGGGACGATCACATAGGGCGCGTCCCTGAGCATGGCGTACTGCCTCGGCATGGCATGGGCGTACATCTTCTGGGCGAGCGTCACCGGGTAGGGCCTTGGCGCGTTCAGATACCTGTCGGCATCGAACCCTTCGGCCAGCTTCTTCGCGTATCCGAACGCATGCTCTTTCTCCTCATCGGTCCTCAGGATGATATAGCTCCAATTGCGGCTGTGGTTCCAGGTCGGCGCAGCGTTTCCGGCCTCCAGTATCCGCCTGACAACCTCGAAATCCACGTCCCTGTCCGTAAACTCGCGCACCGTCCTCCTTCTGCATACCGCTTCGTACAAATCCATATCGGATTCCCCTCTAATCCCCCATGACACCGCACACGATATGCCTTCGCACCCGATACGCCGTCAGATGAAGGCCCGTAAACACGCATCGCGCACATCGGTTATCCCTGAGGACGCCCATGTCGTATCATGAAGCAGTCCAGCAAGGCAGAGCTGACCATCGATCTTATGGCCCATGTCCGTTCGGACGGAGCGATTGATCCGACGAGGTTCGTATCATCCGAGCTCAAACACGGATATATCGACGAGACCGAGGCGGGATTCTTCTCGAACCTTCTGAACAGCGATATCGACTGGAGGTCCGGCTCCGTAGACGACCCTGCGTTCATGGAGAAGGTCGCATCCGCAGCCGGCGGCGACGTCGACTCCGTGCGCGAGACCGCGGGCGTCTTCGAGGACGCCTGGAAGGCACCTGTCGACGAAGAGCTCCCATGGATCGAATGGATGCTGAACGACCCGTGCCTCGGAGACTACACGTTCCTGATCGGCGCCGACTTCCGCTGTGATGCTCCGGACGACATCGAGCTGCCGGCGTTCATGATCGGCACGTTGAACAACGAAGAGCGGCACATCAGCTACGTCTCGGGAACCAGCGAATTCTCGTTCCCGCTCTGCAGGATGAGGTCGCTTCGCATCCCGTACACGGTCGAGTTCATCTCCGTCTTCGGATTCCCCGGGTGCTACAGGTTCGAGAGGTTCGACGTCGATCCCAGGAACGCGAACTACTCCTCCGACGAACAAGGGCTTCTGTACGACAAGAGCGGAACCGTGCTGGAGTACATCCCGAACGGACTGAGGCGCGTCCGGATCGGGAAGAACGTGAGGAAGATCGACGAGCAGTTCCTGGAGGAATGCGTGAACTCCGATCCGAGGGGAGGCCAGATCGGCGACTGCGGAGGCTATTGGGACAGGCTGCTGGAGTTCATCGAGGTGGACCCGGAGAATCCGTGGTTCAGATCCGACGACGAGGGCATCCTCTACGATGCCGACGGGAACGAGCTCATCGTCCCCGACCGCGTGGACATCCGGACCGCGGAATCAGAGTACGAGAAGAAGAGGAAGTGGTACGCGGAGTACCTGGACCGCTGTGGAGAGAGACGATGCCCGTGGTAACGAAAGGATTCATGGACGCGATGTACAGGGCGACATGGGATCTGCTCGGTGCCGAGAACGACCCTGTGAAGAGAGAATCTCTGAGATCCAACCTGGAGCATGCGGTCCGCAGGTCGATCTCACTAACGGGAGCGGTCCTGGAGGAACCATGGGCCCCGTCGATCAGAGGCATGGATGTGAAGGAGGGGATGATCGTGTGCAGGATGTGCAGGGTATGACCGAGATTGCAGGCAAGTCCACCGATGTGCATGCGATCGAGGAGGAATGGAGGCCGGACGAACCCAACCTGCTCATCGCGTTGATCCTCTCCGTGCACGAGGGGAAGATCACCCTTGGACGCATGGTCCGCCTGATGAAGAAGGGAGGCCCAGTGGACGCATCCATGAGACGGCATCTGAAGGGAGTGCTGGAGAACGCGACCGCCCGCGGATTCCTCAGAAAGAACCTTCTTGGACACTATACCGTCACACACGCAGGTCGGCTGAAGGAGCAGGAGATGATGGCGGAGCTGATCAAGATGACTCCGATGGAATACCTATGACGCGGAAAGAAGAAGACGCCCAGACCGGACCTAAGATAGACGGCGGAACCGAGAAGTCCGAGAAGGAGGATTTCGCTCGCAGGCGCAGGAAGCTGATAGCCTACGCATTCCTCACGGGATTCGGAAGAGACAGGCGATGGGAGGGATATCCGTATCAATCGGATCCGCCATCCCCCCATCATGAGAACAAGCCTGAAGGCCAAGACCCTTCTGTATCCGCAGACCGTGTACATCATCGGGACCTACGACGAGGACGGGACCCCGAACGCCATGAACGCCGCATGGGGCGGCATCATGGGCGAGGACAAGGTCTCCATCTGCATCGACCGCGGCCACAGGACCGCGGCCAACTTCAAGCGCACCGGAGCGTTCACCGTCAGCCCCGCCACCGTGGACACCGCCGTCGCGGCAGACTACGTGGGCATCGTCTCCGGGAACGACGTCCCGGACAAGGTGTCAAGAGCGGGATTCCACGCATCCAAGGCATCGAAGGTGGACGCTCCCATCTTCGACGAGCTCCCTCTCGCGGCCGAATGCGAGGTTCTGAGCTACGACGAGGAGACCGAGATCCTCATAGGCAGGATCGTCGACATCGCGGCGGACGATTCCGTACTGACCGACGGGAAGGTCGATCCGATGAAGCTCCGCCCCATCGCCTACGATCCGGGGATGCACGGATACTACTCCATGACGGAGAAGGTGGGCACCGCGTTCCATGACGGGAAGAAGCTGAAGAACCGATCGGGACGATCGAAACAATGGGGCGGGACAAGCGGTGCCTGCCCCGAATCTGCTATGATCGACGGTTGGGGGCCGTTCTGTCCGGACAATCCCTTGGAATAATAGACGCTCCGGAAGGATGATTCAAACCTCGGACTCTTCCTTTCACCCGAGTCACTCTTGCACTTCAGGAAGAATGAACGCAATCATCTGATTCAGACTTCTGTCGTCATTCTTCGTGATCAGCTTGAACCCATGAGACATGTAGTAGGGAATAAGCTCGTCATGACAATCCAGACGGACGATTCTGCATCCTACGATTCTTTTCGCCTGGTTCAGCTTATCGAATGCTATGTCCAATAGGTCGCCTCCTAATCCCTTCGGGGCATTGACCGAACGGGACAGCTGACCTATGAGAAAGGATTGAACGATGTTGGTTCTGGAATCGATGTTCATGCTCTTCTTCGTCTTGCCGCTAAGGAGATTCTCATCCGGAACTCTCATGCATTTGATGCTGATGGTGATATAGCCGAGAATGCTCTCATCCTCTTTAGAGAATGCTAGATACGTCCGGGAGAGATCTCTGATCTCCATATCGACTGCCTTCTCCTTCAGAAAGGATTCAGTGGCCGAATCATAGACCGACCTGAAGGATTGCAAGATGCTATACACAACATCTTGTCCGTAGGATTCGATCATCTCGGACAGGGAGAGGATTTTGAATTGTCCGTTCGAATCCAGAGGAATCACTTCTTGCGTGCGTACTTCTCCACAAGTCTGCGTGCGAATTCGCTATCCGCACTAGCGTACTCTATAACAGAGTTTCCGCGCTTCCATACGACGCCGCTCTCGACGAGTTCGTTGAGATTGGCGGCAGCCTCCTCCGTGTCGATGACCATGTCCTCGAAGAACGATTCCGTCGCCATGATTCGCACCTTCTTTTATCGTTATACCGCAGATATAGATAATGACTTGTAAAACGACCTGAGAATCCATGCTATCAAATCATCATTCCGAAAACGGACGCCCCCTTTATCTTCATACAGACAATACCCTGACCTGTTGCAACAATAGCAGAATGTGAGGAGATGGAGCAATGATAGAGTTGCGGATGTTCGAATACGTCAAAAGAACCTTGACTACAGGGGTGGTGGAACCATGAGCAAGTGGAGCACAACGATGTTCAAGATCTGCTGCATCGAAGAATACCGCCTGAAGCACGGCATGGCCGCGCCGGAGACGGTCAGGCTCTTCGACAGATACGGCGTGTTCGGCTTCATGAGCCTCCCTGCGATGCAATGGCAGTCCTTGGAGAATGCCGTCTTGAACATGGAGGAGTACATCGAAGCCCGTTCCCGAACCATGCCTATGAAAATAGAGAGCCTTCGATCGTTCCTGCGGTCCAGATCGAACAGTTCATCCAGCCTGTACAGCCTCACCCCTTCTGCTTCGGCACGCATCTGCGCCGTCCGAGTGAATCCGGATCTGGAGAACAGAGCGTATCCGACATCGAGTCCTCTCGTACCGATATCCTTCGATTTGTCCATCAGATCATCTATCAGATCCGCATCCGTCAGCTCGTTGCGGTACTTGCACTCGGCGAACAGTATCGAATGATCGTTAGAAGCGACGATGTCGATCTCGACGGGGCCTTTCCACCATCTGCCGACTTTGGAATATCCGTGCTTCCTGACGAATTCGGCGCATATGTCTTCGAACACATGCCCGAGATACTGGTTGAGATTATCGCTCATGTATGAGAACACGGCTTCTACTTCCGAATCGGATCCATTCCCTTGCACAGGATATACGAATCTGAAATACGACGCCAGCAGCCTGTCTTTGACGATGTAATGAAGGTCCTTCGTCCCGCCCCTTCCGAACGGTTCATCCTTTTCCACGAATCCCAGGAGAACGAGCCTGCCCAAGACATGCGAGACCATGTCCCGCTTCATGCCTGTGATCTGCCCTATCTCCGACGGGGTCCTGCGTCCTTTCGAGATGGCATGGATCACCGCGTAGTATGTGGCCGGCTTCCTGAACTCCGTAAGGAACATCAGTTCGGGTTCGCCTGCGATGACCCCGAATGGATCGAGATAGCGATCCCGGATGTTGTCCTCGATGGACCTGCCCGGATCGAACTGCTCCAGATAGTACGGGATTCCGCCTACGAGACCGTAGATGACGACAGCATCGGCTATCTCGAAACCTTTCAGCATCTCCAAGGATGTCTCGAAATCGAACGGACGGAGACGGATCTGCCCGGTACGTCTCCCGTACAGAGGACTCTTCTTCCCCATGACCTCCGATTCCATGATGCTCATGGACGATCCGCAAAGGATCAGGAACAGTCTGGACGTGTCCTTCACCGCTTCGATGAAGTTGTTGATGAGTCCGCTGTTGTGTCTGGCATCCTCAACGAGATTCGGATATTCGTCGATAACGACGATGAGCCTTCCACCGGAAGACCTCTCCTCGGCCCTCCAAAGGATGCGGTCCAGACGAAGAGGATCGGAATCGCCGGAAACCAGCTCGTTGAACAGAGACAGGTTCATCGATTCGCTTCCGGGAACGGCTTTGAACATCACCGAGGGCTTGTCCTTGATGAACTCCTCGATCAGACGAGTCTTCCCGACACGACGCCTTCCGGTGATCGGAACGAATTGGAACCTGTCCTCCCCATATAGGTCTTCGAGAGCCTTCAGCTCGGCTTCCCTGCCGACGAACATGCAGACTGTATAGAACCATCGGTATTAGTAGATGATGAATCATAATTCAACGAATTTGATGAATTACGATTCAACACACATGATGAATCGTGATTCGACGAAGTGCACGATGACGCATGCGGACGCGGATGCATCATCCGGGATCGCGAAGTCCGAAGACCATCGGCTCTTTCAGAAAAGATACGGGGCGGACCGCCGGCATGCCGGTCGTCCGTAGAGAAGAAGGATGACGGAGGGGTCTCCCCCTCCGCCGGTTTCAGATGAGGTCCTCGAATCCCTCGACGACCTTGGGGAACCTCTCCTTGATGACCTTGAGGAGGTTGTAGACGTTGACCTCTCCGATGTCGGAGTCCTTGATCAGCTTGATGAGCTCGTCGATGGTGTCGTCGTCCAGGGTGGCGAGCTTCTCCTTCGCCATGAAGTTCCTGAACAGCTTGTCCTCCATCCTGTCGCGCCACATCCTGTCATAGGCCATGAGGGCCTTCTTGGAGAAGTCCCCGGTCTTCGCGCACTCGCTGATGACCTTTCCGGCATACATTCCGGAGCGGCAGGCGTGGGCGATGCCTCCTCCGGTGATGGGGTCGATGATCCTCGCCGCATCCCCGACGAGGACGAGGTTGTCGTCCACGGAGCAGTCCAGTCCGGGGCAGGTGGAAACGAATCCTCCCATGATCTCCAGGCGCTGGCCCTTGCTGAGGCGCGGATCGTTCTCGATCCATGCGTCGAGGTAGCGCTTCGCGTCGCCGTCTCCCTTGCACAGGGATCCCATGACCCCGATGCCCACGTTGGCGACCCCGTTGCCCTTGGGGAAGATCCATATGTATCCTCCGGGAGCGCAGGATCCGATGACGAACTCGCAGTAGTCGGGAGCGACGTCGATGTTGCACATCCTGTACTGGATGCAGGTGTCGATATCGCTCATCTTCAGAGAGGTGTCGATGCCTCCCCATCTTCCGACCTGGGACTCGTACCCGTCGGCGGCAACGACGCACTTGGCGCGGATCTCGATGTCCTCGCCCATGCTCCTGGCGGAGATGCCGACGATCCTCCCGGCCTCCCTCAGGATCCCGGTGCAGGATGTGCGGAGCATGATCTCGGCTCCGGCCTCGGCGGCCTTCCTGGCGAGCATCTTGTCGAAGATGTGCCTCTCCAGGACGTATCCGACCTCGGCTCCGGCCTTGGACTCGTCCAACTGGAAGGTGGTGCCCTTGGAGGACTTGATGATGGCGCCCTTCATGTCGGCGCGGATCCAGGAGGGGTCGGGCTCGATGCCGAGCTCGGCCAGCCACTTCTTGGAGACGCCCTCGGCGCACCTCAGGGGTGCTCCGATCTCGGCCTTCTTCTCGATCAGGACGGTGTCCAGACCGCCTTCGGCGCAGTACCTGGCGGCCATGCTGCCTCCGGGCCCGGCTCCGACCACGACGACGTCGCACTCGATCGTCCTCATGCCTTGGCCTCCAGGGACAGGGCGGTGACGGGGCACAGCTTGACGCAGCGTCCGCACCTGTTGCAGTCGTCGTTGAACTCCAGAACGAAATCGTTCAGGAATATGGCGTTGCGGGGGCAGGACCCCACGCATCCTCCGCAGTGGAGGCATTTGTTGACATCCACGATCATGGGATCACTCCTTTGCGGGCTCGTCGTCGTCCTTGGGAACGATAAGCGCGGCCGCGAGCTCCTCGGCCTCCTTGGCATGGGTCTTCTTCCACTCAGCGAGCGGGACGGAGAACTTCTTCTCGATCTCGACCCTGTATTCGGGACCGGAGTTGTAGGCGCAGAACGGGATCACCCTGCAGTCGGGGGTGACGTAGTGCACTCCGCATCTCCTGACCCTCTCGATATCGTAGTTGTAGCCGTCCTGGAAGTGCATCCCGGAGACTAGCATCATCTTCCACGAGAAGCTGGCCAGGGTCTCCTTGGACTTGTCGGACATGACCGCGGCGATCATGTCGACGAACTTCTTCTTGGAGAGGCCCTCGGGCATCCTGTCCTCCATGACGCAGCTGTTGAGCAGCTTGATCAGCTTGGCGACGTACAGCTTCTTGAACCTGGAGTCCGCGGCCTTGCGGTCGAGCTCCATGAGTCCTGTGGAGAATCTCTCCACGTCGACGAACCTGGGGAACGGGGTGACGTTGCCCTTGTCGTCCTGGAACAGATAGGTGGCGATCCCGCAGTGGGGATGGGTGGTGAAGGTGACCTTGTTCTCGCCCAGCACGATGGACGCGAAGTTGGAGATGGGGGCCACGACGGGCACGGGGTACCAGTCGTCCTTGTTGGCGAACCCGGTCTGCTCGTCGACGCATCTGACGAGGTCGGGGAGGGTGAACCTTCCGGAGGCGACCTCCTCGTGGGTGACCCTGCCGGTGAAGGCGAGGGGCTGGAAGTTGACTCCGCGGATGACGTCGGACCACTCGAAGGCGAACCTGATGATGTCCCCGATGATGTCGTCGTTCATTCCGGTCCCCACGACGGGGACGAGCACGACGGACGGAGGCTTGAGGCCCTCGGCGGCGAGCCTCCTGCAGTTCTCGAGGACGCCGATCTTGACCTTCATCATCTTTCTTCCGCGGGACCTCATGTAGATGTCGTCGGTGAGGCCGTCGAACTGCAGGTAGATGGTGTTCAGCCCGGCGTTCTTCGATGCCTTGAGGAACTCGTAATCCTGGGCGAACTTGATCCCGTTGGTGGCGACCTGGACCTGGGCGAACCCGAGGTCCTTGGCATCCTTCACCGCCTCCACGAACTGGGGGTAGACGGTGGGCTCCCCTCCGGCGAACTGGATCGCGGTGCACTTGATCGGATACTCCGAGCGGAGGGCGACCATCATGTCGTGGACCTGCTGGAAGGACGGCTCGTATACGTATCCCGCATCGTTCGCGTTGGCGAAGCAGATGGGGCACTTCATGTTGCACCTGTTCGTGAGGTCCAGGTTGGCGAGCATCGTGCACGAGAGCATGTCGATCTTCTGGCCGTCGATGACGATCCCGACGGTATCGTCGGCGCCGTCGGCGAGGGTCTGGTCCTTGGGGTCGTGGAGACCTATTCCGTCGTAGGCGAACTTCTCGGCCTTGAGGAACAGGTCGACGTCGGACCAGTACACGTCCGAGAACTTGCCGTGCTCGGGACAGGACTTGTCCATCCACACTTTTCCGTCCTTGGCGTAGAGATCCGCTTCGAGGATCTTTCCGCATTCCGGGCAAATGGAGCGGGTCTTCTTGGGAAGGCCCCTCTGAAGCGCGTATTGTACTGCGGTCTCTGTCATGTTAAGTATCGGACCCCACGGGGTCCTACTATAAAACGTAGCGCGAAATCGGACCCAGATGCTTCGGGGATGTACGAAGCACCCGGGCCCGTACCGCCGGACCGCCCGGCGGAAGAGGGTTCACTGGACCTTGTCGTCCCTGTACTTGGTCTGCCTGATGACGGTGGCGATGAAGCCGTCCACGGGGACCGTTCCCAGGTCCTTGCCGTCCCTGGTCCTCACGGTCACTACGGTGCCGTCGTCGGACTCCTTCTCCCCGAGGACGAGCATGTACGGGACCTTCTGGAGCTGGGCCTGGCGGATCTTGTATCCGATCTTCTCGTCGGAGTTGTCGAGCTGGACCCTGATGCCGGCGTCCTTGAGCCTCTCGAAGACCTCCTTCGCGTATCCGAAGGACTTCTCCGAGACGGACAGGACCTTGACCTGCACCGGGGAGAGCCACACGGGGAACTTCCCGGCGTAGTGCTCGATCAGGATGCCCATGAACCTCTCGATGGATCCGAAGATGACGCGGTGGACCATGACGGGCCTGTGCTTGTCGCCGTCGGCGCCGATGTACTCGAGATCGAACCTCTGGGGCATCTGGAAGTCCAGCTGGATCGTCCCGCACTGCCAGGTCCTTCCGAGGGAGTCCTCCAGGTGGAAGTCGATCTTCGGTCCGTAGAAGGCTCCGTCGCCCTCGTTGACCGCGTACTCCAGCCCGAGCTTCTCCAGGGCGTTCCTGAGGCCGTTGGTGGCCTTCTCCCAGTCCTCGTCGGATCCCATGGAGTCCTCGGGGCGGGTGGAGAGCTCGACGTGGTACTTGAAGCCGAACTTGCTGTAGACCTCGTCGATCAGACGGACGACGCCCTCGATCTCCTCCTCGATCTGGTCGGGGGTCATGTAGAGGTGCGCATCGTCCTGGGTGAAGCACCTGACCCTGAACAGGCCGTGGAGGGTCCCGGACTTCTCGTGCCTGTGCACCAGTCCGAGCTCGCCGTACCTGACGGGGAGGTCCCTGTAGGACCTGGGCTCGGTACGGTAGACGATGGTCGATCCGGGGCAGTTCATGGGCTTTATGCAGTACACCTCGTCGTCGATGGTCGTGGTGTACATGTTGTCCTTGTAGTGGTCCCAGTGGCCGGACTGGAGCCACAGCTCCTGGTTGAGGATCATGGGGGTGCTGATCTCCTGGTAGCCCTCCCTGACGTGGAGCTCCCTCCAGTACTCGATCAGCGTGTTCTTCAGGGTCATGCCGTTGGGCAAGAAGAACGGGAATCCGGGGCCCTCCTCGGAGATGGTGAAGATGCCGAGCTCCTTGCCGAGCCTGCGGTGGTCCCTCTTCTTGGCCTCCTCGAGCATCGTGAGGTACTTCTCGAGGTCCTCCTTGCTCTCCCATGCGGTCCCGTAGATCCTGGTGAGCATCTTGTTATGCTCGTCGCCGCGCCAGTAGGCTCCGGCGATGGAGGTGAGCTTGAACGCCTTGACGGCCTTCGTGTAGAGGGCGTGCGGACCGGCGCAGAGGTCGACGAACTCGCCCTGCTTATAGAAGCTGATGGGAGCGTCCTCGGGAAGGTCCTCCACCAGCTGAACCTTGTAGTCCTCTCCCTTCGATTTCAGGAAGTCGATGGCCTCCTGCCTCGGAAGGGTGTAGGTCTCGAGCTTGAGGTTCTCCTTCACAATCTTCTTCATCTCGGCCTCGAGCTTGGGAAGGTCCTCGGGCGTGAAGCCCCCGTCCCTGTCGAAGTCGTAGTAGAACCCGTCGTCGATGGCGGGGCCGATGGACAGCTTGGTCTCGGGATAGAGCCTCTTCACGGCCTGGGCCAGGACGTGCGCCGCCGTATGCCTTATGACGTGGAGCGCATCCTCGGTCTCGTTCACGCTTCCATCGGAATACAATGCCTTCATTTCAATCGTCTCCGAGCCCCCCTGCTACGACGAGGTAGGGCCTGAATGCGAACCCGAGGGATGTGGGTTTTATAAGAACTGTCGCACGCCCACAGGGTCCGGACGATCCTGCGGGACGCACGGAAGAAGGCGGCCGGCGATTGGCCGGACCGCCGGTTTCATGACTCAGGCGGAGCCCCTGGATCTCTTCACGAGCACGACGGCGGCCGCGATCACGATTATGGCGAGGACCGCGACCGCGAGGAAGAACATCGTGTCGCCCGACTCCCCGTCCTCGGCCACGGCCTTGGCTATGGCGAAGTACGAGAAGTGGTCGGTCTCGAAGGAGAGGGTGTTGGATCCCTCGTCATAGACCGTGTCCATCTGGTGGAGCTCTCCGGCGTCGTCCATGTAGAACACGGAGACCTCGCTTCCGGACAGACCGTT
>DATC01000085.1:20001-20873 GCA_002504495.1 Methanomassiliicoccaceae archaeon UBA537
ACCGTCTACTGACGCATAGGGCAGCGTGACGGTCACGCTCCCGGCCAGCCTGTGGATCGAGGATCCCGAGACGGCTCCGATGTCGTACACGGTCATTCCCGCTGCCGCCTTCTGCTGCGCCGCATTCATCGAACCGACGTCCGCCCTCGTGAGGGACAGAGTGACCCCTCCTGCCTTCTGGGCGTCGTCGAAGGAGCCTCCGGAGATCCTGATGGATCCCGCGGGCCCCTGGATCAGGATGTCCTTGCCGGCGGCAGCGTCGAACGCGTCCCCGGAGATGGTCAGTCCGAATCCGGAGGAGGAGCCCTTGGACGGCTCGACGGTGATCGTGCCCTCCGCGGAGTCCATCCTGCCCATGGCGTCCTTGACGGACGAGCCGTCGAGGAGCGGGGAGGCGGAGTCGTATCCGACCTCGATGGAGACGGTCGTCGAGGTCCCGATGGTCGCTCCGTCCGGCCCGAACCTCTCGGTGACGGTGGTGATCGTGGCTGATCCGGAGGATCCGACGGTGACCTCTGCGGTCATCCTGACGGTTCCTCTGACGGCGCCGTCGGGCCCGTAGGAGGTGACCGTGGTGACCGTCGAGGATCCCTGATGGGACACGACGGTGACGGTGCGGGACCCGTCCGGGAAGGACACTGTGGAGGAGGTGCCGCCGTCGGGAAGGACGACGTCCTCCACCCCGAGGACCTTCTGCGTCGGGACGCCCATGATCTGCGAGGGGGCCGTTCCGGCTCCCGCATAGGTCACGTAGGCCCTGCTGTCGGAGACGGACTTCCAGTAGGTCATGGAGTAGTCGCCGTCGGTGCCGGCGACGAGGGAGACCTCCCTGTCGGGGACGCCGGAGAGACGGGACCTCACGAGGTCCTTGG
>DATC01000085.1:20926-24129 GCA_002504495.1 Methanomassiliicoccaceae archaeon UBA537
GGAAGTCGCAGTAGTAGTCGAGGGAGTCCCCGAAGATCTTGGAGAGGATCCACTCGATGGATCCGACGTCCGCGCCGGTGGTGGTGGCCGACATGGCGGAAGCGGATCCTCCGAAAAGATCGTCCAGGATGTCGTCCAGATCGCCGACGGACGGGATGTCCTCGAAGATGTCCTTGAGATCGTCCAGCTCCATGGTCGCGCGCTTCTCGACGCCGGCGAAGGCGCCGGAGCCGTCGACGACCCTGGCGGCGACGGTCATGTGCTTGACGATGTCGTCGGACCCGGCCATGATGGCATCCATGTCCGCCATGGTGAGCGCGTCGATCTCGACCATCGCATCGGCGGATCCGGCGTACACGAGGCTGTCCGAGGCCCTGTCGACGATCCTGTACTCGTCGTCATCGATCTCGACGAAGTTCCTGGACATCTCGGAGGAGACATAGTAGTCCATGGATGCGGAGGCCGAGCGGAAGACGAGGTCGGAATCGGTCCTGACATCGGCACGGATCCCTACAGTGGCGCGGATGCTGCCGTCGGCGGAGGCCGATGCGGGGGCGTCCTCCGGGGTCATGGAGAAGGCTCCGCCCACGGTGAGCGAGGCGGAGATCCTGTACAGGCGGCCGTCGGAGGTCCCGGAGGACGAGACCGTCGCGGCGACGGCTCCGTCGAAGTCGGCGGTCCTCCAGGTCCCGTCGCCCATGGCGTTCAGGAGACCTTCCATCGTGGGCCTGTCGGTCCTCTCCAGGTACTCCCAGAAATCGTCGTCGTCGACCTCTCCTACGGACCCGATATCCATATCGGAGAGCATCTTGAGCACTCTCAGGACGGCGTCGCCGTCCATCTGCAGGCTGAATCCGGCGTCGCCGTCCTGCGCTATCAGTTCCTTGATGTCGCCGATCGTCGGATCGGCGGTAAGCGCGTCCCCGTCCTGGGCCGGCATCGCCAATGCGGCGCCGGAGAGCAGTACGAGGAGCGCCACCATAGCAGCGGTAGCACGTGTCTGCATGGAGCAGACGTATACGCGTTCCGTTTATAACCCGATACGGAAGACCCTTCGCCCGATCCGTCGTCAGCGGCTCTTCTTCTTGACCGCGGGACGGGGGATCGCCGTATCCACGTAGGCCGTCAGGGGAACGATGCAGCTCCCGGGATCGGGACCCGCCAGCACGGCATAGGCCTCGTCCAGGATGGCGTTGGCCTCGGCCCTGTCGACGGACGAGGAGGCCCTGTTGATCCTGGACAGCTCCTTCTGCGATATCCCGTCCATCACGGATGCGAACAGGAGCGTCAGGTTCAGTACGAAGCGATAGCACTTCACGCCCTCGTCGTCGGCGTACTCGCCGTCCTCGGCGCCGTCGGGATACGCGACGCCGACGTCCTTCATGACGGAGGCGGTCGACATCAGGAGGCGGTACATGTCCTCCGGCCTGGTCGAGACGCGGAGGGCGTCGCGCAGGACGTATGTCACGGACACGAGCACCTGGCGCGCCCTGTCGACGTCCCTCCTCCTTACCGAATCGTACATGAACTGGATGATGAACATCTCGAAGAACATCGGCGTTATGCCGTCCTCGGCGTGCTCCGAAGTGATCTCCAGGATGCGCTCCATGCCTCCCCTGTACGGCTCCTGGTCCGGATCCTCGGTGACGGCCAGCACGGCCTCGATGAGCTCCGAGTCGACGGCGTCGGTGACGTCCTCCCCCTCGTTCTCCGGAACCGCGATGTCGAACGCCTGGCGGACGCGGCCGCACGCCGCATCGAAGTCGCCCTTCCTCATGAGGAGGCCGGCCTCGCGCACGAGAGGGTACCAGCTCCTCCCCTCGTACGGATCGTCGGAATCCAGCTCGCGGCGGAGGACGGATCTGACCGGAGCGGGTATGCCCGACAGCCCCTCCGGCTCCACCTTGGCGCCGCAGTACATGCAGTAGCCGTATCCGTTGACGACGTCGAGCAGTATGCGCTCTCCGCACTCCGGACAATCGGTCTTGACGAAAGTCATGCGCCGGCATCGGCGAACGATGTTATAATGACCTTCATGGGATGGCCGTCCCCCATCGCCCTTCCGGACGGGATGGTCCAGTCAAATATATGTATGAGAACGCGTTCGCTCGTCTCAACATCATGGCCGGGATAGGGTAGCTTGGTTATCCTAGGGGACTGTGGATCCCTTGACTCGGGTTCAAATCTCGGTCCCGGCCCCTCTTCTCCGAACCCTTCGTTCCCGTTCATGCTATCAAGGAGTCCGCACCATGGCATACGAGGGCATTCTCGAGAGGATCGACGAAAACAGATGGGAGATCCCGAAGGACGAATCCATAGGGATGAGGACCAACGCCGTTATCTACGCGGACGAGTCGATGATCGCTTCCGTCCGGGCGGACAATGCGCCCCAGCAGGCGGCCAACGTCGCATGCCTCCCCGGGATCGTCGGGAGCTCGATGGCGATGCCGGACATCCATTGGGGATACGGGTTCCCCATAGGCGGCGTCGCGGCGGTCGACGCGTACTCCGGTTCCATCTCCCCTGGAGGCATCGGATTCGACATCAACTGCGGAGTCAGGCTCATCAGGACCGACCTCACCCTCGAGGACATCGGGGACAGGAAGGAGGCCCTCATCGACGAGCTCTACCGCAACGTCCCCTCCGGACTGGGATCGAAGGGGCTCACGCATGTAGGATACAAGGAGCTGGAGGACATCCTCGCGAACGGCTCCGAATGGGCCGTTGAGAACGGCTACGGCTGGGAGGACGACCTGGACTGCACCGAGGAGCACGGCCGCATGGCCGACGCCGACCCCTCCAAGGTCAGCGACAAGTCCCGCAAGAGAGGGCTCCCGCAGCTCGGATCCCTGGGATCCGGGAACCACTTCCTGGAGCTCGACGCGGTGGAGAACGTGTTCGACGAGGACACCGCCAGGTCGTTCGGGCTGAAGGAGGGGCAGGTCACGGTCACGGTGCACTGCGGATCCAGGGGATGCGGCCATCAGATCGCCACGGACTATCTCCAGCAGATGGAGAGGTACGTGAAGCAGAACTCCGTCGGGCTTCCGGACGCCCAGCTGGCCTGCGCGCCCCTGGACGAGAGGCTCGGAGAGGACTACTACAGGGCGATGTGCTGCGGCGCCAACTACGCGTGGGCGAACAGGCAGATGATCACCCACTGGGTGAGGGAGTCGTTCGAGAGGATCCTCGGCGACTCCGCC
>DATC01000085.1:24143-27587 GCA_002504495.1 Methanomassiliicoccaceae archaeon UBA537
GTCCATGGGCATGGGAGTGGTCTACGACGTGGCCCACAACATCGCGAAGATGGAGACCCACGAGGTGGACGGATCCAAGGAGGACGTCCTGGTCCACAGGAAGGGCGCGACCCGCGCCTTCGCCCCCGGAAGGAGGGAGGTGCCCATGAGGTACAGGGACCACGGGCAGCCCGTCATCATCCCGGGCGACATGAGCGTCGGGACGTACGTGCTCGCCGGTCGGAAGGGGAGCATGGAGCAGACGTTCGGATCCTCATGCCACGGCGCCGGGAGGAGGATGTCCAGGAAGAAGGCCATGGACACCCTGTCAGTCGACGGGGTCAGGAAGGAGATGGCCGACAAAGGGGTCTACCTCAGGAACGGCACCGTCGAGGGCATCCTCGAGGAGGCTCCCGAGGCGTACAAGGACGTGGACGAGGTCGTGAAGGTCGTCTGCGGCGCGGGACTGACCGAGAAGGTCGCCAAGCTCACACCGATCGGAGTGATCAAGGGATGATCTCCGGTCCCGTCGAGCTCCATGAGGAGGACGCAGAGAGGATATCCGGATTCCTGAGGCCGCTCTACGCCGAGATCTACAGCGACAAGGTCGTCGGCGGGAAGGACGCCGTGATGAGGATATTCGATAGATGGAACAACCCGGAGGCCGTAAGGCGCAGGATGGGATCCGGAACGGTCTACCTCATGTGGTCCGACGACGGGAGGGACGTATGCCTGCTGGCGATGCAGGTCCTCCCGGACGGGGTCCTCTACCTGGACAAGCTCTACACGGCCCCGGAGGCCCGCGGATCGGGGCTCGGCTCCGCAGCGATGGAGCACGCCTTCGGATACGCCAGGAGCCGCGGGTGCGACATCGTGACGACGCATATCAACGCGGCCAACGCCGGCGCCCTGAGATTCTACGGGAGGCACGGTCTGAGATGCGTCGCCACGACGCGCAGGAGCCACGACGGAGGGGAGTACGGCTACTCCTACCTCGTGGGGATCGTGCCCGGATCGGATTCGGCGGGGACGGTCGCAGACCGAGGACGCGCCTCGCGGCCTTCCCGACCCTCTCGACGAGGGGCTCCGGAGCGGCTACGATCGCCGCCCAGCCGTACGGGTCCCTGGCCTGCAGGGCGCGCGACACGGGGGAGTACCGGGTCAGAGACCTGACCCTCCCGCTCCCGTCGGAAACGGACACGTCGGTCTTGCCTATGCTCAGCATCCCCGACAGATTGGACGATGTGGTCACCTCCGCGCATACGTCCATGACATCCGCGCCCGCGGCGTCGGCCACCTCCCTCTCCAAACGGGCCGCGCCACCGGGAGCGGCATAGGCCTTCAGAACATCCCTCAGATCTTCGGTCGCCTGGTCCCCGTGGACCGCCAAAGCCTTCTTGTCCAGGATCCTGGACGAGATCCTCCGGACCTCGAGGGACGGGCGCCCCCCGCAGGAGCGGACCCTCTCCATGAGCTCGGAATCCCCCAAGAGATGAAGGTCCGAAAGATCCACACGGGACTCCTCTACCGCCTTGGACGCCATCCTCTGGGCTATGCGGACGGCCTCGTGGAAGTAGACGGAGGTGTACATCAGCGAGCGGGAGACCATCAGCCCCTCCGCCGCCGGGATGCCTCCTCTCCTAACGGCGATCCTGTCGTTGACCACCTCCATCGTCTTCAGGAGGCGGTCGACGTCTATCCTGCCGTGGCACACGCCCGTGTGGAGGGAGTCCCTCATCAGGTAGTCCATCTGATCGGCGTCGACGGGGCCGTGTATGATCTGGTGGGCGTAGTCCCTGGACGGGAAATGGTCGTAGCCGTCCCACGAATCAAGAGGAGCGGACGAGGGCGTCACGGGGCACGATATGAGATCGCACACCTCTCCGGGCGATATCCCCGCGGCCTCCATGACCTCGGCCATGGTGTCGGTTCCTCCGAAGATGTCGGAGTCCTCCTCTCTGAAGAAGGGTATGTCGCCGAACACGAGGGCGCGGGCGGTCTCCATATGGTCCATCCCGTAGGCCCTCTCCATCAACCCCTCCAGGGCATGGGAGTACGGAGGATGGCACACGTCATGGAGGAGCCCCGCCATGCGGACCGCATAGGAGGACTCCCGATCCATCCCGAGAACCTCGGACATCCTTCCCGCGAGATGGTATGTCCCGAGACAGTGCTCGAAGCGGGTGTGATTGGCTCCGGGAAAGACCAGGCAGCCCAACCCGAGCTGCTTGACCCTGCGGAGCCTCTGCATCTCCGGACGGTCCAGGATCTCCAGGAACACCCCGTCGACGGACACGGCCCCGTGCACCGGGTCCTGGACCACCTTCGATGCCATCTCACTCCCCGGTCTTCCAGAGCCTGTCGCCTACGAAGTGGATCGTCTTGACGGCCTTCCCGGGCATCCTGGCGGCGAGATCCGCTCCGGACCTCTGCGACACCCCGACGGCGAGGGGGGCGCCGTTCTTGATGTCCCTGATCCACACGAGGTCCCCCTCGGCTATCTCCGGATCGGCCTCGGTGATCCCGGGGCCCATGACGTCGGCGCCGTTGGTGACGAACGGGACAGCTCCCATGTCCACGGTGACGTAGCGCTTGGTAGGGCGGTACCTGAGGACTCCGCGGACCGTCAGGAAGGGCTTCCCGTCCTTGACCAGGCCGAGGATGTCGCCCTTGACGAAGATGAGGTCGAAGTCGGAGCTCTCCGCCATATCGATCCCCTCCTCCGGGACGAACACCGGGACGCCGCACGCCTCCTCGAGCTGCTGCGCCAGGGCCTTGACGTCCTTCTCCCTCATCCTCTTCCTCTTGCGGATCATTATATCTGCCATATCGCACCTGGATAGGGCACGACGGATATAGAAGATGCTGCTCGAATTCGGAATCCTCCGGTCCGGGCAGGGTCGGCCGTGCTCCGGAATGACGAAGCTCGGTATCTGCGGTTGCGGTACCACGACTTCTTCCAGGAATCGGGATCCTTGCTAATCGTGCTGGTGGAATCGCGAGCATAATCCGGTGCACTATGATGTCCGTACCATCTTCTCCAGGCTTCGATGTCCCGCTCCTCTTCAGAATCACAGTTTGTGTTCTTTGTATTGTTTAAAAGGCGTTCGACCGAAGATGCCGCATCAAGATCACCCTGCCTAGCTGCTCTTTTATACCATTTCAATGCTTCATTCCTATTCTTTTGAACACCTATAACGCCGTGTTCATATACACTACCAAGAAAACATTGAGCGCCGACATCACCTTGTTCAGCCGCCTTCCTATACCACTCTACAGCTATTTTATAGGATGATTCCACGCCCTGACCATAATAATAGCAATAACCAAGCTTGTTTTGCGCACTTTCATCGCCCTGTTCTGCTGCCCTCTTGTACCACTCAAAAGCAATTTTATATGAGTGTTCAACACCTTTCTTATTTTCGTACATCCAGCCGAGGCTGTACTGCGCTCCGGCATGTCCTT
>DATC01000150.1:0-1876 GCA_002504495.1 Methanomassiliicoccaceae archaeon UBA537
CCTGGAGCCGAAGAGGTACACTCCGAGCAACCCGTACTGGCGGCGATGTCTCCCACTATCCGACAGAGCTCCTCGAACGTCTACTCCCGTCTCGTACATGGTTACGACATGGCATTCGCGCCATGTAGGCGAAGATCGGAGTGCATTGAACAGGCGATTC
The DNA here is from genome assembly GCA_002504495.1 of Methanomassiliicoccaceae archaeon UBA537. Taxonomy (GTDB): domain Archaea; phylum Thermoplasmatota; class Thermoplasmata; order Methanomassiliicoccales; family Methanomethylophilaceae; genus Methanoprimaticola. The sequence continues at coordinate 161 of DATC01000150.1, forward strand.
GCATAGGAACGATCGGCAGACGATCTCCCGAGGATCCGTCGTCGACGGGTGGGCTTCGGCCCGTCCAGCTCCTTGACGCTGTCCATCAGCCTCTGGTTGATGCCGTCGGCCTCCTCGCTGGGGAGGAGCATCGTGGTTATCTCCATGAACGGGTGCTTGGATCCCTCTATTATCTTCACGTCGTCCAGGGAGTGGAGCCCCCACCTCTCGGCGGTCTTCTCCAATCCGATCTTCACGTCGAAGTCGTTGGGCGTCAGGACGATCGCCTTGAACGTCTTCATGCCGAGGCGCTTCGCGGCCATGATCCTGTGGTGGCCGTCCACCAGCAGGTAGCCGTTCCTCCTCTCTATGACGATCAGAGGCTCGTTGAGGCCCCTCTTGAGCTCGTACTGGCGTCCGATGAGCTCGTCCATGTAGACCTCCTTCTGAGTGGGGATGATCATGTCGATGGGGATCTCCCGGTTGACCACCTTCATATGGATGCCGTTCTGCTTCTCCATGAAGTTCTTGACGGACATCACCTTCCCGGGACGCGACTTCTCGATCTGGGAGCGGACGATGTCGATGTTGGATATGATCCCGACCAGCTTCTTGTCCTCGTCCACCACGGGAAGGTTCCTGAGACCGTAGCGGAACAGGATGCGGGTGGCGTCGTCGATGCTCATGGACGGTATGGCGCAGAGGGTCCCGCGCTTCATGACGGTGCGGATCTTCGCCTCCGGACGGTCTATGTAGCGGAGAAGCTCCTTCGCGGTGATGAATCCGAGAAGATAGCCCTTCTCGGTTATGGGGAACCCGTGGAAGGTGGACTGGATGATCTCCTGCCTCACCTGCTCGACGGTCATGTCGGGTCCGACCGTGTGGACGTTGCGGACCATGTACTCGCCGACTGTCGCTTCAGGCATATGATTCCGGAGAAGGCGCTCTGCGGATATGTATGAATCGGCGGACGGGACGGATGCTCCGATGGGCCGATCCGTTGAATCGCACTTTTTGCAGGTAGAAAGTGCCTGGTTTCAGCACTTTTTCCATGTTGAAAGTGTCAGATTTCAGCACTTTTTACAAATACCATATAATACGGCATGCCGATGCGGAATCGATGCCGAGATTCTACGAGCGCAAGATGGAGAAGGTCCTCGAAGAGTACTTCGATTCGGACGATGCGCCGATCCTGGTCATAGAAGGAGCGAGGCAGACGGGGAAGACCTCCGTGATACGCCATGTGGGCAGGAGCCGCTTCGAACACTACGTGGAGGTGAACCTGGTGGAGGATTCGGAGGGACCGAGGTACTTCGCCGACGTCCGTTCGACGAAGGACCTCTACTACACGATCCAATCGATGGCGGGAGAGCCTCTCGGCGGATTCTCGGACACCCTCGTTTTCCTGGACGAGATCCAGGAGAGCCCCCGCCTCCTCACGATGATCAAGTTCCTGAGGGAGGAGCGCAGATACAGGTTCGTGGCCAGCGGGTCGCTGCTGGGCATAGAGCTGAGGAGGACTGCCTCCGTGCCCGTGGGAAGCATGAGGATCGAACGGATGTACCCGATGGACCTGGAGGAGTTCTGCTGGGCGAACGGCATGGCGAAGAGTCTGATCGACGACCTCGGTTCGATGCTCGGAAGGAACGAGCAGATCCCGGAGGGTGTGCACAGGAGGATGATGGACCTGTTCCGGGACTATCTCATATGCGGAGGCCTCCCGGCATGCGTGTCCGC
>DATC01000150.1:1922-3870 GCA_002504495.1 Methanomassiliicoccaceae archaeon UBA537
CGTTCCTGGATACGAAGGACATCCAGGCAGTGAGAGGGATCCAGCGCGACATCCACAGGATGTACGGGATTGATGCGTCGAAATACGATCTCGAGAACAGGATGCATACCCGCGACATCCTGAACATCATACCCTCCAGCATCGAGAACAAGAGGAAGAGGATCTTCGCCAAGGACATCGAAGGCAAGGAGAAGGCGAGGTTCTCCGACTACAGGGACGATTTCGACTGCCTGATCGACTCCGGCGTCGTGCTTCCGACGCTGTGCTGCGCGAATCCTGTTTTCCCGCTCGCAGAGTCGATGAAGCGCAACCTCCTGAAGCTGTACATCTGCGACGCGGGGATCCTCACATGGCTCCTGCACAGGACGAACGCGAGGCCGTTGATGGAGGACCTTCCGCAGGCGAGTCTGAAGAACGTGTACGAGTGCTTCGCGGCCATGCAGCTCGCATCCAACGGGCACAGGCTGTTCTATTCGGACGACAGAAGGCTGGAGAAGGTCTCCTTCCTGCTGGACGACTACGGCGATATGAGAGTCATCGCATTGGAGATCGAATCCGGCAAGGACTTCAGGAAGCACAAGGCGCTGGACAACCTGATCGGATCGAGCAACGGAGCGATCGAAGGGATCGTGCTATCCGGTTCCGGCACCGTGGAAATCGAAGGGGAGACGAGATACCTGCCGATCTACGCGGTGATATTCATGGATGCGGAGAACCAGTTGTCGATGAGAGGATGATGGAATGGGGCTCCGATGGACGGAGCCCCGGTTTGCTGTTCAGGTCGCTGTATCGGGATCAGTTCCTTCTCTCGGCGAGCATGTACAACGCGATGATCGCGACGATCACACAGGCGGCCGCGACGGCCACGAGCATGATTGAATCGTCATCGTCGTCATCACCGGTATCGGGGACCGAGGGCGTGGGAGGCTGCGGCACGGGATCGTCGTCATCGTCTCCGGAAGAGGAGAGCATGAAGACGACCTGTATCGTCATCGTTCCATCCTTCAGGTTCCCGTCGACATCGATGGTGAACGATCCGGTACCCGCGGCGACGCCGACATCGACGCCGTTGACGAGGTACTTGCACGCGTAGTAGCCGAAATCCGGGGTCGCCGTCACGGTGACCGTCCTTCCTTCGACCGCCTTGCCGTTCGCATCTAAGCCGGTCACGGACACATCCCCGTGGGAGGAGTCTCCGACGACGACCTCGTAGGTCTCGGCCTTCTCGAACTCGACAGAGATCGCATGCTCGGCATCGATCTTGGAGATCGTCACCGTGGCGGAGATCTTGTCGAACTTCTGATCGACTCCGTCGAGCTTGACGGATTTGATCTTCCATCCGAAATCTGCCGTAACGACGAAATCCATGGACTGGCCGCCGTAGAGGGTGTACTTTCCATCCTTGGGAGCGGGCGAGATGCTTCCTCCATCACCACAGTTAACAGTGACGATGTAGGGAATCTCCGACGTGGCGGTGAATCCGATCTCGATCACGTGATTCTCCTTCACTACGAAGTAGTGCGGGAGAACGGAAGGATCGACCTCCATATTGTTGTCCTTCAGGAGCGTGAGCTTGTAGCCCTCGTTCTGAACGATGCTCAGCATGACGATCTTTCCGTACTCGACAGAGTCTCCCGAAGAGATGGCAACTCCATCAACCGTAAGGGTGTACGATCCCATGGAGGAGTCGTTCACCTTCACGGACACGGTGTACTCGTTCACGGTCTTCTCGAAGGTCGCGGTGATCTCGAGGTCTCCGGTGACCTCGTCCTTGTCCTGAACGGACCAGGACTTGAAGGAGAAGGTGAACTCGCCGGTCTTCGCCGCGGGATCGGCCGTGACGGTTGTTCCGTTCACGGTCAGCTTGTTCCCGACGACGGAGATCTCGGAGCCGTAGGGCACGTTCTCGATCTTCGTCTGGTCGACGGATCCCATGGAGGAGTCGTTC
>DATC01000150.1:3895-9065 GCA_002504495.1 Methanomassiliicoccaceae archaeon UBA537
GTCGTTCACCTTCACGGACACTGTGCACATCTGAGGAGCAGCACTTCCCCATACGGCGTACAGGACGAACGAGGAATCCACGAATAGAGTGTCTGTGAATTCGGCGACCGTCGCATCTCTGGTCTTCGACCAGCCAAGGAAGGTCTTTCCATCGTTGGAGAGTCCTTTGGAATCAGGTGCAGGCACCGAACCGTACGCGACGATGGAATCTATATTCCCGGTACCGCCGTTCGGATCGAACACCACTTCGAAGACGTTCAAAGTGAACGCTCCCTCATCGGCCTTAGTATCGACATTCTTGAGCTTCACCTGGTAGCTGCCCACACTCAGAGTACCGGCCTTGTCAGACGGGTTACTCAAGGTGACGATTCCAGTCAACGGATCGCAAGTGCCGAGATAGGTTATCGAACCGATCGTTGCGGAGTAGTTTCCCGCATCGAGTCCAGCATCGAGAACCAATTGACCGTTCTGACCCTCTCTGCTGTCGTAGCTGACGACCTTGATCCCGTCCGCCGCATCCGCATCTCCGGAAACCGAAACGAATCCAGCAGACAACGCTATGAAGCAAACGACAGTCAAGACCGCCATGCATCTCCTATCCACGTCCATCACCTTCAGGCAGTGAATACGGATTCGGCAATCACAACATTCGAGCTGTTCAGGATCTTGACGGTGTACTGGCCGGACGGCTCAGTTCCGTTCTGCATGGCCTTGAGAACATCTCCGCCAGTGACATGCGAAGGTGCGGTGTCGTTGAAGGAGAAGAACCAGACATGAGCGCCTGCATCCTCGAAGACCATCTGCTCAGCATAGATAGGCGACTTCACGCCATCCTTGTACAGATAGGCCTTGAGCGTCGAACCGTTCATGCTCTCGTTCGTCTTGAATACGACATAAGCAGTGTTGGAATCGACATCCGTCTCCTCTACACCGTTCTCTCTTCCCTGGGCTTTCAACTCAGCGTTGATCGCATCGCAGGCATCCTTGGCATCAGTCTTGAATCCGGATTGAGCATCGATCTTCTTGGATACGATGACAGAATCGCAGATCTGGACCTGTCCCATCGCGTAGTCCGTCATGAAGTTGACCATCAGCTTGAATCCGGGCTCGAAGACCTCGTCCAGAGCAATGGTGACAATCTCAGAATAGACGGATCCGCCGTTCAGGATGCGAGGAGATGCCTTCGCCTTGTCCATCACGGTCTCACCGGATGCATTGATCATCGTGATGACGTAGTAGTGGTTAGCGCTCAGGTTCCTGTAGCCGTCGGTCTGCACGGAAGTCGTGTAGATAGTCAGAGTCTTGCCATCCTCGGAGACATCTATCTCGAGCTGATAGGAGTCGCGCTGCATCGATCCCAGATAGACGGCGGTGAAGACGACGTCACCGTTCCCGTCATCATCCATGCCTTCGGTCATGATGACAAAGGCTCCGGCGGAATAGACCTTGCCGTTGTCGCCCTCGATCTGCCATCCGATGAAGTCCTTGGATGCGTCGGGTCCGTTGGGGAGGATGAAGCTCTTTCCGACTGCGACGGTCTGGAAGAGTATCGGCTTCTCGCCGTAGAACAGATCGGAGAGAAGGACTCCGTAGGACGCGTCCTCGAACTTTCCGGCAAAGGTCAGAGTATAGGTGGTGGGAGAGTAGACGTCTCCGTCGCCATCCAGATCGACGACGACCTCGAAGGTCTTCTTGTCGACGGAGATCTGCAGAAGCATGGCTCCGAACTCGGCGGCCTCTCCGTCGACGGTCAGCTTCGCACCGGGATATCCGGCGGCGATGCTCATGGATATGGGGAAGAAATAGCCTTCCGAACGAATGTACTTCATCGTTCCATTCAGCGTGACCTTTGTGCCATCGGACTCGACCTTGAGTTCGGTTCCGAAGTCATCCTTCTCCTGTCCATCCACCTCGTCAGCGACAGCGAAGTCCATGGACGAGCTGGTGGCGACGAGGATCTCCTCGGAGACAAGGGTCTCATCGCCGGCCTTCAGGCTCATGGTGTACTTGCCGTAGATGTTATCGAGCTTCTTGACCTGCTCGTTGTTGTCGAACGAGAAGTAGAACGCCCACTTGTGGGCCTCTCCATCTTTGTGGGGGAGGACGATCGCATTGGTAGGGTTGCCGTCGGCACCCTTGTTTCCGGTGAGGATCTCTCCAGTAGCTCCGACCATGCTGGCCGCAACTTCGGTTTCATCAGCGTATCCGTAGATTCCGACGATCATCCAGAAGGTGTTGGGAGCGACATCGTCCTGCGGGATGTCGGACCTCAGCTTCTTGATCTCATCGTAGGCCTCGGTTGCATCGGCACTGAAGCCGTAGCTGTAGACGTAGACGCCCTTCATGACGGCCGCTCCCTCGGCTACGGTCGTCGTTCCGCTCTTGATCTCCAGATCGTAGGGTCCGGGAACCCCCATCTTCTTGGCCTGGTCGTCGAATGAGAAGTACCAGATTCCGATGTTGCCATTGAACGCGAACTTCTCGGTGTAGGAGGCCTTCTCGTCGTTGGTGTTGACTGCGGTGGCGGTCAGCTCATCGCCCTTGAAGGCGCTGGTGTTGAAGATCATGAACATCGTCTTGTCGACGACGTCGCTGCCCTTGTCGGTGAGCTTCGTGACGTCGATTCCGAGAGCGCCCATGGCGGCCTCGGCCTCGGCCTTGGTCTCTCCGTATCCGGAGGCGGTGCCGAACTTCACGTCGTCGATGTTCAGGACGTACTTCGTCTTAAATCCGTTGACGTCCTTCAGGACGATCTCAGGATCGGCATCCGCATCGACCACACGGAAGAGGAACTGTCCGTCGGTCAGAGCGACATCGGTCTTCTGTTCCAGGACCTTGAGATCGGCCTTGCACAGTTTCCAATTGTAATCGGGAGCAGCCTTGAACTCGACCGCGAGATACCATCCGCGCTGGTTGTTCACCGTAGATCCGTCGAATCCGGTGTATCCGGCCTTCCAGAGAAGGGTTCCGGTGACATCGAAGACGGTAGCATTGGAGCTGTCGGCGGCGATCTCGAGATCGCTTCCGTGGAGAGAGTCCACATCGGCACCGAGGACCTCGCCGGCGATGGCGTCGATCGCCATGGGCTCGACGATCTCCACATCGGAGGTGAACCTGTACTCGGGACTGGTGTAGTTCTCGCCGTTCTCGGCAGAGAACGCTATTCCCTTATCGAGCGTCTTTTCAGCCACCTTGGCATCCTTGCCCAGGTAAAGCATGTAGACGCCGTCCTTCATCTGGAAGGAGGACTTGATCGTCGCTCCGGGGATCTCGTTGCCCTTGCCGTCCACGACCTTCGCGGAGACGACAAGATAGTATCCGTCCATTCCGTTGAGGTTGTAGTATCCGATCTTTCCGGCTATCGCGTTGTCCGTGAAGCTGATGTTCTGGAACTCGGAGGCATCGATGTCGCCGAACTTCTCGGGAACATCGAACTCGATGTAGATAGGCAGAGGCTTGACGACCAGATCGGTCTTGATGTTCACAGTAATATTGTTCTTCTCGTGAACGAAGGTGAGCTGGATCTGGATCGCGTTCTCGTAGGTTCCTGCATTCCTGATCTCTTCCCACTTGCCTTCCCTCGAATCAAGGAGCTCGAAGGTCTTGTTGGTCATCTCGTATGTTCCATCCAGACCGATGGCGAGGACGGGCACGTCGAATTTGTTGATGACCTCCCCGGTGTAATAGACGTCACCGCAGGAGATACCGTACTGGATGTCGATGTTTCCGGACTTGAAGTGGTGGACGATGTACTCGTTGCCCTCTATGACCACCTTGGAGCCCTCGGCGTACTGGGGGTAGTAATTGCCCATAGTTCCGGGAGTCACCTTCGAGCCGGCCTCGGCCTCGATAGATGCATTCTCACCAACAGTGACGGTTCCTTTATTCTCGAACTCGGCTCCGTTCGCCACCTCGAGCTTTCCGTTGACGATCAGAGTCTTTTCTTCGACAACGTTGAGCTTTGCATCCTTCCCGACCTTGACGACCGTTCCATCGGGAATGGTCATGTTGTCGGAGACGACGGCGGTACCGGAGACGATCTCGATGACGGTCTTGCCGGCCTCGGTGGTCTCGTTGGCCTCGTAGTTCCCGCCGAACTCGAGAGAGCCCGCGGTGACGGTCAGCCCGTCGGTTCCGGCCTTAATGTTGAGCTTCGCACTGGAATCGCTGTAGGAGAGAGTGCCCTTGAACGAGGCGCTGTTCGTCATGCTCAGCGTCTGCCCCTTCTTCGAGAAGGAGACGTCTCCTGCGAAGGAGACCTTGTCCAAGACGGAATCGCCGGCGAGCTCCTTTCCGTCGATGGAGAGGAGCATGCGGCTGGCATTGGCCTTTGTTGCAGTAATGGCGGTGGCAACCTTGCCATCCGTGCCCATTATTGTCAGGTTGGCATAGTGATTCAGTGTTTCATTGGAAAGGTCTGCGTTCACTATGTCATTGAATCTCTGCTCTTCGCTAGTCAACTTGAGAACGCCGTAGTAGATCTGTGCATCCACATCGATGCCTACTGCACTCTTGAAGCTGACATTCTGAAGAGTCACGGAGGGGTTGCCATAGCTCTCACCGGCATTGGCGTAGATTCCGATTCCGACGTTGAATCCGGCAGGACCTTGGTTTCCTACGGTTCCGCTGGATTGTTCGGTCATATTAATCTGAACATCAGTCAGTTGAGCTGAACCCGCTCTAATGTCGAGAGCGGCAGAACCCTCAATCTTCGCATTACTAATTTTGAGTTCCTCGGTATTCGACCAGAAGAATGCAGGCGAATACTTGGAAGAATATGTTCCGCCATCTATGATGACCTTAGCATTCTTGGATCCGATGGTATCGGAACCGTTCAGACCAAGGGTACTGGCATAAACAGTCTTAATCGTCGTGCCGGTTGCTTCAACCGCGCCGTTAGCCCATACTCCAACTCCATAGAAGTCGGACTCTATCGTGATCTTACCAAGTTTAAGTGTAGCGAGTTTATCTCCGTTACCTACGCTGAGAACCTGATCTCCTGACGCGCTTTCATAAACAGGCATCTTCCCATCATATGACTTGCCGACGATCTTACCTTCACCAACGGTGTCATTGATGGTCATCGTGACTCCAGGATTCACGATGAACACTTTCATTCTATTCTCACTAGTAAACTCCTGTGCGGACTTCAACAATTTCCCAATTACGT
>DATC01000090.1 GCA_002504495.1 Methanomassiliicoccaceae archaeon UBA537
CAAGAGGCGTGTCAACGCTCTCGAGTACAAGGTCATTCCCGAGCTGCAGGAGTCCACCAGGTTCGTCAAGTTCAGTCTCGAAGAGATGGACCGTGAGAACACCACGAGGCTCAAGCACCTGAAGAAGGACTGATGTCGAGGGAGCACGATGAAATCGATGGAGGAGCGTATCCGGGAGATCCGCGAGGATCCGGTCAAGCTGAAGAGGGCGTTCACCGCCATATGGGTGGCGTCCTACTCCATGCTCGTCCTGGGCGCGTTCATCATCGTCGCCGTGCTCATCTACAGCTATCTCTGAAACCTTTTACCCCCGTCCTTGCGACGGGGCTTCTCTATTGGTCATTCCGCACGGGATCTCCGCCATCGTCGGGGCCCGCATTCCGAGGTCGATCTATCAGAACGGAACCCTCCGTATCGTCATGTCTCGTCGCATGCGTCGGAGGGGAAGAGGTTTATCCGTCTGATCGGACGGAGGGGCGATGCCATCGTCTCCTGCTTCTGCAGACCAGCACCGGGCACGCGGCGGTGCGGACCACCTTCTCCGCCACGGATCCGAGCATCATCCTCTCGGCCTCCGTCTTGCCGAGGGATCCGCATATGCAGAGATCGTAGTCCGATGATTCCCTGGCGATGACCTCCGCGGGATGGCCGTTCAGTATGACGGTCTCCGCATGGACGCCTGCCTCCTCGCATTGCCTCCTCGCGGATGCGAACGATTCCTCGGACGCCTTCACGGCCATGGTCTTCAGGTCGTCGGTCGTTCCGGAGGGTCCTGCTATAGATGATACGGAGTCCGGATCCATGACGAAGAGGACGGTCAGCTCCGCATCGTTCTTCTTCGCGATGTTGACTGCCGCGTTAACCGCGAAGTCGCTGGACCTGCTGCTGTCGGTGGCCACGAGGATCCTGCGGTACATGGAGGGCGATCCATCGACGATCTCATGCACGGTCGCGGTCGTCTGCGGGATGGGTTCGACACCATGCTTCTCCCTCCTTCCGACAGCGAAGGCGATCGCGGCAGTGAGGAATCCGACGATCCCCATGATGAGATAGGTCTCGCAGTATCCTCCGGCTATGGCCAGGACAGGTGCGAATATCAGCGTCGAGACGAAGGAGGCGAGATTCATGAACACGGAGTATCCTCCCATGATCTTCCCTGACGTCTTCGCTGTGGACATCATGGACAGGCGCGATATGACCGTGGGCGTCAGCAGACCGAGTGCGCTTCCTATGAGGATCATGCTGACAGTCGCCAGGGCGATGCTGCCGAAGAAGAGAAGGCACAGTCCGAGCCCTATCATCACGAACGATATCATGTATGCATCGCCATCGGCGGGCTTCACCGCTCTGCGAGAGTATAGGATGCTGAACACTCCTTGGGATGCTCCCAGGACTCCGAGGAGGATCCCCACCATGGCGTAGCTCGCTCCCATCTCGCTGATGTAGTAGGAGAAGTTCATCGGAAGCGTGAACATCAGGAGCATGGCCATGAATATCATGGCGTAGCAGAATCCGATCATTCTTCCGTTCGGCGCATCATCGGCCTCTGCGGGTTTAGAAGCATCGCAGCACGCGGGCTGTTTGGAAGGTTCGCGGACAGAGAGGAGACCCAGGACGATTATAGGCAGTCCGATGAGGTAGATGAGGAATGGATAGTTCCACCCGATGTCGGCAAGGCTTCCGCCGGCGCTCTCCAGGACCAGTGCGCCGATCCCTATGGCGGCCGCCTGGTATCCTATGACCTTGCCTCTCTGCATGCCGGTATAGTATTCGCTGATGAGTGCCGTCGTTGTGAGGGAAATCCCGGAGATGCCTATTCCGAGGATGAAACGGGTGATGAGTATCAGAGTGAAGTCATCGAGCAGGAACGCTCCCGTTCCGGCTATGGTGAATATCGCAAGCGCGAGAATGAAGACCTTGGCCTTTCCTATGCGGTCGGCCAGGTATCCGACCCCGAATCCTGTGATGGCTACCGACAGCGACGGAAGGCTCACCACCAGTGCGATGGTGAATCCGCCTTCGATGCCGAAATGCTCCGCGATCGGTTTGAGCGCCGGGGCGACTGCGGCGGCTCCCATGATGATGACCATGGACGCCATGAGGATCGCCAACAGGCTGATCGCATTGGGTTCGAAGGGCTTCCTTTGGGAATTGTCCATGAAAGCGTGGCAATGCAGATGTATAGTTAAGACTCACCCGACGGATTAGTGCATAAAAACGAACTTAAAGAGTCTGATTTAGGACATCATCTGCGGGACATGATGTAATCGCATCTGCGGCATTGTGGAAGGGTGTTCACATCGTCCAGGGATGTGTGGCGACCGGACCATTCGCATATATCCTGGAGGATCGGGATGACCTCCTTTCCTTTCGGAGTGAGGCAGTATCCTATCCTCTGAGGGGAGCCGAACACCTTCTTCTCCACTATCCCGTCCGTCACCAGCTCCTTCAACGAAGCGGACAGCGCGGTGTCGGTGAGATTGGAGAGCTCCTTCTTGATCTCCGTGTAGCGCATGATGTCGCGTGTGGAGAGGATGCAGATGATGCGCGGCTTCCATTTGCCGCCGAATATTTTCATCCCGTACTCCAACGGGCAATGGACCTCGTTCTCCTCGCGCGGAATGTATCTCATCGTCGGGCCTCGTGGAAGTTGTGCATGGTGATGGTGCCGTCGGACAGCGATACCACGGGCATTATGCCCGGATCCGGATTGAAGTTGTGCTGCCTCTGGTACTCCGTCTGGGACTGCCACGTGGAGGCGTTGATCATCCGCACCCCGTTGTAGATGTCCTGTCCCGCCCCATGGACATGGCCGGACACGAATATGTCGGGCACCTGCTCCATGACGAGGTAGTCCTTCTTCTCGGGAGCCAGGGCGTTGCGCTGGCCGTATATCGGCGCAAGATGCCTTCTCACGCACATCTGCTTCATCACTCTGAGCGGATGGTCGTACGTCAGATCCTGGACGGCCGCGATCCAATCGTCCATACTCTTGCCGTGGTACGTCAGGACGGTCCTTCCTTCCACGTCGAGGTATACGGGATTGCCGACCATGAGGATATTGGAATCGAAGTCGCGGGTGAATCTCTTATCCAGTGCGGGTTGCGGCTCCGCGAGGCGGCACGCGTCGTGGTTCCCGGGATGGACTACCATCTTTATGTGGTCCGGGATGTCCTTGAGATATTCGGACAAAGCCTTGTACTGCTCGTCGATGTCCTTTATGTCGAGCTCCTTGTCCTGATCAGGGAACACGCCTATCCCGTCGACGACATCCCCCGGGAAGACGACGTAGTTGATGTCGTCCTTCACCGAATGCTCCTTAAGCCAGGACGTCATCTTGTGCCAGTCGTTCTCCAGGAAGGTGCAGCTCCCGACATGGACGTCGGAGAGGAATGCGATCTTGGACGGCGTGTCCGAAGGCACCCACTCATGGCTCTTGGGGATGTCGGGGCGGAAGATCTTGTCAGGCATGATCATCGTCCGCTCCCTGTTCGGAGTCCCTTTGATCCCTATGACCTCGTCGTTGACGAAGGACTGCGATATCAGGGGAGAGTCCTTGCTGATGAACACCTTCACGGTGTCCGTCTCATCCTCCAGGGTGAGCATGGTATGCCCGTTCTTGGTGGTGGCCCTGTCGTAGACGATGCCTACGAGCTTGACCTCTCTGTCCACGGTCTTGGCATGCGCTATGTCCATTCCCTTCCCGAAGTCCGGGCGCTTCTCGATGAGCCTCTTCAGGGTGAAGAAGCGGGAGCGGAAGTAGTTGGCGAAATCGTTGATCTTACCTTCGCTGGTGGATTCCCCTGTGATGTCGGTGCCCTTCACGATATGGATGTCGGGGGTGAATCTGTTGTGCTTCACCGTGTCCTCTGGCTTGGATTGGAAAAGCACCTTGTCTCCGGCGATGCACGACATCACATCCTCCTTGCTGATGAACATCGTGTTGGCTGCGAGATGGGAGAAGACCGTGTTGGCGAACTCGAACGGATGATCGTTGGACATGACCATCTCGAGGGCCTCCGGTGTGAAGAACAGCTTCTTCGCCGTGGCGGCCGACAATATCTCCTCCTTCATGCGCGACCCTATGGCGGTCGTCGGTTTATCACTTGCGTCCTTTCGTTCCTGTTTATATACGCGTCGAGCGGTCCCCGCATCATGACATCCATTTCCCTGTTCTGTCCGGTCAATCCGAGCGAGGATCCGGACAAGGTCCGTGAGGCCGTTCTCTCCCTGTTCCCCGATGCCGAGCTGGAGCTCGGAGAGAAGGGGCTCGTAGGGACCGCGCCCGGTCTGGACCGTTTCTCGGCCCAGATCAGGAGGCAGAGGATCCTGGATGCGACACGCGCCGTGATGATAAAGGGGATGCGCGACAACCGTACCAGGCTCCTCCTGAACAAGCAGGTGGCCACCGTCGGCAAGATCTCCTTCGCCGACAGGAATCCTGTCCTGGGAGGCATAGAGGTCTCCATCGTGGACGACGATCTCCAGTCCCTCATAGACCGCGTGGCTCCCGAGACCGTCGACGGAGAGGAGGTAAGGCTCTGATGATAGGGGTCTCCTGCACGGGGTTCAGCAGCCTTCCGGCGGAACGCTGGGCCGGTCCCGTGTCGGAGCATTTCGGGCTCTGGGAGATCTTCTCGGAGGCGGATCAGTCGGTGCCGCACCATATCGGGGAGATCTCGGACGCCCTCTCCAGGTGCGGCCTCGAATGCCAGGTCCATGCTCCGATCTGCGATTGGAACATCGCTGCTATGAGCGACAGGCTGAGGGAGGCGTCCCTGCAGGAGACGTTCGACGTTCTGGATGCGGCCGCGGAGCTCGGGGCGAGGGTCGTGACGGTCCATCCGGGCTTGTCGTCGATGGCGGTTCCGGGATTGGAGGGACGCGCCGTCGCAAGAGCGAAGGATGCGGTCCGGAGGATATCGAAGCATGCGGATGATGCGGGCGTCATCGTGGGGATCGAGAACATGCCATCTCCTCCGTTCTTCCTGGGTCGGACCGCATCGCAGTTGGCGGAGATCGTGGAAGGCACGGATCTCGGCGTGACCTTCGACATAGGCCATGCCAACACCACGGGGCAGATAGATGCAGTCATCGATCTGTTGGGCGACAGGTTCGTAAATATCCACATCCACGACAACGACGGGACCCGCGATTCGCATCTGGCGATAGGCGAAGGGACGATAGATTTCGGTCACACGATCCGCAGGCTATCCGGATATCGCGGAAACTGGATAATCGAGTCGAAGTCTTTGGACTCGGCTCTTCGCTCCCTTCCGCGGCTGGAGGGGTTGTTGTCCTCGTCGGGCATCCACGTCGGAAGCGTCCGAAGCCGTCCGAGCTCTCCTTTCGCGGAGATGAGGTGCAGGGCCATGCATACGGCACCGAGCACTATGAAGGCCAGAAGCGCCAGCGACATGAGCAGCATCGCGGGCATGATCTCGGAGTACGCGACCACCGCCATGTAATCGGTGAGGAAGTGGACCGCTATGGATGCATGTATCCCCACCTTGGCGTAGAGGTATCCGAACAGGAGGCCCGATGCGAACGTGGGCGCGACCTTGGTCAGCCCCCACCCGCTGGAGTGGGCGAATCCGAACATCAGTGCGGATATCGCGATCAGGACCAGGACGGATCTGCTGATCCCGAATCCTCCCAGAAGCATCCTCCACGGCCTGTCGCGACGGGATGCGAACGCGATGACAGCCATGGGTATCCCCATCGGAACGAGACGGGAGATGACCTCCTCCCAGACAGCCGCATCGGCGAAGTCCAGCAGAGCCTCCGGGTCGGTGCCGGTGGCCATGCCGTCTGGGACGGTTATCGATTCTCCGAAGGCGGCCATGATCAGGGACAGGGCGATGTCTATCACCAGCGTCGCACCGAAGACGGCGCCTACGGCGTACAGGTCGGAGCGGGCGACGGCATCCGATGCATGTTCGGAATCCGAGCGGACGGATCTCCACGTGCGCCATGCGACAACTGCGAGCGATCCGAGCACGGCTGCCGCGATGAGCAGCCACGCGATCTTCAACGCAGTGCCGTCTATCGTCGTGAGTACGACGAGATGCGGAACGAGTCCCAGGACCTTCATCGAATGGCCGTCGCACCAGTTCCAAACGGATCCGAAGCCTGCGATCAGGAATCCCGCCTCCATGGCGAGGACGATTCCGGCGAGCAGCGCGGTCGCGACCTTGATCTTCGAGGCGACGGATGCCGGTGCGCGCTGGACGGAATCGCACCCCGGTCCGAGCGGTCTGCCGCAGGTTCCGCAGAAGCGGGCTCCTTCCGCACGGTATGCGGCGCAATCGGGACATGTCGTATCTTGCTGCATTCCGTCTCCTTCGCGGGCCATATGGGGTTCCGTTCGGATCTACGATTATAAAACTGCTTCCGAGGAAGCATCGGGCGGAGCGAAGGAGCGCGGCGACGCCGTCCGCCCGTTCCGTCTCGATGACCGCGAGCAGGCTCTTCCTGTAGAGGGCTGTGTCGCGGATCTGGGCCGCGATATGCCTCTCCCTGGCCTCCGACACCTTCCTGTAGCCTTTGACGGAGCAGACATAGGTGTCCCATTCCTTCGCGAACGCCTCCGGGGTGTCGGAGACGAATCCCTTCTTGAGGCCCTTCTTGGCCAGGCGGTGCTCCCGGGTGAAGTCCCAGGCGGAGACCGTGTCGCAGTACATCTCGGTGAACTCCTCCTCGTTCATGTCCAGCGCGACCAGCCTCCCCCCGGTGAGGTCGATGATCTCGCACATGGCGGGCGAAGGGAACACGGCATCTGTCCTGGTCAGACGGGACATCAGCTCGGCGTACACGAGGTCCAGCTCGCTGACTTCGAAGCCCTCCTCCATGGATCCTCTGTTCGCGAGCGCCTGCACCCCTTCTATCCCCAGGGAGACGCCGTATGCCTCGTAGCGTCCGAACGCCTCGCGCACTCTGTCCGCTTCGGATTCCGGTCCGTTCACGACGGGGAGGATGTCCACGTCGCACACTCCTACACGGACGGAGATCATCTGCCGGACCTCCTGGATGCCACGAGGTCTGTGAGGTCCTCGGGCGCGTCGATCTTCTTGAGCTCCTCGTTGGATACGACGGCGGTCGAATCGATGCTGTCCCTCTCGTGCTTCTTCTCGACGATGAGGACCGAGAAGTTGTCGAGTATCCTGGCTATGTTCGATGCGACGAGGGCCCTCTGGGCCAGGTGCTCGTCGTCTGCCCCGTAGCTGGTCAGCATCAGCGAGTTGCTGTTCGACGACACCGCCTCGAAGGGGCTTCTGACGACGGGACGCACGGAGAATCCCAGATTGCAGAGCTGGTTGATGGCGAAGACGTCCACGGGGGCGTGTTCGTCCCTCTTCTCCCTGTTCCTGTCCTCGTGCTTGAACTCGAACGGGTCGATGGGCTCGATGATCGGGAGGCCCAGGCTCTCCTCTATGCGGAGCGCGGCGTCGATCATGGCGCCCATGCCGGCCTCGTACATCTGTATGGTGCGTCTGGAGACGCCAGCGATCTCGGCCAATGCGCCGAGGCTCATGCCCATGCCCTCGCGTGTCCTCTTGAGAAGGTCGCTGTCCAGGCGGACGTAGAGGCCTCCCGGGGCGGCGAATATGAAGGGAGGCGAGTCCTCCAGGAGGAGGTCCGCCAGCGTCTCGTTGGACACTATGGATATGTTGAATCTGGAATAGACGATGCCCGCCTCCAGCTCTCCGGAGGAGGACCTCTCGCCCACGACCAGCGGCGTGGCGCCGAGCGCGTCGGCCAGCGTCTTCATGTCGCCTGCGTTCTCCTTCGAGAACGCATCGACGTTGCTCAGGATCTTGACGATAAGTACGCGGTCGTCCAGCCTGGCGACGACGTCGAAGCTGATCCCGCGGATGGAGAGCGCGGAGGAGACGTCGAACCCAGCCTTCGCGAGTATCGCGCGCGTGGTGTTGATGAGCTCGTTCCTGCCCATGGTTTTGATAGTATCAGAACTTCTATTTATAAGAAACAGGCCCTGTATAAAAAACAGGGCCCGGTCGCCCCCTCCCGCTCGGAGGATGGGGAGGAGGCCGGAGACCTCATTCGATGGAGATCTTCCTGCCGCCGGTCGAGGGAGACACCTTCTTGAGGGTGACCTCCAGGAGGCCGTTGTTGTAGGAGGCCTTGGCGGTTTCGGGATCGACGTCGCACGGAAGCGCGATGTCCTTCTCGAGCTCTCTGCCGGGAGTCGTGACCTTCACGCTGAGCACCTTGTCGGTGCATGTGAGGGAGATGTCCTGCTTCTCGGCTCCGGGAAGCTCGGCCACGGCTCTCACCAGTTCGGGCTCCTCGGACACGTCCACGAAGGAGTCCTTGGTTCCCGACGACGGGATCATGCCGATCCTGTCGCCGCTGTTGCCGAACTCTTTCACGTGCTTGACCCCGTCGGGGCCCTGCCACATGGTGTATCCGTACGTCCTCACGTCCGGTCCGGTCATGTCCATCCTGTTGAACATGTCCTCGATCTGCCTGTTGAACCTGTCGAATCCTCCGAAGAGGTCGTTCCATATGTCGTCTGCACTCATATCCAGCACCTCGTTTTCTCTTGGATGATGACGCCCCTCCTCGAGGGAGGGGCGACGGGTTCGCCCGGGGATCAGGCCTCGGCTCCGTATTCCGCCAGATCCTCTCTGGCCTTCGGTCCGAACTTGCCGAGGGCTTCGTCGAAGTCCTCGTTCTCCACCTTGCAGGCGGCGATCTGCTCGTCGGTGGGGTTCTTCTCGGTGGCGATCAGGCGTCTGACGGCGTTCATGACCGCCTCGTTGCATATGGCGGAGATATCCGCACCAGTGCAGCCTTCGGTCTTCTCGGCCAGGACCTTGAGGTCCACGCCTTCGCCGAGAGGCTTGTTCTTCGTATGGATGCCGAAGATGGCCTCTCTGGACGCCTGGTCTGGAGGTCCGATCAGGATCGACTTGTCGAATCTGCCCGGTCTCAGCAGGGCGGGATCCATTATGTCCGGCCTGTTGGTCGCCGCGATGACGACGACGTTGTTCAGCGCCTCCAGTCCGTCCATCTCGGTCAGCATCTGGGAGATCACCCTCTCGGTCACGCCGTCGTCCGATCCGCTCTTCCCTCTCTCGGGAGCGATGGAGTCGATCTCGTCCATGAAGATCACGCAGGGCGCAGCCTGCCTGGCCTTCCTGAACGTCTCTCTGACGGCCTTCTCCGATTCGCCCACCCACTTGTTGAGGAACTCCGGCCCCTTGACGGAGATGAAGTTCGCCTCGGATTCGGTGGCGACCGCTTTCGCGAGCATGGTCTTTCCCGTTCCGGGAGGACCGTACAGCAGTATCCCCTTGGGGGGCCTGGCGTTCATGTGCTCGAACACCTTGCCGTACTTCAGCGGCCATTCGACAGCCTCCTTCAGTTCCTGCTTCGCGCTCTCCAGGGCTCCGATGTCGTCCCAGTGGACGTTGGGCTTCTCGATCAGCACCTCGCGCATGGTCGAGGGCTGCATTCCGCGCAGAGCGGCTTCGAAGTCTCCTTTCGTCACGGAGATGCTGTTCAGCACCTCTCTGGGGATCTCCTCGGCCTCCAGGTCCACGTCGGGCAGCACCCTCCTCAGGGCGGCCATGGCGGCCTCCTTGGTCAGAGCGGACAGATCGGCCCCGGTGTACCCGTGGGTCTTGTCCGCCAGCCAGTCCAGGTCGACATCGTCGGCCAGAGGCATTCCGCGGGTGTGGATGACCAGGATCTCATGCCTTCCGTTCCTGTCCGGCACCCCGATCTCGATCTCCCTGTCGAACCTTCCGGGTCTTCTGAGAGCCTCGTCGATCGAGTTGGGTCTGTTGGTGGCGCCTATGACGACGACCTTGCCTCTCGAGTTCAGCCCGTCCATCAGGGACAGCAGCTGGGCGACGATCCTGCGCTCCTCTTCTCCGGTGGCCTCCTCGCGCTTCGGCGCTATGGAGTCTATCTCGTCGATGAAGATGATGCTCGGTGCGTTCTCCTCGGCCTCCTTGAAGATCTCCCTCAGCTTGCCCTCGGACTCCCCGTAGAACTTGCTGACGATCTCCGGCCCGCCGATCGAGACGAAGTTGCTGCTAGTCTCTCCGGCGACCGCTTTCGCGAGCATGGTCTTTCCGGTTCCTGGAGGTCCATGGAGCAGCACTCCTTTCGGAGCTTCGACTCCCAGCCTCTTGAAGAGCTCGGGATGCCTGAGCGGAAGCTCGACCATCTCACGTATCTTCTTGACGGCGTCGCCGAGTCCTCCGATGTCGTCGTAGGACACCTTGGGCACATCGCCCTTGTTGGCGGCGGGCTTGTCGGAGATCTTGACCTCCGTGGTGCCGCAGATCATCGCGGCGTCTCCTCCGGGCGAGAAGGACGTGACCACGAGGTCGATCTTGTTGCCCATCACGTTGAGGGTTATGGTGTCTCCTTTGGCGATCGCGCGTCCGTCGAGGACCTGCTTGAGGTACTCCTCTCCGCCCTGAAGCCTCAGCTGCTCCGTGGGCGCGAAGGTTATCCTCTCCGCGTTCTTCGCGACCACCTTCTTCACTCCAACGCGTTCGTCGAGGGACACTCCGGCGTTGCGCCTGGTGGAACCGTCCATCCTCACGATCCCGAGGTTCGCATCCTCGGGCGCTCCTCTGAGCACCTTGGCGACGGTCTTCTTGTTTCCGTCTATCTGGACTATATCCCCTACTTTGATTCCCAGCACGTCCATCAGGGCGGGGTCCAGCCTTACTATGCCTCTTCCCGTCTCGGTGGATTTGAGCTCGGTCACTTTGATGGCTCTGTCGGCAACCATATCAAGACACCTCTGTCTTATCCGTCTGGATCAGGCCGTCTTCGCCCTTCGATGCCTGCAGCATGCTGTTGCGCATCGATATGAGGCGGGATCTCTCCCTGTCCAGCTCTCTTATCCTTTCTTCGATCTCCGTTATTCTCTGCTTCATATTCCCGTCCGGAATCTCTCCCGGGTCTTCCGACCTGACGATCCTGGCCGAGAACATGCGGGTTCTCATGTCGACGACCAAGGTGAACTCGGTGCTGGGGCGATACACGGCCCTGCTGGGGCCCATGTCGCTCTTGACATCCGTTCTCTGGACGATGCCGTAGCGCTCCATCAGAGCCAGGTTCTTCAGCACCGCCTGGGTGCTGATCCTGAGCTCCTTCGAAAGCTGAAGCGGATAGCTCGGCTCTTCGGCGATCCTTTGGAGGATCTGCCTGCGGGTGGGGTTCTCCACTAGAGTGAGGAGCACATCGAGGTCGTCCATTCGTATCCCTTGGTTGTCAACCTCCAGTTGACTACTCAATAGTATGCTTGAACTTCTATATAAATATATTCAGCAGTGTACTAACTACGCAGCTCGCTCGGCACGGGCAGAGGGGCGTTGGGGGGAGCCTCCCTGCCGTCCCATAGGTTTGGTATTTATATCCTCATCAAATCGGAACCCCGATGCCGGGAATACTGAAGGACGACTATGTGGCGGTCGAGGACCAGAAGGAAGGGAGCAGGCTCTACGGACGGGGCAACTACGGCTATCCGCGCAGCGGCGGAGGCGTGGACCTGGACCTCATAGAGGCTCTCTATCTGCTGGAATCCCGCAGGCTGACTGTCCTCGATGCAGACAGGTCGGAGATGTCCTTCGCCGATCTGTTCCGTCATGCCGCGCGCGTCGTCGACGGTTTCGACATCAAGTACGCCGTGTTCAGGGATCTCCGTTCCCGCGGCCTTCTATGCAAGTTCGAATCGGGCGGCTACGACGTGTCGGTATTCCCAGTAGGCTGCAATATGGCCAATTCCCGTCCGGAGTACATGGTCCGTGCAGTATCGGAACGCAATCCCATCGATCTCCGCGACTTCCTCTGCGGAGCGAAGGACACCGGCGACAGGCACAGGTCCCTGATGTACGGGGTGGTCGATGAGGACGGGGACGTGATCTACTACACCGTGTCCCTGGAGGATCCATCGGGAGGGGTGTACCCCGTCCCTATGAAGGGCAGGCCCTCCGGATATCTCGTGCGCGACCGCGTCTTCGTCTTCGATCGCTCCTCATGGGATCAGCTGAGGGACTACGGATACTACGGCACATCATCCGTCGAGGCTCTGCAGCTGTCCCTTCTCGAGGCAGTCCATCTCTCCGGCAAGGGGCGTCTCGATGTCATCGGTCCCGACGATTCCCTTCTGGATTTCGACGATCTGATGGATCTGGGCGGTTCCATGGAGAAGGAGTTCCGCACGAGGTTCCTCGTCTACTCGGACCTCCGCTCCAGAGGCCTGGTGGTCAAGACCGGATTCAAGTTCGGGGCGCATTTCAGGGCCTACGAGGCGTCCTTGGACGATGCCCACGCCCGTTATCTCGTCCATGCGATCCAGCTGGACGGCATGCGCGCTTGGTCCGATGTGTCCAGGACGGTCCGTCTGTCGGTGGGGGTGAAGAAGGAGATCCTCTTCGGAATCCCTTCCAAGAAAGGCGTCGACTATCTCCGGTTCGACTGGATAAGGCCGGGCAACGTGAAGCCCGGTACCCCGTCGACGCCTAAGAAGAAGGGAAAGGCGCGACGGGGCGGAGCTCCGTTCAGAGCTGTATCTCGATGCCGAGGCGCTCGGTGAGCTCCTTGTAGCGGTTCCTGATAGTGACCTCGGTGACTCCCGCTACATCGGCGACCTCCCTCTGGGTCCTGCGCTCGTTGCACAGGATGGAGGATATGTAGATGGCCGCGGCGGCGACTCCGGTGGGGCCTCTTCCGGACGTGAGCTCCTTCTCGGACGCGTCCTTGAGGATCTCGGCCGCCTTGACCTGGACCTCTCCGCTCAGCTTCAGCTCGGAGCAGAACCTCTGGACGTAGTCCTGGGGCTTGGTGGGCATGAGCTTCAGCTTCAGCTCACGGGTCATGAATCTGTAGGTCCTTCCGATCTCCTTCCTTCCGACGCGGCTGGAATCGGCGACTTCGTTCAGCGTCCTGGGGACGCCGCACTGCCTGCAGGCGGCATAGAGGGATGCGGCCACGACGCCTTCGATGGACCTTCCCCTTATGAGATTCTTGTTGACGGCCTTCCTGTAGATCATGGCCGCGGTCTCCCTCACGTTCCTGGGGAGTCCCATGGCGGAAGCCATCCTGTCGAGCTCCGAGAGCGCGAAGGCGAGGTTCCTCTCGGTGGCGTTGGATACACGGATCCTTCTCTGCCACTTCCTGAGCCTGTACAGCTGGGCCCTGTTCCTGGTGGGGATGCTCTTGCCGTAGCTGTCCTTGTTCTTCCAGGAGATCTCCGTGGACAGACCCTTGTCGTGTATCGTGAAGGTCATGGGTGCGCCGGTGCGCGCGCGTTTCTCGCCCTGTTCGACGTCGAAGGCTCTCCATTCCGGACCCTGATCTATGAATTGATCGTCGAGGACCAGACCGCAGTCCTCACAGAGGAGTTCTCCGCGCTCGTAGTCGCGGACGAGGTGGTGGCTGCCGCACTCGGGGCAGACCTCGATTTCTTCTGTTCCTTCTCTTGTCTTTGGCATCGCGTTTTCTCCCCTTGAAGAACGTCATGCAACCCTTTCTCGCCGATCCTCCGGGGGCAGGTGTGATGGATGCATAGGGGCTGTCGACGGGACCGAAGATCCGCCCGACTCTGCCTAGAAGCGCGTTGTCGGCGAAAACCTGGTCGCCGATATCAGGGAGGTCATCGCAGCGTACAATGTATCTGCCGTCGCTGGTGATCTCCTCTACCACTCCAAGGGCCATCATGTCTCATCAACCTGCAGGATCGTCAAGAGCGAGTTAACACGGTATAATCAAAACCAGTATTTCATATTATGGGTATTATTATTATAGTTTGACGTGAAATCCGCGGAATCATCGTAAAAAGCGTTGCGGAATGAGTGTGGACGGATGGATGTAGGAGCCGTTTGATCACGACAATTTGATGCTTTTGAAGGAGCTTTGACGCCTGTTCGGGCCCCCTGTCCAGCACGGCGAATGGCGGTCGATGCCAGTTTACGTTAAATATTGATGATACTGTCGGGTATCCAAGTCGACCTTAGCGGTCACATAGAATCGGAGGCATAACATGGAATTCGCGGCAATGGACTTTCTGACCCTCGTGGTCTTCGCATTTGCCCTGGTCATGCTTGTCGCCGGCCTCTTCTCTGCGTACTTCGGTACCGGCAAGAGCAGGGCGGCCGGAGGAGTCATGGCCATTGTCGGACTCGTTCTCGGAATCGTCTGGGCGTATCTCGTCGCGGACAGCGGCATCTCGCCCTTCACCGAGGTCAACGCGTGGGACGTCGTCTACACGGCCATCATCGATCTGATCGGCATCGTCGTGGGCGCTCTCGTCGCCGTCGGCATCTTCCTCGTCGTCGTTCTCAAGAGCTGAACGCGACGGGGGAAACCCGTTATCAAACCACTTCCATTATCACACTTGTTCTTGGTTTCGAGAACAGGATGCTGGTTGTGTTTATGCGATGTATCCTGCATGTTTCCAGATGCATGGTCGTTGGTTTTAGAATAGGAAGTTCGGTTCATGAAGAGCCCTAAAGAGCGGATTTATAGCTTTTGAATATGCGAACCGTTATTGTGGGCGAACAACGGAGACGAACATCGGAGGTAACGGCTCCCGAAGGAGCCGGATTCCTTGAGGGAGTCAGTCTTCGGCATTCCTTACGGAATGTCGATGGCGATCATCACCATCTTTGGGATAATCACTAAGATTCATTCACCTTCTGCCAGGACGGTTTCGAGTGCGCCGGGGTTTGAGACGTCACGGTGCACTCGGACTTCCCGCCTTCCGGCCGGCAGCCGATGCACTCTCCATATTAGCATCTGATTGCGAGGAAAAGGTTCGGTGCTCATTCAGCGGTCTTATAACATGTAGTTCTTGGAGGAGGCGGAATCTGTTCCCTCCGAATCGGCGATGTGTTATTTCCGAGCTTTGTTCGCGAGATGTCTTCAGCCCCAGGGACGAAGAATATCCTCCTTCGCTTCCTCTACCCCGCGCATTTTATAATCCGCGACGGGCTGGCGGTCGATGATGTCAAAGGTCTCCATAGTCCTCGGGAGCAAGAGCGACCTCCCGGTCGCCGAGAAGGCAGAGGCCGTGCTCAAGAGGCTCGGCGTCGGATACGATATCGCGGTGGCATCCGCGCACAGGACCCCTTCGAGGGTCGAGGAGATCGCCGTATCGAGCGATGCGGACGTCTTCATAGCGATAGCAGGGCTTTCCGCCGCCCTGCCCGGTTCCGTCGCGGCGTTCACCGTGAAGCCGGTGATAGGCGTTCCCGTGAGCGGAAAGCTCAATCTGGATTCCATCCTGTCCATAGTGCAGATGCCCCCCGGCATCCCAGTGGCCTGCGTGGGACTGGACCGTGGAGACAACGCTGCCATTCTGGCATGCGAGATCATAGCCCTGAGTGATCCGGCGGTCGCCGAGTCGCTCGCGGCTTACAGAAGGGAGCAGGCGGAGAAGGTCTCCGCCGATTCCGAGGAGGTGGCCAGGAATGCTGGGTGCTGACGAGTTCATAGAGGAGACGATCGAGAATCTGAAGGAGACCATCCCCGGCAAGGCCATCATAGCCTGCTCCGGAGGAGTGGACAGCATGGTCGCGGCGACCCTCGCCAGCAGGGCCATCGGAGACAGGCTTCTGGCCGTCTACGTGGACAACGGGCTCATGAGGAAGGGCGAGACCGAGGAGGTCGAGGGGATGCTCAGGGACATGGGCATCAACTACTTCATCGCGGATGCGGGCGCCGAGTTCTTCGAGGCCCTCAAAGGGGTGTCGGATCCGGAGAGGAAGAGGAAGATTATCGGCGAGAAGTTCATAAGGGTCTTCGAGAGGAAGGCGAAGGAGTTCGGCGCCGAGTACCTCGTCCAGGGGACCATAGCCCCCGATTGGATCGAGAGCGGCGACGGCGTCAGGGATACCATCAAGTCGCACCACAACGTCGGCGGCCTTCCCAAGGATCTCGGCATGACTCTGGTGGAGCCGCTGAGGGACCTGTACAAGGACGAGGTCAGGGACGTGGCGAGGAAGCTCGGGGTCAAGGCCTCGGAGAGGCAGCCCTTCCCCGGTCCAGCTCTCGCGGTCAGGTGCCTGGGAGAGGTCACCCCAGAGAACGTGGCCATCGTGAGGGAGGCCTGCTATATCGTCGAGGACGAGATCAGGAAGGCGGCCTCCGAGGGCCGCATGGAGCTTCCGTGGCAGTACTTCGCCGTCCTGCTTCCGTCGAAATCCGTCGGGGTGCAGGGGGACAGGAGGGCCTACGGCAGGACCGTGGCCATCCGCGCCGTGTCGTCGGTCGACGGCATGACCGCCACCGCCCACAGGATCCCTCTGGAGGTCCTGGAGGCCATGTCCAAGCGCATAACGAACACGATGAAGGATTCCGTCAACCGCGTCGTGTACGACATCACGGACAAGCCTCCCGCGACCATAGAGTGGGAGTGAACCTTCTTCCCGGGCTTCGCGCCCGGGCCTTGTTCACGACGATTCTGCGATCGCCTTCAGCACAGGCCTGATGTCGGTCTTCTCCTCGAAGACGAAGGCGATCGTGCCCAGACCTCTGTTCCATAGAGTCAGGGTTCCTTCGAATGATGGGAGGGAGCCTGATTCCGTCGCGTACGCGGACACCTTGTCGTAGGGCACCGCGGTCACGATCTTCTTCCTGCCGGTCAGGCCCTTGGTATCGACGGCAAGGACGCGCTTCTCGGTGAAGACCGCGCCTCCTTTCCCGGTCTTGTAGCAGGCGATGACCCTCTCGTCTTCGGGGATCATGCCGTCGACGATATCGGAGAACGCGTCATGGGAGGCCTCCCTGAGGTCGTCGAACGTCTGGTACGTGAATTCGTGCGCCATGCGCGGTAATCGCCGAACGCCGATATGAATCCAGGTCTGCGACAATGTGGGCTTCCCGCACCCTTGTCGTCTCGAGGGGGGTATTTTTCGGAGAATCGCCTGCGTATTCGCATCGATGGTATGCAGGGCTCCTCCTCAGAGGCCTGTCAAGGACAGGTGCGCACCGATGCGACAATCCGCTTCGTCGCCTATGGCTTTGCAGCCATCGGATCAGCCGCAGTAGCGGATGCATATCTTCCGGCGGACGTTCCTTCGATGTCCAGTCTACCAAGATGCTGACAGAGAGGCTCGAATGGCAATCATACGAATCTCTCGTCGTCGAACAACCGTTTCTAGGAGTAGAGGGGGGAGGGGGGGGGGCGAATCGGGCCGTGACATAGATGATATAGTTTCGGGAAGCATATCAGCAAACGCGGAGGGCGAAAGATGATATCCCATGAGAATGCAAGGCATCCTGTTAT
>DATC01000069.1 GCA_002504495.1 Methanomassiliicoccaceae archaeon UBA537
GTGCTAGATCTTCGTTCATCTAAGGTTTATACGGCGCGATGATACCCTGTGAGGAAGAGGATTGAGATGTCCGACATCGACAAGGCGCTCAGAAGACTGAATATCCCGATAGCGGTCGCGCTGGCGATCGTAGCAGGCGGGGCATGGATGCTCTGGAAGGGAGCTGCAGAAGACGGAACTGGGCTGTTCATAGGAGGTCTGCTGATCGCCTTCTTCGGCCTGATCTTCGGCATTCCGCTATCATGGCTCCTGGCGGTCGAGCGCAGGAAGTCGCTCCGGATGGCCAAGACCGCGTCGAGGGGCGGACGCACTCCGATCTCGATGCTCGCCGCCAACGCGGGAGTGGACGAACAGGTCGCCAGGGAGAAGATCGTCTGGTGCATGCAGCACGGCTACCTGGACGGATACGTCCTGGACGGGGACGACGTCGCCCTGTTCGAGCTCGCGGATCCGGACAGGAAGAAGCATGCCGCCACATGTCCCAACTGCCATGCCAGTTTCGTCTACGCGGGGGTCATCGGACAATGCCCGTACTGCGGCGATTTCTTCGAGCGCAGCCGCTGATGAAAGGGCCTCCGGATGGCTGCGCGTATATAAGCACGGAATACGGAGAGGCGATCCGTCCGCCGTGTTCGGACATATTTTAATAGAGGGTCCGCATCGGCAGAGACAGCCTCGCCGCCATATTGATTGGAGGATCAGAAATGGCAAGAATGCACACAAGAAGAAAGGGACAGTCGGGATCCAAGCACCCGATGGTCTCCGAGAATCCCTCCTGGGTTCCTCTCAACGCCACCGAGATCGAGGACCTGGTCGCGAAACTCGCCAGAGACGGAATGATTTCCGCCAAGATCGGACTCGTCCTGAGGGATCAGTACGGAGTCCCCGATGTCAAGCTCGCTACCGGAAAGAGCATCACCCAGATCATGGACGAGAAGGGTGTCGGCTCCAACCTGCCCGAAGACCTGGCCAACCTCATGAGACGCGCCATCGACCTCAACGTCCACCTCAGGGACAACAGGGGAGATGTCTCCAACAGGAGGGGCCTCAACATGATCGAAGCGAAGATCAGGAGGCTCGAGCGCTACTACAAGAGGAACGGCGTTCTTCCGGCCGACTGGAAATATTCCCTCAGCAACGCAGAGCTCATGCTCAAGTGAGCCCACATGGATACACTTCCATCCAAACTTCTTAATTCTCTTGACCAAGCCGCGGACCTCGTCCGCGGCAAGGCCTACATACAGGTGTTCTCCCACTTCGATGCGGACGGCGTCTCCTCGGCGGCCATACTCGCCAAGGCCCTGCTCCGTGCAGGCAAGGAGTTCAAGGTCACCCTGTTCACGACGCTCAACGACTACAACATGAACGTCATCAGGTCCACCAAGGCGGACTGCATCATAGTGTCCGACCTCGGAGCATCCTACATAGACCAGCTGGATGCCATGGAGACTCCTGTCATCGTCCTCGACCACCATACGATCATCTCCGAGGCGGAACGCGTGATCTACGCGAATCCCCACCTCTACGGAATAGACGGCATGACATCCGGATGCGGGGCCACCATGTGCCTCCTATTCGCGGTCACGCTGGACGAGAGGAACTGGGACCTGGTGCAGACCGCCTTCGCCGGGATCGCCGGAGACAGGCAGCACATAGACGGGCTGTCCGGACTCAACACGTACCTCCTCGACGAGGGAGTAAAGCGCGGATACATCAGGAAAACCCCCGGTTCGCTGATACCTTCCGGGAATCTCATGACCAGACTGTTCCTGGACACCGACCCGTACATACGCGGGGTCAGCGGGAGCGTGGAGGGAGTCGCCCGCATCCTGAACGACGCCGGCATCCCCAACGACCTGTCCTACGAGGACCTGGACGAGGAGCAGCGCAGGAGGCTGTCGTCCCTTCTCGCCGTGAAGATGACGGAACAGGGGATCCTCCTGGAATCCATGACGGAGATAGCCCGCGACAGGTACGAGCTCAAGGATGTGAAGATGGACGCGGAACGCCTGTCATCCCTCCTAAACAGCTGCGGCCGCGCGGGAATCGGAGGTGCGGGAATCGCCGCCGGCATGGGCGACGAGAGATGCCTGAAGATCGCCGCCGATACCGACGAGGAATCCGCAAGGGCGCTGGTGGAGGCCATGAAGGCGCTGGACTCCCGCGGGCTCACCCAGCGGAAGAACTTCCAGTGGTTCGATTCCACAGACTCCGGATTCACTGGGATGCTCTGCGGGATATCCATGCAGTCCATATCCGATCCGGATAAGCCGACCATCGGCCTGAACAGGGCCAACGACCCCGTGAACCTCTCGTCCAGAGGCATGTGGGGACAGCTGGAGAGAGGTATAGACCTCGCCGCCGCCATGAGGGAGGCGTGCGCCTCCGTCGGAGGAACCGGAGGAGGACACAAGATCGCCGCCGGAGGATCCGTCCCCTCGGACAAGGTGGACGAGTTCCTGGACAATCTCGACGAGATCCTCGGAAGGCAGCTCGCCCAAGGATCCTGAAGGATCGGCGCCAGCCGACCTCTACCTCATCCGTTCTGAATCTCTGGCGGGACACCGTGTCCCGCATCTCCATCCTCACGCCGGACGAATGCATCTCGGAGCCGAGCCATGCGATCATCGCTCCGTTGTCCCTGCAGTACTGGCGGTCCGGCACGAACATCTCGGCCCCCCTGGCGTGCGCCATCTCCTCGACCATGTCGCGGAGGCGTCCGTTCTGGGCCACTCCTCCTCCGAGGAGGACCTCCTTCTTGCCTATGTGCGCCATGGCGCGCTCCGTGACCTCGGTCAGCATCGCGAATGCGGTCTCCTGCACCGAGAACGCGATGTCCTCGAGAGGAACGCCCTTGCGCTTCAGCGCCAAAGCGGCGTTGATCATGCCGGAGAATGCCATGTCCATGCCCTTGACCGAGTACGGGAGCTCGTGGTACTCGCGCCCCTGCGCGGCGAGCCTCTCCAATTCGGGGCCGGCGTAGAATCCCATCCCCAGATCCCTCCCGAGCTTGTCGAGCATGTTCCCGATGCCGATGTCCTGCGTCTCTCCGAAGATCCTGTACCTGCCTTCTGCGAAGGCTATGACCTGGGTGTTCCCGCCGGAAGCGTACAGGAGGGCGGGATCCCTGCAGCCCGTCAGAGCGCGTCCGATCTCGATATGGGCGATGCAGTGGTTGACGCCGACGATCGGTATCCCCCTGATGCTGGCGAACGCCCTGGCGGCGGTAGCCGCGATCCTCAGGCACGGGCCGAGCCCGGGACCCATGGAGAAGGAGACCAGGTCTATGTCCTCCGGGGACACCCCCGCCTTGTCGATCGCCCTGCGCATCACATCGGCCACGACCTCCGCGTGGTGATTGGCCGCCTCGCGCGGATGAAGACCGCCCTGCGGAGGGCGGAACATATCCAGCTCGTTAGACAGGACGTCGCAGTCCTGGTCCACGATGCCGACGCCTAGCGTGTGCGCGGTGCCCTCTATCCCCATGGTGAGCATTTGAATCGCTCCGCGTATGGAACTCCGATAATAGGATATAGGCGCGCCACGGAAGCAGGAATCGAACGGGTTGACCATAAGGTTTATCTACACGAAGTATATCCTCGGATTACTGGACTCGTGGTCTAGATGGTTATGACGTCGCCTTGACATGGCGGAGGTCGCCGGTTCAAATCCGGCCGGGTCCACTCATCTACCAACCCCTCGGGGATTCTCGTTGTTCTTCTGCGTCGGTCTGCTCTATCGCTCTTTCTCCCGCGATCCGTTCCATTGTTCCGCCGTGTCATACATTAGCATCCATAGACGGACATTATCCGCCCCTGTGAAGGACACTGATGCTCAATCGTCTACCAATCGTCTTATTCAACGGACATTTGAAGTTGGTATGTCTGATATAAGACAAGTTGACGGTACAAAAGTATTAATTAGGATATACCACGTGGGACGCCTCCAACCAAAGCGCCGGGACCCTGGCAGTCCGCCGATTCCGGTACATGGGAGCAATCAAAATGTCGCTATACGACTCGGTCATGGGGTTCGTAGGCCACCTCAATTCCTACTTCTGGGGTATCGGCTTCGTGTTCCTCATCGGCCTCGGCATCATCTTCACGGTGAAGTTGAAGGGGCTCCAGATCGCCAAGATCAAGGAGACGTCCTCGCTCTCGCTGTCCGGGGTCAAAGAAGGCAGTCATACGAAACACATCTCGTCGTTCGAGGCGTTCTGCATAGGAATGGGCGCCCGTATCGGCGTAGGTAACATCGCCGGAGTGGCCACCGCCATCGTATCCGGAGGTCCCGGAGCGGTCTTCTGGATGTGGATCTTCGCCATCATCGGATCCGCCAGCAGCTTCATGGAGTCCACCCTCGCGCAGATCTACAAGGAGAAGAAATCCGACGGACACTACTTCGGAGGTCCCGCGTATTACGCGACCAAGGGACTGAAGAACAGGAAGCTCGGAGTCCTCGCCGCCATCCTGCTCGTCCTGACGTTCGGAATCGGATTCGTGGCCGTCCAGGCGTGCAACGCCTCTCAGGCCCTGTGCGGAGCGTTCGACTTCGAGAACAACAGGTACGTCTTCGCTATCGTCATCGCGGCCATCGCGGCCATCATCATCTTCAAGGGACTCAAGACCGTGGCGAAGTTCTCTGCCAGGATCGTTCCTCTGATGGCCGTCGCATGGATCGTTTTCGCCATCGTCGCCATCCTGATGAACATCGACGGCGTCGTCAACGCCTTCGCCATGATCTTCGAGTACGCGTTCTCCGCACCCGCCCTCATCGGAGGAGGAATCGGAGCAATCATATCCACCGGCCTCAAGAGAGGAGTGTTCTCCAACGAGGCGGGTCTCGGATCCATCGCCAACATCGCAGCCACCGCCAACGTGAAGCACCCCGTGAAGCAGGGACTGATCCAGTCCTTCGGAGTCCTCGTGGACACCCTTCTGGTGTGCACCTTCACCGCCCTCGTCGTCCTGTCCTACGGCGACTTCGAATCCATCGCGGCGATAGGACTCAACGGATCCAAGCTGGTCCAGGCCGTCATCTCCAGCACAGCCTTCGGCACCGCGGCGAACTACATCATCGCCATCTTCATGTTCGTCTTCGCATTCACCAGCCTCATCGGATACTACACCATGTCCGAGGCCAATGCGAGATTCATCAACGACAAGCCCAAGGTGGTCTTCTGCGTCAAGGTGCTGGTCATCATCGTCGCTCTCGTCGCAGGCACGGCCACCTCGGTCACCGCAGTGGATTCCATCAGCGACACGTTCATGGCATTGATGGCCACGGTCAACATGATCATCGTCCTGCTGCTGAGCAGGCAGGTGTTCGAGGCCTACGCCGACTACAGGAAGCAGAAGAAGGAAGGCGTCGAGGAGCCCGTGTTCCACAAGAGCGCGCTCTCCGATTCCTCCGGAATCACCGAATGGGAGGACTGAGGATGAACATGCCCAAGAACGTGATGTATCTCCTTCTGATCGCGCTGGCGGTCGGAGTGTGCAGCGGATACAGCTTCGACAAGGGGAACAACACCCTGCTGTTCGCCTCGATCTTCGTCGGATTCATATTCCTCGTGGCCGCCTTCATCCTTCTGGAGAAGGCCCAGGACGAGGAATACGGCAAGAAGGTCGACGAGTTCTGATTAAACAGGGGGCGCGAGCCCCCTTCTTTCTTCTGGCTTCCTTCACAGAAGGACTATGTTCTCGGAAAGGACCGCATCGTCGTGGTCCTTCCTTCCCAGCACGGCACCGATATCGGAGCTGTGGCGCCCGGCTATCCTCTGCATGTCATCGGAATCGTAGGATGCGATCCCCTTGGCGATGAGCTCCCCCTTGCAGACGATGTCGACGACCTCTCCCCTGGAGAACATGCCGTCGACACCGACTATGCCTATCGGCAGGAGGGACCTGTGGTTCTGGACCGCTGCTCCCGCGCCTCCGTCCACCTCGACGGTCCCTGCGCTCATGGCGGCCTTGATCCATCTCCTCTTCTTGGACATCTCCGAATCCGTCGGGAAGATCGTCCCCACATCCTCTCCTACGGCGGCCCTGTAGACTATATCCTCGGCGGAACTCGATGCGATGATCATCCTGCACCCCGCGTCCCTGCAGATCTCGGCGGCGTCCAGCTTGGTGGCCATGCCCCCGGTCCCGACCCCCGACACGGAGCCTCCGGCCATGCGGCGCATGGACGGGATGTCCTCCACCACGGGGATCAGCTTCGCATCGGGATTGTCGGTGGGGTCGCTGTCGAACAGCCCCTCGACGTCCGAGAGGAGGATCAGCAGATCGGCGTCCACCCTGCTCGCGATGATCGCGGAGAGGGTGTCGTTGTCCCCGAATCTGATCTCGTAGTCGCTGATAGCGTCGTTCTCGTTGAAGATCGGGACGACCCCGTACTTCAGAAGAGACTCTATGGTGCGGTTGAGACTGACGGCCTGCCTCCTGACGGAGTAGTCGTCCTTGGTTATCAGGATCTGCCCGACCAGCATCCCGTGGTTGCGGAAGCTCTCGCTCCATTCCTTCATCAGGATGCTCTGGCCGACCGATGCGGCCGCCTGCTTGGCCGAGATGTCGTTGGGGTTCGGCTTGATCCCCATGGACTTGGAGCCTATCGGGATGGCGCCCGACGATACGATGAGGACCTCCTTGCCCATATCGCGGAGCATTCCGATCTGCTCCGCCACGGCGTCCATGAAGCCTCTCGAGACGGCGGACCTGCGGCCCATGATCGAAGAGGACCCGATCTTCACCACGATGCGCGAGGCATCGCCCAGCATATCCTTGCGATCCGTATCGCTCGCCTCCGAAGGGGTACGGGACATCCGACGGGAGATGCTTGAACCTCCTCGCATCCGGCCCGACGTAGTCCTTCACCACCTGGCCGTTCCCGACCAGGACGTACTTGTAGATCATCAGGCCCTCCATCCCCACCGGTCCGCGGGCATGGATCTTGTTGGTGCTGATCCCCACCTCCGCCCCCTTGCCGAAGCGGTATCCGTCGGCGAATCTGGTGGATGCGTTGACGAAGACGTCGGCCGAATCGACTCCGGCGACGAACGAGGCGGCCGCCTCCATATCGCGGGCGACGATGGCGTCGGTATGATGTGACCCGTGCGCATTGATGAAGGAGACGGCCTCCTCCAACGAATCGACCACATGGATCGAGAGGATCAGGTCGTCGTACTCCGTGTCCCAATCCTCGTCGGAGGCGGGTTCCGCGGATATGATGGCACGGGTGCGGCCGTCGCCGCGGAGCTCCACTCCCTTCATCCCGAGACGGGCGGAGACCATCGGAAGAAAGGCGTCGGCCACGTCGGAATGGACCAGGAGGTTCTCCATCGAATTGCATACGGCGGGATACTGCGTCTTGGAATCGACGACGATATCGCATGCCTTCTCCTGATCCGCGCTTCTGTCCACATAGACATGGCAGACTCCGGACGCGTGGCCGAGCACCGGGATCCTGGTGTTCGCCTGGATGTACTGGACGAACGAGTTCGAGCCGCGCGGGATCAAAAGGTCGATATAGCCGTCCATGTCCAGTATGGTGCGGATGTCGTCGCGGGTCTCCATGAGCACGAAGGCCTCGCCGGGGATCCCCTCCGATGCAGCAGCGTCCCTGAGGACGCGGAACAGGACCTGGATGGAGCGGAGCGCCTCGCGTCCGCCCTTGAACGCCACCGCGTTCCCCGATTTGAGACAGAGGGACATTATCTGCGGCACCACGTCGGGACGGGACTCGAAGATCACGCCGAGCATGCCTATGGGGCATCTTATCTGATAGAGCGTCAACCCGTCGTCGAGGTCGAGGGAGGACATCACCTCTCCGACGGGGTCCTTCAGACTCTTCACGTCGGAGATGCCTGCGATCATGGCATCGATGCGGGCATCGTCAATCAGCAGACGGCGGTACATCGAATCTGTTATCTCGCCCGAATCCCGCATCGCCAGAGCAGACCTCAGATCCTCCGAATTGGCTTCGAGTATCTCGCGCCTGCAGGAGTCCAGCGCGGCGGCCATGGCGTCGAGCGCACGGTCCTTTACGGCCGTTGGTACGGCGGACAGCGCGATGGATGCGTTCTTGGCGGCCTTGATCTCTTCGACGAGCTCGGACATAACGCCGTTCCATCCTCTATGCACTATATGAACTTCGAGGGGAGGCGCATACGTGAATCGGGAAGAATTGTTTTTATATCGTGATTGAGTGGGGCGGGACAGGCCGAGGTAGCCAAGCCCGGTATGGCGGCGGTCTCGAAAACCGCTGGAGTAATCCTCGGGAGTTCGAATCTCTCCCTCGGCGCCATCCATCCCTCCTGATCTTCCCGAAGATCGATTCCGATTCTGTCTCCTCCGTGACCGGGCTGTTCTGCTATTCCGGATCCATATGCTCTCGCGTTCTGATTCTCACTGCGATTTTTCCCTAACAGATTAGGGAAAGATTGCGCGAATCGTCGTTTCCCCTAATCGCATAGGGATTCTTCAAGGGCAGCCTCCACGTCCTGCAGAACATCTCCTGGAGGACGGAACACGAAAAACACCCTGATGGACTGACGGGAGATGCAGGACTGCCGCCCTCCGACCATCGTGCTCAGATTACCAGAACCAACTGATTCAGGGCGAGCTTGCCTTCCACAGGATCCGTCACACACAGGTATCTGAAACCGTGCTGCTCATAGTACGGTATGAGATCGTCCTGACAGTCGACCCTCATTACACGGCACCCTACGATCCCATTGGCCTGCTTCACCAATTCGACGGCATCCTCGAGAAGGTCTGCGCCCATGCCCTTGTAGGAGTCGTCGTCCCTTCCGAGCTGCCCGAGAAGGTAGCTCTGGGCGACGTTGTTGTCCGAGTCGATGTTCATCTTCTTGCTCAGCGATCTGGAGATATCCTCTTCGGGGACACGGAGGCACCTGATCGAGAGCGTGAAGTAACCTGCTTAGCCGAATCGGATTGTACTCGGTCGTTTTTGGATCCTCTGAGGATCTCTTCGATCTGCTTCGAATCGTCAATGACCTTGTGAGCCTTGGATGTGTCGATGGGCCCGCGACGATCTGCCTCATCGAAGGCTGCGACCAACCTGTCCACCTCATCCTGCGTCTTCAAGACTATGTCCTGATAGAAAGATTGCGTCGCCATCTTACCACGATGCCTTATCGACCGCCTATGCCAAGTACATTGTCTAATGGAGTTTCTCGAAAAGCGGAAATCCTGAAGAGGAAGAGCGTCGTCTCCGACGTCATGGGAATAGTCTCATTTCAGAAGAAGTGAAGCTCTTCCGCAGTCAGGATTAGATACCCCTTCGAATCGGATGCCCATGGAATACACCGAATCCATGCGCATGATGCGCTTCAAGGACGCCGCGATGCTGATGGCGCTTATGGCAGTCATAGAATGCATCGCGGTGGCGAGCTTCGCCGGGATCGTCGATCTCGGGAAGGAGACCGACGCCGTAGGGCTTGCTGTCGTCACGACGGTGGTCGTCGCGGCATGCCTCATGGGAGCGCTTCTCAGGATGACCGTCAGGGTGGACGAGGACGGAGTGTCGGTGAAGACCCTCCGCACGAGAATGATACGCTTCGAGGAGATCGCCTCCGTCGCCGTGCGCGACAGAACATACGCCGTCGGCAGGTACGGAGGCTGGGGGCTGAGGCTCTGGATCAGAGGCACGGGATACGTCTCCCCCGAGTGCGAGGGAGGCGTGGAGATCCTCTTCCCGACAGGAAGAGGAGTGATGATCTCCTCGAGGGATCCCGAGCGCCTCATGGAAGCGATCGCTCGCCGTCGCGCACGATCGCGGTCAGCTCCTCCGGCAGCAGCCGGCTGTATCCCGGATGGCAATATGCCGTCTCCCCTTCTCTAGAAAGAGGGTCCTGAAACGGAGATGGAAAGCCGTCTGATCCTCGTCGAAGAGCTCGTATCACGGCCTGAGGTACAGGCACCGTTCGATTTCATACGGATCCCCGCAGAGACCGCGATGCGCCTCGATCTGCGACAGGATCTCCGTGCCCGGCCTGTCGTCTATGTAGCCGACGAATCCCATCGTCTCTCCTCCGACTTAGCATCCGCCGACGGAGGCCCTACCACGAAGCCTATCGTGTGGAACTTCCTCTCCCCTTCCGTATCGGAGGTCTTGAATCCGCTGAAGATGCGCCCGAACTCCTCGACCAGATGCTCGACCTCCCTGTCCGTCCCGTACACCGGAGCGGTCCAGAATCCGAGGACCTCCCTGCGGGCGATCTCGCCCGGATTGCGCTCGGCATAGTCCGCGAACGAGGATGCGAACTGCATGCAGAAGGACAGGAACATCTCCGATATGCGGGTGCAGTCGGCGGACTCCAGAGGGGCGTCTCCGGTGCCGGGAAGCGCTCCCGGGTGTATGGCGTAGGTCTTCTCCACCGTGCCCCTCTTCCTGGTGTAGTCCACGACGTCCACCAGGCCGTCGCGCTCGAGCCTGGAGAGGAGGCGGTACATCGTGGAGCGGGGGATGCCGGGATTGACCTCGCAGAGGCGCTTGACGTTGAT
>DATC01000001.1:0-12140 GCA_002504495.1 Methanomassiliicoccaceae archaeon UBA537
CAAGAAGTCCGACAGGGAGGCAGACCTGGAGAAGGATGCCGCCGCCGGATTATCGCAGATCCATGAGCGGAAGTACTACATGGGCATGACGGGAACCGTAATGCTGTACTCCATCTCCTTCTGGGGGAAGGTCCCGTTCGTGAAGCACGAGAGGGTATATCTCGAGTGAACCTGGATCTGCAGTCGGGTGCTTTCTGGACCGCCCTCTGCGGTACGACGCCTCGCCGCTCATGCCCCAGGCTCCCTCCGACCCGCCATCGATGCTGACAGAATCGAAAAAATAGTTCAGAAAATGGCAAGGGTGCGGGAGGTGCGTATAAACCGCTCTCATCTGAGGTTAAATACGGACACCTGCATCGCCATCTGATGGACGACAGGGCATTGTCGAGGATCGGCATCGCGATATCGGTCGTATGGCTGCTTCTATGCGTGTTCAGGATAGCGTTCTATTCGTCGTTCTATCTGGACACGCCTCAGGGCAGGCTGTTCTCCGCCGTCCTCAACATCCTCCTGGTCCTCGGGCTGCTGATGGTATCGTACCTCGTTCTGGTCCCGATGTTCAGAAGGGTGCGCGCCAAACGTTCCGGGTCCTTGTATTGCCAGCAGTGCTACGCCCGCATTCCGGAAGGAGAGGAGTTCTGCCCGAAGTGCGGATGGAGAAAGCGATCGCGACCCCTTCCTTCCGCAGTGCTCCGCGCCGGACCTGCTGACGGGCTCGGTTCCGCGCCACAGTTTCATGTCGTCGCCTACGGGGCATACCTTTATGCACGTGCCGCAGGGCCAATGCCCGTTCCTCTTGAGTTCAATATGATGCTCCGTGCAGGCGTCGTAGTCCATCCCGTAGGGTCTTCTTCCGTCGTCCGTGAACGCATGGGCCGGGCAGTCCTTCAGGCACCTCCCGCAATGGACGCATAGATCGTCCTTCAGCATCGGATCGGCTTCGACGGGAGCATCCGTCACCACGGTGACCATGCGGACCCTGGGGCCGAACTCCTTCGTGATCAGGTTGTGGCTGTCGCCGATGGTGCCCATCCCGGAGTAGTATGCCGCCAGCACCTGCGAGAAGGCGGCGGTCGGATCCTTCAGGAGAGCATCGATGGACGAGTAGCCGTCGCGGGGGAAGAACATCGCACGGTAGCCGAGACGGGTGAGGAACAGCGACATGCGGTACGCTGCATCGTCGAGGATGCGGTTGGTGGTGTTGTACAGCTCCTGATAGACCATGGACGGCGATGTCGCCAGCATGGGGACGAACAGAGGAACGGCCATCACGATCGCGTTCTCGGCCCATGGGAGGATGTTCCTCGGCCGATACTCCTCGCTCTGGAGAGGATATTCGTCCCATCTGGATACGGGACAGGACCTCACGATCTCCATGCCGATGCGCCTGGCCTCGGTCACTACCAAGGATTTCAATTCCTGCGGGCACCATTCCTGCATGGGCTGTATTCCCCATCGGAACGAT
The DNA here is from genome assembly GCA_002504495.1 of Methanomassiliicoccaceae archaeon UBA537. GTDB lineage: Archaea > Thermoplasmatota > Thermoplasmata > Methanomassiliicoccales > Methanomethylophilaceae > Methanoprimaticola. The sequence continues at coordinate 1,466 of DATC01000001.1, forward strand.
TTGAGCCTTCCGTACGGGGGCGGATGGATTCCGCATCCATGCGAAGGACGTATACCCTCGGAGCGCCGATATGCAGACAGGTGAATGACGATGTCAGGAAGACTCGTAGCATACTTCTCGGCGACGGGGACGACGGCCAAGGTGGCCGAGGCCCTCGCCGGTGCGATAGGTTCGGACCTGTACGAGATAGAGCCCGCGGTGCGCTACACCCCGGCCGATCTCGATTGGCACGACTCCGAAAGCCGCTCGTCCGTCGAGATGGCCGACAAGGCATCCCGTCCGGCTCTGAAGGGGAGCATAGACACGTCCGGATACGACGTCATCTACGTCGGATTCCCGATATGGTGGTCCGACGCCCCTCGCATAGTGGACTCGTTCCTGGATGCCCACGACCTCCATGGGAAGAGGGTCGCGGCGTTCGTAACATCCGGAGGGAGCCCCATAGGCGATATCGACTCCAATCTGAAGAGCCGCCATCCTGACGCGGAGTGGAGACCCGGGCGGAGGTTCTCCTCCGCCGATGCGGCGGATCTCAAGGACTGGGCGGAAGGGATCCGATCGGGCGGATCGGGGGAGCGATCCCCCTTTCCGATATCTGATACGGCATTCGACGGTGGAGGATATAAGCGATCGACGATGTACGAGGAATAATCGTACGTTCGACGTATTTTTACTGATATCGTGGAATAATACGTGGTCAAATTCGATAATCGTAGAAAATTCTACGATATTTGCTCGAATTCTACGAATTCAGACGTAAACCTTTTTAGTAGGTCCCTGTATGCGAGTCGCATGAAGGAATTACTGAATCCCTCTTCCTTGGCCATCATCGGCGCTTCCAGCAGCGATGAGAAGCTGGGCGGGATGCTCATGAAGAACATGATCGCCGCAGGGTTCAAGGGCGAACTGTACCCCATCAACCCCAAGAGCGCCGAGATCATGGGCTACAAGGCCTACGCCAACATCAAGGATATCGGTAAAACCGTGGAGGTCGCGGTGATCGCGGTCAAGAAGGACCAGGTCATCCAGGCCATAAAGGACTGCGGAGACGTCGGCGTCAAGTACGCCAGCATCCTCACTGCAGGCTTCAAGGAGGAGAGCCCCGAGGGAGCCCAGCTCGAGAAGGAGCTCCTCGAGACCGCCAGGGACTGCGGGATACGCGTCCTGGGACCGAACTGCTTCGGGAACATGAACATCAGCTCCGGAGTCAACTACACCTTCTCCCACCTGGTTCCCAAGCCCGGAAACATCTCCGTCATGTCCCAGTCCGGAGCCGTCGGATCGTCCATCCTGGACTGGTCCTGCGCCAACGGAGTCGGTCTCGCCAACTTCGTCACCTTCGGCAACAAGTGCGACATCGACGAGTCCGAGATCCTCACCTACTTCTCCGAGGACCCCAACACCAAGGTCATCGGGATGTACGTCGAGGGCATCAAGGACGGGGACAAGATGCTCAAGGCCATCGAGAACATGCCCGTCAAGAAGCCCATCGTGGTCTTCAAGAGCGGGAAGACCGAGGCCGGATCCAAGGCCGCATCCTCCCACACCGGCTCCATCGCCGGCTCCGACGCCGTCAACAACGTCGTCTTCAAGAAGCTCAACATCTACCGCGCCTTCGATCTCGACGAGATGTTCGACGCACTCCTCATGTTCTCCTGCTGCTCGCCTATGAAGCAGGACGGAGTGGCCATCATCACCAACGCCGGAGGTCTCGGAGTCATGTCCGCGGACGCCGCGTTCACGGCCAAGAACATCCATGCCGCCAAGCTGAGCGAGAAGACGATCCAGAGCATCGTCGACGACATGCCCAAGGTCGCCGGTCTCACCAACCGNNGTCCCCGCATCCGGCGTCGGCGATGAGGACGGCTACGCTCCGAACCTCGACTCCGATGAGGACGCTCTCAAGGCGCTCGTCACCGCTATGGAAAAGGCCGGCTACGCCGCCCCCGAGGACTTCAAGATCGCCATCGAGAACGTGATCAAGGATCCCGACGTGGGAGGACTCGTCATCATGGGATCGCCTCTCGACACCGCGGACCTCGTCGCCGTCGCCCATCTCCTGGTCGACATCATGGACGAGATCCCCTACCCCACCACCGTGTGCTTCGCCGGAGGCAAGAAGTGCGCCGAGGCGTCCCAGATCCTCAGGGACAACAGGTTCCCAGTCTACCCCACCCCCGACAGAGCCGTCCGCGCCATGGACATCATGCGCCAGTACTGCAAGGGTCTCGAGAAGCCCCACACGCCCATGAAGAAGCCCGACATGTCCGGGCTCGGAGGACGCGCCGAGGTCAAGACCATCATCGACAAGGCCGTCTCCCAGGGCAGGAGCTCCCTCACCGAGAGCGAAGGGAAGAGGATCCTCGCCGCGTACGGCATCGGAGTACCCGGAGAGGCCACCGTCACCTCCGCCGACGAGGCGGTCAAGGAGGCCGACCGCATCACCTATCCCGTGGTCATGAAGATCGTCTCCCCCGACATCCTGCACAAGTCGGACATCGGAGGTGTCGTCGTCGGCATCAAGAACGCCGAGCAGGCGCGCGCCGCGTACGAGAGCATCATGAAGAACTGCTCCGAGAAGGCTCCCGGCGCCGATCTCCACGGAGTGTCCATCCAGCAGATGGTCTCCGGACAGGAGGTCATCCTCTCCATGATGAGGGATGTCCAGTTCGGACCCGTCGTGTCCTTCGGTCTCGGAGGCATTTTCGTCGAGATCCTCAGGGAGATCTCCCAGGTGCTCTGCCCCATGACCGAGGAGGAGCTCGACGAGATGATCACATCCACCAAGGCGTACAAGCTCCTCAGCGGAGCCCGCGGACAGGCCAAGGCCGACGTCGACTCCATCAGGGACGCCGTCAGGCGCATCGCCGTCATCGCCGAGGAGAACCCCGAGATCGAGGAGATCGAGATCAACCCCGTTCTGGTCGGACAGGACGGCAAGGGATGCTACGCTGTCGACTGCGTCTGCACCCTGAAGAACTGAAACCATTTCAGGGGCCTTCGGGCCCCCTGCATCTTCATTTCTCCATTCTCTTGTCGTAGTTCCGGCTTTCGGAACGGTCACGTTCGCAGCCTTTGCAAACATTACAAACATTACAATCAAGAGTTATTATATCGCTTCCTCGATTGCATGTGCATGGCGCAGGACTTCTACGACGAAAGAGGGAACTACAAGGGCAAGAGGGACGACAGCGGCAACTACTACGATGATAAGAGCAACTATCTCGGCCGCGAGGACTCCCAAGGGAACTTCTACGACCAGTACGGCAACTACAAGGGCAGAAGGACGAGGAACCGAGGTCCTGTTCATCTGAAGCTAAGGTTAAATCCATCCCGTTCGTGGGGTGTCCTATGGCATCCGAGCTCGTCTTCATAGGCATGGGACTCAGCGGCACCGACGGAATGACCGTGAAGGCCCTGAACGCTCTCAAGGAGTGCGACAAGATCTACGCGGAGTTCTACACCTCCGTTCTCATAGGCACATCGGTGCAGGACCTGGAGGCCCTGATCGGCAAGAAGATCGACGTTCTGTACAGGGCGCAAGTCGAGGAGAACAGCGACATAATAGAGGATGCCAAGAGGATGAGGGTAGGCTTCATCACGGCCGGCGACACCATGAGCGCCACCACCCATGTGGACCTCCGCATACAGGCCGTCGAGGCCGGCATCCCTGTCAGGATATGCCACGGGATATCCATATTCTCCGCGGCGCCCACCTCCTTGGGCCTTCAGCACTACAAGTTCGGAAGGGCGGTGACGCTGCCGTTCCCCGAGGAGAACTATCATCCCAAGTCCCCGTACGACCACATCCTGGAGAACAAGAGGCGCGGACTCCACACGCTCATCCTTCTCGACATCCATGCGGATGAGCTCAGGTACATGACCGCCCATGAGGCGATCGACTGGCTTCTGACCGCGGAGAACGAATGGAAGGAGGGCCTGATCGACGACAAGACCGTCCTTTGCGTGGCGTCGCACGTCGGCTGTCCTGACGAGAAGGTGTTCGCAGGCTATCCGCAGGACCTCCTAGAGATGGATCTGGGAGAGCCCCTGTTCTCGCTGATCCTTCCCGGAAGGCTCCATTTCATGGAGCAATACGCGCTGGTGGAGTTCGCCGGCGCTCCCAAGGAGATAATAGAGGACGAGTGATCGTCTTCGACCGGGCAGGATGTCCTGTCCGGAATCTTCTTTTTTGTCTATAGTATATATTGTTTTGTCAGTTGGATGAGTTAACCATTTAATATGGTATAGGGCCTCTCATCCAACATCGGGTCTCCGGACCCGGGTGTTTAAAATGGATATGAAACAGAAGACAATCGTCATCGTAGCGGTGGTCGTCGTCATTCTGGCCGGTGTCTACGGCGCCCAGGCGCTCAACGACAGGCATGATGATGCTCGCGATGAGACTGCTACGGTCGATTTCCTCATCCAGGATCACTACGGAGTGTACTTCTGGGTTGAAGGCAGCGGAGTGACCGTCTACGATGCGTTCAAGGATGCGGCCAGCACCTACAGCATCCCTTACGTCCCGTCTGTGGACAAGAACACTTCTGCCGAGAACGGTATCAATTCCATGTACGGCCTCGCCATGTTCCAGGACGAGAAGGGCGATTGGATCTACTGGAACCAGCTCTATTACAACGGCTCCTCTTGGGAGATGACTCCCTCGTACATGAGCGGTCTCGCTGCCAAGGACTACGGCACCATCGCCCTCGTCTATGCAGCCTACGGAAAGGCGGTTCCTGCCGATTCCACTCCCGATGTGCTCTCGCTCTCCACCGAGGGAACTGTCTTCACTATCGAGTCTCCCTCCGGCATGTATTTCAACATCGCCGGCAACGGAGAGAACGTCCAGGCTGCACTCGGCAATGCCATGGCAGCGTACGACTTCCCCTACACGGCCAACGACAGCCAGTACGGCGGAATCAAGAGTCTCTTCGGTCTCTCCATGTATCAGAATGAGTCTGGAGAGTACATCTATTGGGAGCAGCTTGTCGTGGACAACGGCGCCTGGGTCACCTCTATGACCGGCATGCCCAACATCTCCGTCTCCGACTGCTCCAAGATGCTCATCGTGTTCCACGCGTACGGGAACACCACCAACCCCGTCCTTCCTCCTGTCGGAGCTTGACAGGTGAAAACGAGGCAGGAGGATGCGGAACTTGAACATCCGGGTGGTCGCTTCGATCGCCATTCTGGTGATCGGATTGGCAGCGACCATCGCGGCTCTGGGCTCCGCGTCTCCTGCCGATTCTTCCTATGGCATCCTTATCGATTATGGAGATTATGATATCGTCTATTCGCCCGAGGACGGGGATCTTCAGCCTCTGGATGCTTTGAAGGAGGCGTGTGGCTCGTCCGGGATCGAGCTTTCCCTCGAGAGCGGTGAAGTCGTCTCGATTGGCGGATATTCCAGCGATGAGGAAAGAAGCTGGAGGCTCTATGTCGTGGAACAGGGTTCAAAGGAGTGGTCCACAGCCTCCGATCCTTCATCGATTTCATCTTACGTGGCGGTCTGCTACGGCTATTGCGAAGACGGCGGGACGCCGTCGCCTGCCGTGGATTCGACAGGCTACAACTTCTATTCATACGGAACGCCGACCAGAGTGGTCTCTCTCGCACCCTCCTGCACCGAGTCTCTTTGTGCTGTCGGAGGGACGGACGCCATCGTTGGCACCGATTACTACAGCAACTATCCAAAGGAGATCGTGGATCGCAGGTCCAGCGGAGATATAGCAGGGGTAGGGGGATTCACGAATCCCAGCTATGAGGCGATTCTGAGTCTGGATCCGGATCTTGTGGTATGCATCGGTTCGCAAAGCTCCCATCTCCATGTTGCAGAGAAGCTGAGAGCTGTTGGGATAGATGTCCTGGTCATGGATGGAGGCGAATCGACGGACAGCGTCCTGAACAATATCTATCAGGCCGGTGTCGTGCTTGGAAGCGCCTCTGCTTCTGTTGATCTCATAGAGTCCCTCGATGAGGAGATAGAATGTATCGGGGAGGTCGTCGACGGCAGCGATCAGGATGATAAGAGAGTGATGATGGCTCTGTCAGCGGTAAAGTCGCCTTGGGTTGCCGGTTCCGATACATACGCATCGGACGTGTTCTACGTCGCGGGGGCATCGAACATCTATTCTGGAGAGTCCGGCTGGGTCCAGGTCAATGCGGAGACTATCGCGAAGCTGGATCCCGAAGTGATCATAATCGTCACATCCGATTATGACGCCACTCAGGAAGGGTATGATTCCATGCTATCGTCCATGTCCTCCGAATGGAAGGGCACCACGGCCTACCGGACGGGCGAGATCTATCTTTTCACAGGAGATGCTTCCGACTGCGCATCGCGTCCGGGTCCACGCATCGCGCAACTCGCAGAACTCGTCTCGAGGGCCGTTCACGGCGATGCGTTCTCCGATGGCCTCCCCAAATTCGTTGGGGACAACTATCTTGATTATCTGACTATTGCTAAAGAGGTCTGACATGGGTCGTAGAGCCTTATTAATCGCTGTTGTAACGGCGATGCTCGTAGTTGTTCTTGGATCTGCGACCGAGTCCGATGCGGATGTCGCGGATCGTATTCTGATCGATTTCGGCAACGGAGATTCACAATGGTACGATGCTTCTTCGGGAACCTATCTGGAGGTCATCACCGCCGCCGTCTCCTCTTCTGGATCCGTTCTTAGTTATGGATCGGGGATTTCTGTCGACGGCTTGGAACAGCGCACCATCGGCGAAGTGGTCTCCTCCTGGCGCGTGTTCACGTGGTCTGATGAGGGGTGGTCGGATTCCACCGGTTCTTTGGACATGAATTCTGCATATCCGGGAGGGCCGTTGGCCATCGGATTCTATCCGGAGGGGTTGTCTCCTTCCGAAGATCCCGAGCACAGTTCGTCTTGGACGATGATGCGCGGAGATTCGTCTAACACGGGCTCTCAGACCACAATTCTGTCGAAGGAGAAGGGAAGTGTATCGTGGGTCCGGACATACGGCGACAGCGATTACGTGAACGCTACAATACTCGTCTCCGGCGGTTACGCGTATATCGTCTCCGGCGGAGGATACACACCTTCGATGAACGATCCTTGCCTTCATTGTTACGAGATAGCAACGGGGAATGAGGTCTGGAACTATTCATATCCCAAAGGTGCTGGATACGAGACCGCCACAGGTCTGATCGCGGGGGACAGCATATTCATTCCAGCAACCAACGGAACGATCTACAAGATTCCCCTTTCTGGCCCCGGAATGGGTGGGTCCGAAGTAGAGACTCTGGATGTTCCCCTGGCCAAGGATCATGAGCTCATAGGCAACTACTATTCCACAGGTGCCGCGACGATGATATACGACTCCGGGGTGATATATTTCGGATCGTCCAACGGCTATCTCTGGTGCATAGACACCGATCTGAACATCGTATGGAAATCGGAGCTCGGAGGCAGCGTCTACTACAACGCTCCCACCGTGATCGGAGACCATGTCACGATAGGGGCTCTGAACGGTAGGCTGTATCTCTTCGATCGCTATGACGGGTCTCTGCAGGATGAGACGGAGGTCTTCACGATAACGAAGACCGTGAAGGCGCTCGACGGAACAGTCTCCGAGAGGAAGTACGGCGGGGCCAATGTCGCCGTTCTGGTAGACGACGTGCTGATGTTGTCCTTCACGGACGGTCAGGGCATGAACTCCATCGAAGGAGGGATCGCCGGGTACAGGATATCGGATGGGAAGCTGGTGCAGGTGTTCTTCGACAAATTCGGACTCACGAGCAACTATCTGACGCCGGTCGACAATGGTGCGTTCATCGGAGTGTACATGATGAATTCCGGTTCATTGTGCCGGATGTCGACCGATGGAACTTTCGAGATCGTCGTAGAGGATTTCGGAGAGAGCTTCAAGGCTCCTTTGACGTTGGTCAACGGAAAGTACCTCTATATCGCGGAGTACAACAGGGGCGGAAGGGTATTCCAGACCGATCTGGACGGGAAGGTTCTCGGTTATGTGGAGCAGCCGTCGGATGTTGCGGATTGGTGCATGCATCCTCCTGTGCTGGTCGACGGGCGTCTGTTCATGGGAACCGACAACGGATCGTTCGTATTCGACGGGGCGATCTTCGAAGGAAAAGAGGATCCGAGTCCTGAGTCTTCGGATAGCGGGATGTCATGGGCGCCCATCATCATCGCCATACTGGCGATCGCGGCGGTCGTCGCGGCTTTGTCATACATCAGGAGACGGAATAACGGCGAAAGAATCGGGGTCCGTTCCATGAGCAAGGTGTCCAGGCGCAAGCACCGTCTCTTCATGGTTCTAGCGGCAGGTTCGGTCGCAGCTCTGGTTCTGTTCCTGCTGACCTTGTCTTGGGGGCCGTCGGGAACATACGGTTTGTCCGAAACGGTCTCGAACCTGTTCTCCGGCATCTCCAAATCCATCTCCGGGGAGAAGCTCGATTACGATGAGGTCATCGTGTTCGATAGCAGATGCTCTAGAGCCGTCGCCGCTTTCGCAGTGGGGATAGGGCTCTCGATATCCGGATCGATCTATCAGGCCATCATCCGTAATCCGATGGTGGATCCGTACATCATGGGAGTCTCCGCCGGTGCCGGAGTGGCCGCCATCGCGGTGATAGCATTCGATTTCACATTCTTCGGCCTGTTCGACGACGTCACCTACACCACTCCGATCGTTGCGATGATAGGCGGTCTTGCGGCGTTCGCCTGCACCATGCTTCTCGCGGAGAAGGCCGGAGGCTCGTCGCTGAACTACGTCCTCGCCGGCGTCATCATAGGACTTGTGTTCTCTGCGATACAGACGCTCATGCTGAGCATGGCGGGGAACAAGCTCAACAGCGCCATGTCCTGGCTCTTCGGATCTTTCGCCAACATATCGTGGACGCAGACCATCCTGATCTTCATCCCGGTCCTCGCCATGTCCCTAGTGCCTCTGCTGTGGGCCAAGGAGTTCAATCTGGTCCTTCTGGGGGACGATCAGGCGAGGCAGATGGGATTGGATGTGAGGACGTTCAGCAGATGCATGCTTATCCTGGCCTCCGTTCTCGCGTCGGTCTGCGTGGCGTTCGTCGGTATCATAGGATTCGTAGGACTCGTTGTTCCTCACCTGTGCCGCATGATTCTGGGCGGAGATCACAGGCTTGTGATGCCTGCATCGATGGTGCTCGGCGGAGCATTGATGATGGCTGCGGATCTATTCGCGAAGATGGCATGGGTCCCGTTGGAACTTCCTGTGGGAGCCATCACCACCGTTATAGGGGCACCCGTCTTCGCATATCTTCTCATCAGGAAGGGGAGGATGTACGATGGCTGAGATGAACAATCTGTGCGGCCCGTCGGAGAAGCCCATGCTCGAACTGAAGGATGTGTGCAAGACCTACGATGACGGATTCGAGGCGGATAAGCACATCTCCTTCGCCATTCCGTCAGGCAAACTGGTCGGTCTGATAGGTCCAAACGGGTGCGGGAAATCGACGATGATGAAGTGCATCAACAGGATGCATGCCGTAACATCAGGAGACATCTTGATTCAAGGCGAGTCCATACTTGCGAAGACGCCCAAGGAGGTCGCCAAGATAGTGGCTACGGTTCCTGCCGAGCTCAGAACCAGCTTCGGCCTTACGGTATTTGAGACGGTGATGCTTGGAAGGTATCCGTATCTTCAGAACACCTGGTGGGAGACTGACGAGGATGAATCCGTCGTAGAGGATGCATTGAGGAAGTTCGGCGTCCTCCATCTCCAGGATCGCATGCTGAACATGCTCTCTTCGGGAGAGATGCAGCGCGTCCTGATAGCCAAGGCGTACGTCCAGAATCCTCTGGTTATGCTGGTGGATGAACCCACATCCCATCTGGACATGAAGTACAAGCTCGATGTGATGGAGTACCTCAAGGGTCTCGCAGGAAAGGACATGACGGTCCTTGTGGCGGAGCACGACATCTCCCTCATGGCGCGCTACTGCGACCTCTGCATCATCATGAAGAGCGGTGAGATCGTGGCCATAGGGGAGCCGAGGAAGGTCATAACATCCGACCTCATCCGTGACGTCTACGGCGTCGAGGCCTCCGTGGGCATAGACGACGAGGGGGACCTCTTCGTCCTGCCCAAGAGGAGCCTGGGCTCCGATACGCTTTAAAGCGGACCATCATAGGCGATAGCCATGGCGATGTGCATCAGGGTGCCGAAGAGCGAGGGGGAGCCTGTGAGGAGACGTCTTCTGGAGGAGGACCTTCTCGATCCCGACCACAGGATCGGATCCGAAGAGGGCGACCTCCTGATCCCTGTCACGGGTCCCGTGGACGGCTATTCTCTGGAGGAGCACGAGCTCCGGCCCGTCGACCGTCCGGTCGGCGACTACAGGCATCTCCTGGACCTTCCGGAGCCTCTTCAGGAGCAGTTGCCCATCGCCTTCGACGTGGTGGGGGATGTAGGGATGATCAAGATCCCGGAGCCTCTGCAGCCGTACCGTCACGATATCGGCCGCGCCATGATGCAGGCCAACCGCACCCTGCGTGTGGTGTTCGAGGACGGCGGCGTCAAGGGCGACCTGAGAGTCAGGGACCTCGACCTCATAGCCGGATCGGGATCCTCGGAGACCGTCCACAGGGAGTTCGGAGCGAGGATGCACACCGATCCCGCCAAGGTCTACTTCAATCCCCGTCTGGCC
>DATC01000001.1:12169-13878 GCA_002504495.1 Methanomassiliicoccaceae archaeon UBA537
CGAGAGGCACAGGGTGGCCTCTCTGGTGGAGGACGGGGAGACCGTCATCGACATGTTCGGCGGCGTGGCGCCCTTCGGGGTGCAGATATGCAGGACGGCCCGTCCCAAGGTCTCCTATTCGATAGACCTCAATCCCGAGGCGGAGCGCTTCGCTCTGATGAACAGGAAGGACAACCGTGCGGACGCTTTGGTCCCGATCACCGGAGATGCCGAGATCGTCGTCCCTACGCTTCCAATGGCCGACAGGATGATCATGAACCTTCCTCAGATCGCGGACCGGTTCCTTCCTCTCGCACTCGGTCATCTGAATCCCGGGGGGACCGTCCACATGTACAAGATCATCGAGAGGGAGGACTTCCCCGCGTTGTGCGACAGGATGGTCTCCGATGCCGCCGGAGACGGTCGCAGGATATCGCTCGACTGGTTCGAGCTGAAGACCTATTCTCCCACGATGAGCGTCTATTCCATCGATGTGCATCTGCATCGATCGCAGAGGAAGCATCCCGGAAGGTGAGACCGTATCACTCCCACCGCCTGAAGGTAGGAGTACATCGTCACCGATCCCACGAAGCGCATCCCGCGCCTCTTCAGATCCGCGGAGACCGCATCGGACAGGGGACTCGTCGTCCTGTCGTTCTCATGGACGATGCTGCCGCCGGTCCATCTCCAGAGATATTCCGAGAACGTTCCGGACTCCTCTGCGATCTCCAGGAAGATCCTCGTGTTGGAGATCGACGCCTCTATCTTGGCCCTGTTGCGGACGATCCCCGGATCCGACATCAGACGCTCCATGTCCTCCTCCGTGAACGCGGCGACCTTCGAGGGATCGAATCCGGCGTAGGCCATGCGGAACGCCTCCCTCTTGTCGAGTATGCACTCCCAGGACAGTCCGGCCTGGAAGCATTCGAGGATCAGCATCTCGTACAGGGCGCGGTCGTCATGGACGGGCACGCCCCATTCCTCGTCGTGGTACCTGATGTACGTCGGATTGGAGGGATTGGCCCAGGGGCATCTGCGCAGGCCGTCCGGCCATACGGGCTCCTTCATCGGTCCTTCTTCAAGGGATCGAGAGTTATCCCCGTCTGTCCCTGGTAGTGTCCGCTCCTCTCGGCGTAGGCCTTCACGGTCTCGGAGTTCAGGGTCTCGAACACCGCCTGGCAGAACCTCTCGCCTATCGGGATCTCCACGATATCGTCCGTGGCGTTGTAGGCTCCCAGCGTCAGGGTTCCTTCGAATCCCGCATCGATCTTGCCGAACGCGCTTATGCATCCCTTCCTTATCCACGTGGTCCTCATCCACAGCTGGGCGCACACATCCCTGGGCAGCCTGACCCTCTCTATGGTGGAGACGTAGAACATGGTTCTCGGAGGGATGCGGGCGACGCCCTCTCTGATGGTCTCCGGCTGTCCGCGTATCGCGATCTCCGCGATCCTCAGGTCGTAGCCGTTGGGGGTGAGTCCCCTCTCGTTGTAGTCGCTGATGCCGAGGTATCCGGTCATCAGGCTCTCTGCGATGTCCCTGTCGGAAAGGATTCCCATGCGGGGTGCAACGCGGTACATCATATAAGCGTGGGGCGGGATGCCCGCATCATGATCATCCCCGAGTTCCTGAAGAGAGGAGACGCGATCGGCGTGACCGCCCCTTCCGCCGGAATAATCGCCGAGACCGATATCAGACGGTTCGACAACGCCCGTCGCAGGATCTCCGAG
>DATC01000001.1:13908-18982 GCA_002504495.1 Methanomassiliicoccaceae archaeon UBA537
CGAGAGGGGATACGGAACGATCTCCACCCCGGATGTCCTGATGTGCGATGAGGAGGGTCGCAGCGCCTCCGCCGAGCAGAGGATCGAGGAATGGAACGCTTTGATCGCGGATCCGTCCGTCAAGGCGGTTTTCGCGATCTCCGGAGGGGACTACGAGTACGAGATGCTGCCTCTGATGGACTGGGATCTCATCGAGAGGAATCCCAAGTGGTTCCAGGGATATTCGGACAATACGACTCTCGCGTTCAAGATCACCGCCGAGCACGACATCGCGACGTCGTACGGAGGCAACTTCGGGGACTTCGGGATGGAGCCGTGGCATCCGAGCGTGGAACAGGCCCTGGAGGTGCTGGAGGGCGTCAGGACCGAGCAGGATTCTTTCAGGATGCATGCGGAGGGGTTCGCCGACCGTATTACGGGACTCGAGCCGTTCCCTGAGGATGCGGAGACGTCCTGGACATCATCCTGCGGGGACGTCGACTTCTCCGGGCGTCTGATCGGAGGATGCATGGACGTCCTGGACTGGTTCGTCAGGAAGGGGACGGCCGATCCCGGGGCCTTCGTGGACCGCTATGCCGGCGAGGGGATCGTGTGGTACATGGAGACTTACGACATGGAAGAGGGTCGCATAAGGGGGATGCTGGACCTCATGGAGGAGAAGGGATGGTTCGACGGTTGCGCCGGATTCGTGTTCGGAAGGCCTCTGTTCTACAGGGGGGAGAGCCGCTACGAGGACTTGGTGACGGAGGCATTGTCGGAATTCGGCGTGCCCGTGATCAACGGGGCGGACGTGGGCCACAAGGCTCCCAGGATGGCGTTTGTCAACGGCGCCCGTGCCGGGTTCTCCATCAGAGGGGACGGGTGCAGGCTGCGCTACGATCTCTCGTCGCGATGCGGAGACATCCGGAAGACGAGATGAGATGTAAGTGTGGTGCAGGGGACGCGATTTGAACGCGCGGACCACTAAGGACTAGCCCCTCAAGCTAGCGTCGTAGGCCAGGCTTGACTACCCCTGCATAAGAGCATGACGGGGGAAGTTCCCCCTGTTTATAATGTTTACTGTTGCCAGAACGTGCGTCCGGCCCTGCCCATGGCCAAAACGTTCTCGAACGGGCTGCTTATGGGCGTCTCGCATCCGGGAGCGAGTATCAATCCGCTCTCCATGCCGGCGGATTCGATGATCCTGTACGACTGGGCGGTCACCTCTTCGGGAGTCCCGGTCATGATCAGCCGGACCGGGTCCACGTTGCCCATGAGAGCGAGATCGCGTCCCGCCTCTCTTCTGGCTTCCGCGGGATCCACCGCATGGTCGAAGCTCAGGCAGTCGGCTCCGGTGCTCTTAACGTGGGAGATGGTGCCGAGAGTGTTTCCGCAGATGTGCAGGAAGTTGGGTGCGTCGTGCTCCTTCCTGACATCGGATATCACCTTGGTGAGCGCGGCCTTGGAGAACTCGTCGAACATATCGGGCGAGATGAGGTCCCCGGACGAGGTCGGGTCGGCCATCCACATGACGGTGGCGCCGCTGTCCAGCATGGCCCTCTCCATGACGGATACCAGCTCCGCGCATTTAGCGACGGTCTTCTTCACGATGTCGGGGTCCATCATCATCGCCAGGACCATGTTCTCCGCGCCCATCAGGTAACCTGCGGTGGAGATCGGGCCCCATGAGAGCCCGCATATGTGGAGATCCTCCGGCAGGATGTCGGAGCATATGCTCAGGGACCTGAGTATGCTCTCGGAGAATCCCGGGCATTCCGACGCATTCGACGGATCGAACACGTGGACCTTGTCCAGGTCCTCCTCGGTCTCGACTATGTGCCCTGGAACGCTGCCGTAGTCGTCCTCAGGGAATCTGACGTCCATGCCCAGGTCCTCGAGGACGACCTGCGAGTCCAGAACGGGCTTGACGAAGTCGGACTCGGTAGCCAGGGCGTAGTCTATGGCCACCTTGGCGGAGACTTCCGGGTTCCTTCTGGCCTCGTCCACGGTGATCCCGGCGTATCTCGCGGCGGTCACAACGGCGAAGTTGTTCACGGGCGTGCGCCCGCAGCTCTCGAAACGAAGGGCCGACTCGACGGCCGCCCTGTGTCCCGCATCTATCATGCGGTCTCAATCGCTTCCACTGATTAAAGAATGCACGCGTGCGACGACCTTCTCGGCGAACGTCCACGGCTCCAGGGCCCCGCCCATGCAGACAGGTCTCTCGCCGTTCGATACGGCCTCTCCGAGGGCCTTCGCCACCGTTGCAGCCGCCTCGGTCTCCCCTATGTCGCGGAGGGCATGGGACGCCGCATCGATCGCCGAGACGATATCGGATCCGTTCTTGCACCCCGTGTCCTTGGACACCGTGTACAGCGAGCCGAACTCCCCTGTATGGCGTTCGGGCGCCGTATCCGCGCGTCCCGTGATCCCGGCGACCGCCCCTCTCACGGACTCTACGCACAGATCCGCCACGATCAGGCATTGGAACCTGTCCGGGCTCCTGTAGGCCTCGGAGAACCATTCAGCGACCCCGAGGCACGGCCGTTCGGTCCCGTTCCTGTCGAACGCCTCCCTGAACGCCTCGAAGAAAACGTCGCTGGATTCCGGGAACATGTCCGGGCTGGCGATGCATGCGACAGAGACGCACCCGTCGCGCTCGCAGTCGCCTGCCGCCGCATCCATCATCCTGGCATAGAACGTGGAGCGGATGTATTTCGAAACCGTTATGCCGTCGATCCCTCTGGTCTCGGAGACCTCGCTGCTCGGGCTCGAGCCGCATCCCCACACGGTGACGTCGACGCCTCTGGCGCCCAGATCATCTGCGAGGGTACGGTAGTTCACGGAGACGGCGTACGGCCTCAGCTGGCCTATGAGGTCCTCCAGAGGGTTCCGCGCCGTGTCCCCGTCGTTGAAATCGGAGGTCGGTCCGCACAGGGCCGCATCGCACCCGCTGATCAGATCGAGCGTCTCGTGGGGCAGGGCGGAGCCGTGCTTCTCGTACCCGGAGAATCCGATGTCCCCGCGTACGATCTCCACGTTCTCCGCCGCTGCGGATATCGCCGCCTCCGCGGCCGCGATGGCTCCGGGCCCCTGTCCGTCTCCGGGCAGGAGCAGGATGCTCGGCATGATCGCAGGAGCCTCTCGGCGAGACCGGCGTAGATCAGGGGCAGAGAGATCGTGGCGTCGCCTTCGACGGTCATCTTCTTCGCATCCTCCTTGACCTTGCCCCAGGAGACGGCCTCTCTGATGCGGGCTCCGGAGAGGGATCCGTCGTACTCCTCGGCGGTCGTCAGGTAGATGCAGTAGTCGAGTCCGCCGCGGAACTGGTTCCACCAGATGACATGGTGCTTGGAGATCCCTCCGCCGATGATGATCGCGCCGGTGGTGTCGGCATCGTTGGTCAGCTCGGAGAGCATCTGCTCGTCCGCGAAGAGGTCGATCCTGAGCTTCCTGTGCATCTGGTAGTACATCCACAGCTGGCATCCGAAGGATCCGTCGGTGATCCCAGGGACCACGATGGGGATGTTGTTCTTGTGGCACTGATAGAGCAGGGAGTCCTCGTTGTCCAGGCGGGCACCGACCTGGTCGATGATCTCGTGAGTGGACATCTCCTTGGTCTCGGCGAAGATCTCGTCGAACATGGGCAGGAGGTTGTCCTCCAGGACGATCCCGTAGCAGGAGTCGGGGACGAGGACGTTCCCGAGCCTGCTGATCTCGTACTCGTCCCTCAGCTTGGCGTCGTCCATGTTGAAGTCGCCCTTGTAGTAGGCGGCGAAGGTCCTGGAGAGGTCGTGGTCCAGGGTTCCGCAGGTCGTTATGATGAGGTCGACCATGTGGTTCTTGACCATGTCGACTATGACTCCGCGGGTTCCGGTCGCCATTATGCATGCGGGGAACGAGAGGATCTTGAGGCACCCCTCCTTCTTGACCATGGCCTCGGCGATGTCGGTGGCATCGGCGAGCTTCTGGGCGGTGAATCCGCCGGCGCGTCCCATAGCGCGAAGCATCTCGTCGACGGTCATGCCTTTGGTAACTTTGATGTCCTGAACCGGAATAAGCTCGAGTTCGTCAGTCATTGGCTCACTGTGCTTCACTATCGACGGGTAGTATATTACGATGCCCATCTCGGCATGCGCTCCGCATCCTGCTAATACGCGGTCGACGGTCGCCCGTCCATGTTGACCATGGCCCGTGACAGAACCTACGAAGAGCTCGTGCCCGAGCTGCGGGGGAGGAGGGTGCTGATCTGGACCTGCTCCACCTGCGCCAGGCTGTGCGGCGGCCTCGGAGGGAGGGAATCCGCGGATTCTCTGGCGGAGAGGCTGCGGGCGGACGGGACGGACGTCGCCGGGACGGTCTGCTCGGCCGCGTGCTGTCTGTCTCAGAGATCGGAGGAGATGGCGTCGTCCTCGCCGAAGGGGTACGATCTGGTGCTGGCACTGTGCTGCTCCCTCGGAGCCTGGAATGCAGAGCAGGCGACGGGGGCCGATGTCCTCAATCCCGTGAGGACGTTCGGACCCGGCATGGCGGATCCTGACGGGGCGCCGCTGGTCGCCGTTATGGAGGGCGGCCGCGTCGTCGGCACCGAGCCCCTCCAGCACGTCGCAGAGGAGGCGGGATGCCTCGTCGGGCCTTTCCGATATAAGACGCGCGCGTATAAGGCGACTGGCTAGGATTATATACGAGGTGGTGTTAGTCGGCAACATTCGAGAGGACCTGCCATGTACATGATAAACGAGGTCGAGAAGGTCATTCGCATCCCTCCCAAGGAGCTGGGCGACGATCCCGATAAGGTCGTCAACGAGCAGACGTGGGAGACCTACGAGGGCCGTCTCACGGAGGGCGACAAGGCTTTCACCGTACTGATCAAGAACGTGAGGTCGGAGGGCTACGGACGCATCGTGCACGGCGACGGCGCCGTCTATCAGACGGTCAAGTTCGAACAGGTCATATTCAAGCCGAGGGAGAACGAGGTCGTGGAGGGTGTCGTGGTCGAGATCCTCAAGTTCGGCGCATTCGTGAAGTTCGGTCCGCTCGATGGCCTCATCCACGTGAGCCAGGTCCTGGACGACCGCGTCGACATCGACGAGGC
>DATC01000014.1:0-615 GCA_002504495.1 Methanomassiliicoccaceae archaeon UBA537
AGGCTACTGGGAGTCAATACGGCCTTCGCCGTCGTCGATGCCGGATACTGCACCCTATCCAACATGGATGAGCTCTTCAAGGCGCGCGTGAACTTCGTCACGCGCCTGAGACCCAACTACAAGCTCTTCAAGGACCTCGTGAAGGAGCATCCGGACGTATGCACGCCCGGAAACAGGACAGTGCACAACGGCAGGCTCATCTACATTCAACGCACGGAGGTCCGGCTGACGGACACGAACTGCGGCTATGCCTACATCTGCGTGGATTCCGATCAGAGACACAAGGAGGAGAAGATGCTCGCCTCCGCCTATGAACGCGGAGAGATATCGGTCGACGAACTCGATGAGAGATTGGAATCGGCAGGCAGGTTCATCCTTGTCTCGTCCTACATGATCTGTCCCGAGGATGTTCTAGACGTCTACTATATGAGGCAGAGCGCGGAGCAGTTCTTCGATCTGGCCAACGGGTATGCGAATCTCACTCCGCTTAGGGTGCATTTCGAGGAGACGGTCCGCGGTATGATGATGCTGACCTTCATCGCCTCATCCGTCATCCTACGGGTCCAGATCCTTCTGAAAGGAACGTCGGTCCCCTTCCGGACGGCCATGCTGGCG
>DATC01000014.1:731-4147 GCA_002504495.1 Methanomassiliicoccaceae archaeon UBA537
CGAATCGCCTTCGAGATTGACAGTCGCAAAACATGATCATCGATTTCGGACTTGTGGAAGTAAAAATAATCGGGAGTTCAGGCTAAGGTTTAATCACATGTTCCCATGAAGGTGCATGCCCAAGATAGCAGTGATCGGAGGCACCGGGATCTACAACCCCGACACCTTCGAGACCATCGAGGAGGTCTTTCCGGACACTCCGTACGGAAAGCCTTCCGATCCCACCCTCATCGGAAGGATCAACGGAGTGGAGGTAGCATTCCTCTACCGCCACGGGAAGAATCATCAGCACCCTCCGTCCGGAGTGCCGTACAGGGCGAACATGTACGCTCTCAAGGAACTCGGATGCAAGTACGTGATTTCGGCATGCGCCGTTGGATCCCTTCAGGAGGAGTACAAGCCCGGCGATCTGGTCATCGCCGACCAGTTCATCGATTTCACGAAGAAGAGGGACTACACCTACTTCGATGACAAAGCCGTCCACATCTCCATTCCGGATCCCTTCTGCGGCTATCTCAACTCCGTCTTCGACGGAGTGGCCGCCGAGATGGGCATCAGGCACCATCTGGGCGGAACGTACCTGTGCATCGAGGGGCCCAGGTTCTCGACCAGGGCGGAGAGCTCAATGTTCAGGCATTTCGCCGATATCATCGGAATGACCGTGGTTCCCGAATGCCAGCTGGCCAGGGAGCTCGGCATGTGCTACTGCAGTCTGGCCACCATCACCGACTACGACGTGTGGAAGGACGAGGCCGTGGACATCGCCATGGTCAACAGGACGATGTCCGAATGCCTCGACAAGGTCCTCAGGCTCCTCGAGCTCGGCCTCCCGAAGATCAAGGACTCCTGCAAGGAGTGCGCCAAGGCGACCAAGGACTGCGGCGCCCTTCGATCTTGAAAATCCTTCCGGCCCGGTTCAACACACCGGACCGGATCTCTTCTGACCTCTTACTTCTCCCACACCTGTCTAATCCCTGCTTCTGAATCGGCGGCGAGCTCGGCCTCCATCCTCTTCCTGGAGAACAGGACGGAATCCATGAACGCCACCCAGCAGACCTCCACCACGATGGATGCGGCGATCGCCACCATGGCGTACTGGGCCATGGGGCCCATGACGGCTACGCACAGCGCGATGGCTATCCCTTTGTTCTTGTAGGATATCATCAGGACATCGGTGACCCTCTGGGACCAGGGGACCTGCGCTTTCTTCTCGATGGCCTCCGTTCCCAGCCCCAGGCCCACGTCTCTCAGTGCGGCGATGAGCATGAACACGCACAGGACTGTAAGTCCGGCTGAACCGAAGTTCGTGGCGCCGACGGACAGCCAGACGAGGAATGCTATGATGCAGTTCAGGACGACGGCCATGGTCTTCTTGTCTATCTTCATCTTGGTCAGGAGTCTCGAAAGGACCAGGGGGACTCCGATGAGCTCGATAACCGTCTTCACCACCGTGGTCATGTCGACCGATTCTCCCAAGGTAGCCCATATGACCAGCGGGATCCACGCCAAAGAGACGACGTAGACCACGATGGTGGATCTGAGCGCATGCTCGAGGTCTCCTCTCAGGATCAGGGACAGGGGTCCGACGGACCCGGCGAACGGGGCTGCAGCGAGGAACACGAGCCCTGTCGCATACTGCGAATAGCCGTCGACGTCCTTCAGGATGAGATACGCCGCCAACGGAACGGTCGATGCGACGATGAGGCCGAGGAGCACCGCTCTTGTCACGGACTTCGCGTTGCGTACAGGATTCAGGTTCCTGTACGGGATCCTGGACATCGTCACCGTGAGCATGCATGCCAGGAGGAATATGGTGACATTGCTCCGCAGGCTGCTGTTCCTTGCCAGGAAATCGGGGTACAGGCCCGTTATGAATTCGTTGGTGAGCAGGGATACCACGACGGCGATCCCCATCATGAACGCCGTGCTGCTCAGCAATCTGACTGCTATTCCCATGACCCATCGAACGGGCAACCGCTATTAAATATTGATTATCAGTAAACAATTATTGTTTATCGATATCATCATCCTCGACGTACTCGAGGATGTCTCCAGGTTGGCATTGAAGGGCCTTGCAGATCCCGTTCAACGTGGAGAATCTGATCGCCACGACCTTCCCGGTCTTTATGTTGGAGAGGTTGGCGTTGGTTATCCCCACCATGTCGGCTAGCTGTCCGAGGGAGATCTTCCTGTCGGCCATCATCCGGTCCAATCTGAGAACTATGGCCATTCCATCCCTCGGAGAGTGTGGTCCCACTCGTTCTGGAGGACCGATCCGTAGCGTATCATCAGCGCGAACATGAAGAGGACGACGGAGACGAGAAGGCAGCCGAAGAGCATGAACGCGCCGTCGGCCGGATCCCCGCCGGAGGCGAGCTCGGATACGGATATCACGATCGCTCCGACCAGGTACTGCTTGGACAGCCCGGAGACGAGGCGGGTGTTGCCGGCGGTGAACGGGGTGTGCTCGGTGCTTATGGAGGACATGAGCCTGCGAGCCGCAGATACGGTCAGGGTGCCGAGGACGAACACGGACAGCGTCTCGATGAATGAGAACGCCATCGTTCCGAAGGAATCGTCGGAACCGGCTCCGATGATCTCCAGAAGGATGTCGGGAGCGGATCCCGCAGCGAGGGCGTATGCTCCCAAGAGCAGGATGAACGCGACGACGGCTGCAAGCACGACGGTGCCGGCGGCCATGACCTTGGAGCCGTACGAGCACATCCTCTTCAGCGTGTGCAGGTCTCCTCTCATGGGTACCGCCACCGCTTCATACGACATGAACGTATCGCAGCGAAGCCGTACCTTCAATCCTCTGGGTAGGAGGCCGGCGTGTTGTTCGTCTGCCCCGAGACAGAGAAATCAGGTTTAAATACACTCCAAAAGATTCATTCTCATGGGACTTTTGGATGTCATCAGAGCCTCCCGCAGGAGGCGCAAAGTGTACACTTTGGACGAGATAGCATCCATAGTGGTTCCGATCGCACAAAGCTATGGAGCAGGCCGCGTCATGGTCTTCGGTTCGTATGCTAAGGGAATCGCAGGGCCCGAAAGCGATGTGGATCTTCTGATAGAACCTGGCGAGATCACTAGCTACTTCCGCTTCGCTACCATGGCGACCGATATGAGAAGGCTCTAGGGAAGGAGGTCGATGCGATCTCTTCCGGATGCAGCTCCAGGTTCATCGACAAGATACGGAAGGATCTGGTGACGCTGTGAGCAATCAGCGCGACAAGCTCAACGACCGTGAGAACATCCTCACGATTATCCAATCGTGCGAGAAGATCCTCTCGTATACGGAAGGCATGGATTGGGAGGACTTCATCCATAAGAGCTATATCGTCGATGCCTGCGCGATGAACTGTCTGGTCATCGGTGAAAGGGCTTCCAAGCTGTCGTGAATTCGACATGTTCCG
>DATC01000003.1:0-331 GCA_002504495.1 Methanomassiliicoccaceae archaeon UBA537
TACATGCTCATCGACGGCTACGACCCGTCGGAGCACACCCTGGCGGACGTCGCCCCGTACATGAGGGACGAGGACCGCTGGATGGTCTCCAGGACCCAGAAGATGATCGCCCAGGCCACCTCCTTCCTGGAGTCCAGGGAGCTCCACAGGCTTG
Source organism: Methanomassiliicoccaceae archaeon UBA537 (assembly GCA_002504495.1). Lineage (GTDB taxonomy): Archaea > Thermoplasmatota > Thermoplasmata > Methanomassiliicoccales > Methanomethylophilaceae > Methanoprimaticola. The sequence continues at coordinate 155 of DATC01000003.1, forward strand.
CCCGCACCATGACCGACTACATCATGGAGGACCTCTCCAGATGGTACGTCTGCCTCGTTAGGGACAGGTCCTGGAGCGAAGCCGCCGACCAGCAGAAGGACAAGGAGGCCATGTACCACACGCTCTGGTACGCCATCATGAAGACGTGCGTGGTCCTCGCACCGATCGCCCCGCACA
>DATC01000003.1:370-554 GCA_002504495.1 Methanomassiliicoccaceae archaeon UBA537
GAGGAGGTCTACCAGCACATGGGAGGCACGAAGCTGTCCGTGCACATGGAGGACTGGCCCGTGTGCGACCAGGAGCTCGTGTGCGACGACATCGAGCACAGCACCGCCCTCGTCCAGAACATCGTGGACGTCGTCGCGGCGGAGAGGGCGAAGAACTCCTCCAAGCTCAGATGGCCCCTGCTCA
>DATC01000003.1:593-8045 GCA_002504495.1 Methanomassiliicoccaceae archaeon UBA537
ACGCCGATGTGAACAAGGCAGTGAAGAGGTTCGACCAGGTCCTCGCCGCGCAGGCCAACGCCAAGCGCATCGTCTACCTGGGGAAGGAGGAGATCCCCTCCGCCGGATCCATGGAGCCCGTCCCCTTCGACGAAGGAACCCTGTTCATCGACTTCACGGTCACCCCGGAGATCGAGGCGGAAGGCTACGCCAGAGAGGTCATCAGGAGGATCCAGCAGATGCGCAAGGACCTGAAGCTCAACGTCGAGCAGTTCGTCGACTGCGAGATCCAGGCCGAGCCCCGCCTCTCCGGACTCCTCGCGACGTGGAGCGAGCACATCTCGTCCGAGGTCAGGGCCAAGACGCTCTCCTTCGTGGAGAACGCCTCCGGCTCCGAGGTCAAGGAGTGGGAGTTCACCGGCCAGAAGGTCGTCATCGGGATCACCCCGATCCAGTGAAACCGAGGGGGTCCGCCCCCTCATCAAATCCTGTCCTATTCCTCTGCACGGGACCCGCGGATGATGTCGCGGCATCCTGACGTTCTTCATCCGGATGATTCCGGCCCGCTCTCGGAATGCGATCGCTTCAGCAACCCTTTCCCAGTTTCCGTTGTACGGTACCTCTGGTTTTTGCTGCTGACCGCATCCGGCACGGTGCGCTCGACGAGTCCGCGCTCTATGAGAGGCTTGACCTTCCGGGTAGCGATATTGGCGGAAGCGAGGCCCAGGAACCCGGCGATCTCGCGGGACGACCTCCCTTTCGGATTGTCCAAGAATCTCAGAAGAGTCGTCGTACCGTTCTCGATAGCAGCGGGAATGTTCGAATCATCATCTTCAGGACCGTAGTTGATGTTCTTCAGAATGACTGCGAACGATTGATGACTGACCTTGAACGTCGGAACCTTGTCAGGATACTCTCTGTATCCGTCCATGATACGCTGTATTCCGCGTCCCCAACCCTCCACGAAACCTGCCAAGAAGAATACGTTGGCCAAACTCGGATTGACAGGCACGGATTCATGATCCTCCATCAGGTTCTCCTGCGTCCAATTGTACGGTATGCCTCCATTATCCGCGATTCTGATCCTGTCCTCCCATATGCGGATCTGGATCGGGATGCCGGAACCGTATTCGTTATGCATGATGGCATTCAGAATGGCCTCTCTCAGACTCTTCTCGGGGAATGGAGCGGTCTCGACCATGTTCAGACCCTGGTACGAGATCTTCTTCTTGGAATACTTGACGTTGATGAGTTCGCAAAGACGATCCGGCATGAATATCAGAGGGCCGCGGAGATAGTCCTGGAAGAGGATCTCGGGACTGTCCGTACCCTCGAACATCCCGACCTTCACAGAAGAACCGAGAATGATATCCTCCGGCTCCGGATGGAACAGAAGTATGGCCGCACGGGTAAGGGCGCCTTCTCTCGTGATGAGCTTCAACTTCATCAGAAGGTCCCTGTCCGGCACATCGAGGCTTTCATCGCTGATAGCCCCCTTCACCTTCGCCCTATTACGGAAATACTTGATGGCGTTTCCGTCAAGACAAGAGATGTCCAAACCGCTGATCGGCATCTCCGACCAGGAGATGTTGAGTCTCCTGGAAACCAGCATATCGTACTCTCTGCCGGTTGCAGCATGGGTGGTGTTGCCTGTGCGGATATAGAACTTCCCGTCGAGATCGACAGGAACAGAGGATCTTTGGACGGTTATAGTGATGACGTTTGTGGCTTCATCGACATCCACGGTTGGATAGATGGATAGCTTGTTGGCGATGGTATCCGTTATAGACTTCATATCAGCCTTGGGATTCTTGACACCCACGACGGTGCCGTCATCCTCGACACCGACCTTCATGACACCTCCTTCGCTGTTGGCAAAACCGCAGATCTGCCTCAGGAACTTCTCATCCCATTGCCTCTTCCACTCGATATTCTGCCTTTCCAATGAATCACCCACAGCAATCAGATGGAAAAGACCGGGTTGTTCTTATGATTGTTGAAAGGATTCCGTTAGGGGATCGAGGTTCTGCCTAGCTGTATATAGGTGCAACACACCATCTGATGATTCTCCTCATCATCTACATGACATGTAGAGGATGTGTAGAGGATGTGTAGAGGATGTGTAGAGGATGTGTAGAGGATGTGTAGAGGATGTGTAGAGGATGTGTAGAGGATGGTGGATGATGACCATCATAGACGGTCCAACAATCCTGTCATGTAGATCGGAAGATAGACGACCCCATCCTCCTCTTTCAGGTTCTTCCCGGAAATCACGATCCCGCGATCCACATCGTTGCCGTGCTTCCCGATGAATGCATCCAAGGATGCATGGCTGGATACGGAGGAGGATTTGACCTCTATCGGACAGACCTTCTTCCCCGAAGGGATGACGAAATCGATCTCGTACCTGTGTTTGGAATCCTTCTTGGGGAACGTGTGGTAGAACAGCTCGTATCCTGCCGCCTTCAGACCCTGTGCCACCGCGTTCTCGTACACGTAACCGAGGTTGGCAGGGAGTCTTCCCCTCACCAGGCATCTGTAGATCGTATTGTCGGAGAACTCCCTGTCATAGAAGCATAGCGTGACGAACAGTCCCGTATCCTCAAGGAACAGCTTGAAGAACTCCGGGTCCTGCGTCATCGGAAGCCCCACGCGCGGATCGTCCACGTGCATGCTCGGTTGAACTGTCTGGGAATCGACCATCTCCAGGATGCGTCTGATCTGCGACCTCATGGCCTTCCCCTTGATTCTGAAACGCATGCTCTGGCGGGATAGCTCGGAAGGAATAGATCTGAAGTAGGTCCCAAGGGAACCTGTGGGATCGATCTTGTGGAAATCATCGATGTAGAGGCCTATGATGCCCCTTTTGATCCTATCGATCTCCTGATAGCTCCCTCCTTCGACGAACGATTCGACCGCCTGAGGCATCCCGCCTACTGCTAGATACTCGTTGTAGCGAACCATCATCGCATGATGCAGAGAATCGGGCAACGGCATTCTCCTATCCAACTCCTGCTCCAGCAACCTATAGGTGCGATTGCCGCAAGCCCAAAGGAACTCCTCGAAATCCAGCGGATGCAGCTTCAGCTTCTCCTCCTCGCTCGGTATCCTGATATCCTTCACATTCCTCCTGATCGATATCAGCGACCCGGTCTCGATGTAATCGTATCTGCCGTCCTTGACCAGCGCTCTTATAGACTCCCTAGCCCTCGGGAACTTCTGGACCTCATCGAACACTATCGCGGTGTTGCGTTCTTCGAATTCCACTCCTGTCTGGAGCTGGAGCCCTCTCAGAAGGCGATCGATATCGCTCAGATCGCTGAACAACGCGTTGATATCCCTGTTCTCTTCCGAAAAGTCGATGAGAACGTACGAGCCGTACTCGTTGCGGGCGAATTCCTCAGCCAACGTGGACTTCCCCACACGCCTGGCCCCCTCGATGAGCATCGCGGTACGACCCCTGGATCTCTCTTTCCATTCCTTCAGAGCAGCATACGCCTTCCTTTCGAACAACGGTGCTTTATCGGGAGAGGCTCCAGTCATTATTCCCTCTATTCCATAAGGATTATTTCTTCATTTTCCCTGAGTTTCAAAATCAGATCATATAGGAATTCCCTTGATTCTCCAGACGGGAGTGGGTGTTCACACCGGGTTCCCGAAGAACGGGATAAAGCGTTCGCCGAGCGATGAGGCCGTACGAATGCGCGACAGCGAAGCGAACGCGGCATCTGTCTCGAAAGAGGCGAGCCGAAGTCTGTTTCCCCAAACGGCAGTTCACCCCGCATAACGACTTTCGGACACATCGAGGGAAGGGCGCTTCTCGCGGTTTAGGTACAGTTTTAACCCTTTTGCGATTTGTTCGCCAGCAGGTCCACCACGTTCACGATCCGTATCCCGTCCACGTTGTCGTACGGATACCTGTCCATCGTCACGACATGCTTCGGGTAATTGTCCCCCACCGCCCTCAGCGGTGCCAGCTCCCTCTTCATCGTCTCCGGATCGGTCACTGACACGGACACCTGGAAGTACATGGGGTTCCGATCGGCATCATACGACACGAAGTCGATCTCCCTCCCATCGACGTTCATCACGCACGCGTTCCCGTACCTGTACATGAGCTCCATGAACACCACGTTCTCCAGCACCCCGTCCAGATCCCGGTCGTCGTATCCGATCGCCACGCTCCTCATGCCCAGGTCGTTGGCGTAGAACTTGTCCGACGTGACCAGGTACTCCTTGGTCTTGGAATCCCTCCTCCTGGTATGATGGAACAGCTTCGCATCGCAGAGAGCGTCGATGTACGACTCCACCGATTCCGCCGACGCCTTCGTCCTCCTGCTGACCAGATATCCCGATGCGTTCCTCACCGACGTCCTGTTCCCGATGTTCTTCATGAGGAACCTCGTCAGGTTCGTCACCGTCGCCGGGTTCCTGATCCTGTTCCTCTGTATCACATCCTTCACGAACACCGTGTCGTAGATTCCGGATATGAGCATCGAGACGAGATCCCTCCTGACACCGGACATGAGCACCGTCCCGGGCAGCCCTCCCCAGCGGATGTACTCGGAGAACTTCCCCTCGAGGGTGTCATCCGGCCCGTACCGTTCCCTGAATATCAGGAACTCCTCGAACGACAGCGGCAGGACATCGATCTCCACGTAGCGGCCCGACAATCTCGTGGAGAGCTCCATGGAGAGCATGTTGGAGTTTGATCCCGTTATGTACACGTCCGCGCCGCGTTCAAAGAACGTCTCAACCGCGCATTCCCATCCGTCCACGTCCTGGACCTCGTCCAAGAAGATGTACTTCCCCCCGGACGGAATGAAATGCTCCCTCACAGCGTCGATCAGTTGCCTGTGATCGAATACATCGGAATCGAACCCGTCGCCCAGCTTCAGAAGCAACGTGTCCCCTTCCGGGACTCCTGACGCGACGATCTCATCGCGGAACATCTCCATCATCGTGGACTTGCCGCAGCGGCGCATACCGGTTATGACCTTTATGACGGGACGATCGCGGAATCCCCTCAGTATCTCCAGGTAGTGTTCGCGCGGGATGTAGTCGGACATATTTCATGTTATAACCTGTATGGTATTTGAATCAACTCAGAAAGTTCATGTTATACCAGTGACTTTTTCCGGAAGATCCTGCAGATATGCACAAAACCTCTATTCAATGATTAACTATAGAATGAAGTTCAATATTTGTTGTTTTGATTTGCAAACAATGTCAATAATTATTGATTCATTCAACAAACATTGATTTAAATTGATTAATAGCATTACGATAATCGGTGTGCATGAAGCGCAAGATCATGAAGGAATTCGAGGAATGGGGAAAGAGCCCGCTGGATCAAGCGCTTCTGGTGAAAGGATGCCGCCAGATCGGAAAGACATACTCCATCCGCGAATTCGCGGAAAAGAGCTACCGCAACGTCGTCTACATCGATTTCGAGGAGCACCCGGAATACGGATCGCTGTTCTCCGAGGGAACCGACGCGGATTCCTTCCTCGAGAATCTGGGTTACACGGAGTTCGGAAGCCTTCTTGTCCCAGGCGAGACGGTGATAATCCTGGACGAGATACAGGCATGCGAATCCGCCTTCTCTGCTCTGAAGCCTCTCGTCCTCGACGGACGCTACGATTACATAGCATCCGGATCGCTCCTAGGAGTGGACCTTTCGGACAGTCTCAGATCCCCGATGGGCTACGTCAGGATCGTGGAGATGCATCCGATGGACTTCGAGGAGTTCCTCTGGGCCAACGGCATCGGAGAGACGCAGACAGAGAACGTCCGCAAGCATATACGCGACACGACGCCCTTCACCGAATTTCAACTGTCGAAGCTCCATGAGCTCTTCCTCCGCTTCCTCGTCATCGGAGGGATGCCTCAGGCTGTGAAGGTCTATGTCGAAACAAGGAACTACGCGGATGTCGCCAAGGTCTTCTCGGACCTCCTGACCATCATGAGGAAGGATGCCATGAGGTACTCTCCGAAAGAGGACAGGTTGAGGATATCCGCCTGTCTGGATTCCATCCCGATGCAGCTGGCCAAGGAGAACAACACGTTCTCGTATCACGACATCCAGGGACTCAGAGGCGTCGGACGCAACGTGTACGGGTCCTCCATCGATTGGCTCATAGGCTCCGGGATCGCCGTGAAGGTGAGCAACGTGAGCGAGCCCCGCGGGCCTCTGGTTCGCAATGTCAAGGAGCGCTCGTTCAAGATCTACTTGATTGACACAGGGCTGCTGACCTTCATGACCGGCCCGGGCATCGCCGGGAAGATCATAACAGGAGACCGTACCGTCAACAACGGCGCCGTGATGGAGAACGCCGTGGCGGTCATGCTTCTTCAGAACGGATACGACCCGTTCTTCTTCCAGAAGTCCAACAGCACGCTGGAGATCGATTTCGTCATCAGCGGACCCGAAGGTCCGATCGCGATCGAGGTGAAATCCGGCCGCTACGACTATCCGAAGTCGCTGATAACGGTCATGTCGGAGAGATACGGGGTGGAGAAGGGGATCCTCCTCGCCAAGGAGAACGTCCGCACGGACGAACACGGGGTGCTCCGTCTCCCTCTGTTCGCACCATGCTTCCTCGAGCCTGCGGGATGCTCCGACGTCCCTCCCGTCGACGGCATCGACCGTCTGAACCAGGAGCTGGGCCGAAGCATCCCCTGAAGGATCGGAGAACTCGGTCCTCCCAGTGGAAGAGGCACTTCGTCTGGTGCTCCGGCTCCGTGGAGACGTACATCCCGAGCTTCTTGAACATCCCCTCGTCCACCGATGATATGACCACGGACGAATGGACGTCGCTTCCTCTGAGGAGCGGGATGGTCCTCATGGCGTCCTCCACCACAGGATCCGATTCTGCCACGATCGCCAGGGCCACGAGAAGCTCGTCCACGTGGAGACGGGGGTTCCTGTTCCCGAGATAGTCCATCTTGAGCTTCTGCATCGACCTGATCATGGTCGGTGAGATCAGAAGAGCGTCGTCCTCTATGCCGGCCAGGATCTTCAGGGCGTTGAGCATCATCGCGGAGGACGCAGTCAGGAGCGCGGACGCCCTTCCGGTCACCAGCCTCCCGTCCGGAAGCTCGGCGCAGACGGCGGGCCTGTCGGACTCGGAGGCGAGCCTCCTCACGGTGACGACGGCATTCCTGCTCTCCGGAGATATCCCGGCCCTCTTCATCAGGGCCTCGACGCGGAGGACGTCGTCCTCGTCGGCGCGCCCCTCCCTGCGGTCCCTCAAGACTCCGAAATATCTCCTGGAGATCTCCTTCCGAGACGCCTCGCATACCGCCGCGTCGTCGGTTATGCAGTTTCCGGCCATGTTGACGCCCATGTCCGTGGGAGACCTGTACGGAGACTCCCCGTAGATCCCGTCCAGGATCGCGTTTAGCACCGGGAAGATCTCTATGTCCCTGTTGTAGTTCACGCAGGTCTTCCCGTAGGCCTCCAGATGGAAC
>DATC01000081.1:0-4223 GCA_002504495.1 Methanomassiliicoccaceae archaeon UBA537
TCAGAACCGTTCCTGCTATGGTGGTGACCGCGCCGACCGCCACGGAGTCCCAAAGGCATCTGCTGAAGCTGCCCATGGTCCAATAGACCACTCCTTGAAGTACATCCGGTTCGACGATGTACTGGATGAACGAGGTGAGTCCGCTGAACATGGCGCTCACGGCCATTCCTGATAGAAGAAGAAGGATGGCGGGAGTCCCCATTCTGGTAGTCGCTATGGCGTACACCAGCACTATGGTCACAAAGCAGAATACAAACGCCATCGCAGGGGTGGCCACTGCACCGAGGAACCCTCCGAAGCCGAAGGCTATCGATATGCTGGCACCGAATGATGCTCCGGATGACAGCCCTAGGACCGACGGCGAGGCCATGGGATTGCGGAACATGGCCTGCATGGCCATCCCCGCTATCGACAGACCTGCTCCTACGAGGGCGGCGCATATGGCCCTCGGCATCCTCAGTCTGAACACGATGTAGTCCGAGGACCAGTTGCCGTTGCCCAGAAGCGCGTCCAGAGCGGTTCTCCACCCCATGGACGAAGGGCCTATCAGAAGGCTGAGGATGAACAGTGCGAATATGCCGATGGAAAGGGCGATGACGGCGCATACGCTCCGATTCGTTCTTCTTTCAACAGCATTCTGCAGTGATTCCGCCGAATCGTACGAAGTGTCGTTTCTGCCCATGATATCCGGAATGAATGGAGGGTCTCCCCTCCGGTTTGATCCCTGGTCCTCAGGAGGATGCGTCGGGGGTGAATCCGACCCTCATCTTCTCGTCCCACGACCTCTTGTCCGTGGAATAGAAGAAGATGATATCCGGCGTCTTGTCGATGATGGTCTCTTCGGGAATCAGCACCCACTGGGCGGTCTGATTGATGTTGGTGAGTCCGAGGATGTTCTCCAGAACATCGTTCGTGATGGTTCCGGTTCCTGCGGCCTTCTTGCTCGTGGACTCCAGGTACACGGTGTAGTCCTTGTGCTTGGAGAGGGCGGCCTGGTGGATGGCGTACATCTCCGTTCTGAACTGATCGATGTACTTCTGGGCCTCCTCGTCCATATCGTAGATGGCGCCGATCATCTCCACGGCCGCGAGGACATCGCCGATGCCGTTGGAGAAGCAGAAGACTGCATTAGCCGCGCCGTTCTTGTTCTTCAACACGTCGAAGAACGGATCCAGGTTGGAATAGTCGTCTCCGAGGGCTCCGGCGGCCATCATGAGGAAGGTCTCTCCGTTCTGGGTTCCTTTGTCGATGTAGTCGACGTAGGACTCCAGGTTCTTGATGAGGTAGTATGTGGAGCCGACAGAGATGGTATCGGCCGGGACGGTGAGCCCGTACATGGTCTTCATGTCCGCGCTTCCTCCGGGGAATGCGCTCTTGTCGAGGGCGAACACGTGCTTCCACACCTCTGCTTCAGCGGCAGCCTTGTCGCCGTTGAACTTCATTTCGTAGAGCGTGTAGAGCACCGCGGCGTATCCTGCGGTGGACAGGAAGTTGTCCGGGTTTTTCTGCAACGTAACAGGGACGACGACCTTTTCGCTGCTCTGGTTCTTGTCCCTTATGGTACTGTTCACGGTGACCGTGTCGTCGGTGGAGCTGACGACCAGGCTGTCGTAAGACAGGAAATCGGCGGGAACGTCCGTTATGCTGTATCTGTCGTAGTTGACCGTTCCGCCGTAGATCGTCTCATACATTCCTTTGACTTCATCGGGAAGCATGGGGCTTATGCTGAAGGCCGAAGATCTGACGTCTGCGGCCGTAGGATTCCAAGAATTCCATCCCTTGGATGGATCGTACTCGTAGTCCTTCTCCTTGTCGTTGAGGACCACGATTGCGGAGGTCGCCGCTGCGATCACGATGACCGCGACCAAGGCGACCGCTACTATTTTCTTGTCTATAGTATCGCCATGGGATGTATTATCCAACTTCATCTTATTAGTTCACTTTAAGTAATTTAGAGTAGCAGAATAAAGAGCGACCGAAACTGGCAGAATCATCCAAATACGACTGTTCCGATGACATCCCGATCAAGAAATGCACCGGTATACGGCAAATCCCTTCACCCTCCTCCGGAGGCGATTATTCTGACAGACGACTGCATAGCCGAGGTCAGGGACCTGACAGTTAGATTCGGCGATCTGACCGCGGTGGACGGGTTGTCCTTCGATGTGCGCAGAGGCGAGATCTTCGGATTCCTCGGACCCAACGGAGCTGGCAAGACCACCACCATCCGCACGATCACCACGCTTCAGAGGCCCACCTCCGGGAAGGTGCTCATAGGCGGGCACGACACCTCCACGGAGTACATCGAGGCCAGAAGGCTGATCGGTATAGCCCAGCAGCACATCTCATTGGACAAGGATCTTACCGTCCGTCAGAACATCCGCCATCATGCGATGCTCCACAAGCTGCCGAAGGAGGAGACCGAGGAGCGCATCGGATACGCCGCAGATCTATTGGGCCTGAGGGACTACATGGACCGCAAGGTGGATACGCTCTCCGGAGGCTGGAAGAGGAAAGCTTCCATCGTATGCGCCATCGTCCATCGCCCGCAGCTCCTCCTTCTGGACGAGCCTACCGCCGGACTCGACACCCGTTCGAGAAGGATCCTGTGGGATCTGGTCCGCGAACTGAACTCCGGAGGGACCACGATCCTTCTGACCACCCACTACATCGAGGAGGCGGAGGCCTTATGCGACAGGGTCGCCGTTATCAACCACGGCAGGATGGTGGCCTGCGGCACCGTGGGCGAGCTCAGAGACGCCATCGGCGGAGTCGCAGTGGATCGCACGGCGGGAGGTCATCTGACGACGAGATTCTTCCGCACGAGGGCGGAGGCGTCGGAATACGCGTCCGGACTGGGAGACGAGTACTACAACGTGAGGAGGACCACTCTGGAGGACGTGTTCCTCGAGCTCACCGGAGAGGACCGCGGAGGGCTGTCATGAGGCTCCTCGAGGTGCTCGACGAGAGCTACCGTGTCGCCTGGGGGGATCTCGTCTACATCAAGGAGAATCCGATTGAGATCCTGGTGACCAGCCTGGTGGGTCCGCTGCTCTATCTGCTGGCCTTCGGGTTCGGGATCGGAGGCAGCGTGTCCAGCGATCCGGACGCCTATCTGGCGTACATCATACCCGGGATAGTCGCCCTGACGACGCTGTCCGCCACGTTCAGCACGGTATCCATGAGGGTGCTGGTTCAGAGGCTGTTCTACATGAGCTTCGACGAGCTGCTCCTCTGCCCCATCCATGTCTCCGCCATCGTTCTCGGGAAGTGCATGGCCGGAGTGGTCAGGGGGCTGCTCACCTGCACGGTGCTCATGCTCGTCGGCCGTGCGATATCCCCCGAGGTCGGTCTGGAGCCTTTGGCGTTCGCGGTGGTCTTCTTCGCCAGTCTGACGTTCTCGCTCCTGGGGCTCCTCGCGGGGATGCTCACCAACAAGTCTCAGAAGCTCAGCATGTTCTCCGCGCTGGTCATCGTCCCGATGACGTTCCTGTGCGGGACCCTCTTCGACACCGACGCTCTTCCTTCGGCGGCGGCCTACGCGGTCTACGCTCTTCCGTTGACCCATGTGAGCGAGCTGCTCAGGGGGATAATGCTCCATTCGACGGTCCCTCTGGACTCGGTAGCCGTGCTGGCGGCCTATCTGATCGGATTCTTCGCCGTCTGCTGGTGGATGATAAAGACGAACCGGGCCTGAGCCCGGCAAGGTGTTTCGGGATCCTCAGACCTTCCTGGTCCTGAGGAGCCTGTGGTTGATGCAGTAGAACGCCACTCCCCACGCGAGGAGTCCGACGAGGCACAGCCACGGGAACGACAGGTATCCCGGAAGGGCGGCGGCCCTGATCGTCTCGCTGGCGTACGTCAGCGGGAGGCAGTAGAGTATCCCCTGGAACACGGGGTTCAGCGAGGACACCGAGAAGAACGTCCCGCACAGGAACGTCATGGGCAGTATGATCAGCGTGTTGAACGTCGACATGCTGGCATGGGACTTGGCCAGGAGGGACGCGGTCATCCCCAGAAGGGAGAACGAGACGCACGCCACTATCACGCACAGGAAGAACATGGGCGTGAGCTCCAGCTCCATCCCTCCTATGCCGGCGGCTCCGAGGCACAGTCCGAGGGCGTAGAGCATGAAGCATCCCATAAGGCCCCTTATGATCCCCAGCATGGACTTCCCCAGGATGATGGCGTGGAGGCTGAGGGGGCACATCATCATCTCGTCG
>DATC01000081.1:4268-4881 GCA_002504495.1 Methanomassiliicoccaceae archaeon UBA537
GAAGCTCCTGTAGTAGAGCCTCTGTATGTTCAGCCTCGTCGCCGTGGACGAGAACGACGAGTTCAGGGACGACAGCGCCACTATACCCGGAATCACGAAAGATACGTAGGACACCCCGATATCGGTCTCGCCGGATCTGAGACCGAATCCGAAAGCTACGAGGTAGAGGATAGGACTCATTATCGTCATGATGACGAAGTTGAACAGGTTGTGGCGCATGAATCTGAGATCCGACCACGCCACGTAGTAGACCTGCTTCAGGAAGGCGATCATCTGGTCCCCTCCACGGTCTTTCCGGTGAGTTCGACGAAGACGTCCTCCAGATTGGTCTTCCTGATCGTGACGTCCGAAGAGGTGACGGACGACGCGCATGCGTTGGCCTCTTCTCTGGTCTTGAAGTATCTGTACACCCGCTTCTCGTCATTTCCCGTGTATTCGACGGCCACCTCTCCGACCTTCTCGCGGAGCTCCTTCGGCGTGCCGAGGGCGATGATCTTCCCGTGATCTATTATCCCGACCCGATCGCACAATGCTTCCGCCTCCTCAATGTAGTGGGTCGTCAGTATTATCGTGGTCCCGGCTCCGTGGAGCTTCCTCATCACGTCCCAGAGCA
>DATC01000081.1:4930-8108 GCA_002504495.1 Methanomassiliicoccaceae archaeon UBA537
GGCCAGCCCGGAAGTGGGTTCGTCGAGGAACAGGACCCTGGGGCTGTGGAGCATCGCGCACACGATGGCGGCACGCTTCTTCCATCCGCCGGAGAGCGAGTCCACCGGCTTGTCGAGGTACTCTCCAAGGCCGAAGAACTCCGACAGCTCTTCTATCTTGGCGTTCCTCTCCTCCTTCCCCATCATGTGGTACATCGCGTGGGAGATCATGTTCTCCCTGATCGTGAGGTCCTTGTCGAGGGAGATGTGCTGCTGTATGACCCCCATCCTCTCCTTGGCCTCCATGGGGTGCTCCTTGATGTCGAACCCGTCGACCGTTATCGTTCCCTCGTCGAATCCGGTCAGGGTCGCCACGCATCTGACCGTCGTGGTCTTGCCTGCGCCNNAATGATGGCAAGCTTCTGCTTCATGCCGTGCGAATAGGCCGAGATGGGCTGCGCCAGATCGCCGGTCAGTTCAAACAGATCCGCGTATTTTTCAATCCGCGCCTCGCGGTCCTGCTTTGACACGCCGAAAATATCAGCCACGAAGTTCAGATATTTGATGCCGGACAGGAATTCATACAGATCCGGATTGTCCGGGATGTACGCTAAAATCTGCTTGCAGCCGAGTGGATCAGTCTTGACAGATCTGCCGTCTATGGTGATTTCGCCCTGTTCAAACTGCAAAATCCCTGCGCAGCTTTTGATCGTCGTGGTCTTGCCTGCGCCGTTGGGCCCCAGGAAGCCGAAGAACTCTCCTTCGTTTATTGATAGATCCAGGCCGTCGATAGCCACCTTATCATCGTAGCGTTTGACGAGACCCTTGATGGAAATCATCTCGTTCATGTGGACATGCACCTTGTTGGTTCTATCATCCAATCAATGGCGGTGTTTAAACCGTTGCGGTCGCAGGTACTCGAACGAATCGACGATCCCATCGGGCAGATCGATCCACATATGGGCATCCCTGTCGCCGATGTCCACCGGGACCTTCAGGATCCTCAGGTCGTCGAGGATGTAGGACCAGCATGTCCTCGATGAAGGCGAGGCGGCCAGCGGTATCTCGGAGCGGACGGCCGAGATGTTCCTGTCGGCGAACTCCTTGTACGGCACAGGCTCCACTCCGCTGAGGACGGCGGTCGCCCTGATCACGCGGTCGTCAGCATCGACTAGGGCGATGAGCCCGCGGACGCGGGTCGGATGCATGCGCGTGTCGTTCTTCCTCTCTCCCTTGAGGATCTGGTCGAGGTATATCTTGGAGAACATCAGCCCTTCCATGCATCCTCATCCGCGGTCTGCGATATGTCGGTATGCTCTGCCTTCTGCCCTAGTCGGTGTTTTATAAACGGACACGGTTCGGATGCCTGTCGCAGCGGCGAAGGGGCGCGATCCGTGAACGCCATGTGCACGATGCGGCGTACAGAGCTCCGTTCCATTAATTTGGGAACTCGCGGGAGTGGGCGACGCGTCGTCGCAGCGATGACCGGGAGACAACGCGGGGCCCGACAATCACCCCCTGCGTAAGTCAGCGCTCCGAGGCCGGCGTCATCGCCGGACGATGACCGGGCGTGTTAACGCAGCGGGGACACCTCCCGCTCCGATTCATATGTGCAGCCTCAGAAGCCTGAGTTCCGATTCCATCCTCGCTCTTCCGGGGAATTCGTCCAGAAGGTCCTCGTACGCATCTCCTCTAGGGGCAGTTCCGGGATTCAGTCCCATCGAGATCCTGGCGAGCATCGCGTACAGGCAGTAGTCGAGGACGTCGTCCGTCACATATTCCTTGTCCAGGGCGGTCGACACGGATGCCGTCTTCATTATGATGCTCGATGTCCCTGCGGAACGCATGGGATTGGGGGAGGACCATCCGATGAGCACCTCCGGATCGTCCTTCACGAGCCCGGTCGACACCAGCCTCTTCAGGCTGGCGGTCAGGTCCTTGCGGGTACCGTACGGGTCAGGGACGAACTCCTCGAACCGTCTTATGTACAGCGGCCTCTTCCTCTGCACGAATCCGGGTGCGGACAGCCATTCCCGCACCTCCGCGGGATACGGCACCTTCTCGCCGGATATCCTCTTGTAGACGGTCTCAGACAGAGGCCTCATCATCTCCGCGGGGGCATCCGACAGGTAGTCCGATACCTCGAACGTCGCCCAGCGGTAGCTCCTCGTCCATTTCACCTTGAAGTCCTTGAATGCCGCGTAGTCGGCGGTCACTTCGGAGAAGCCGTATCTGCTTCCGGATGCGGCGAACAGCCGCGTCAGCTCCAGATTGTCCAATTCTTCGCACTCCTGCGGAATCCGATCCGCAGGCATGTCTCAATATCCTCCGTGTCTTAAAGGAGATCGCGGACCGCAGCTTGACCCATCGCGGTTCAACCGCTGTTAGGAATGCGGTTTTATCGTATTCCGCCATCCGGCCTTCATGGAGACAGATCCCGAGCAGAGGGCGATCGCCGACAAGATACTGGAAGCTATAAGGCGCGAATGCGGCTTCGTTCCGGTGATAAACCAGATCATGGGCACGAGGCCGGATGTCCTGATCCCGGTGAGCAGGGTCGGCAAGGCGATACTCCACGAGGGGGCCATGGACCGCAGGCAGAAGACGCTCTGCGCGATATCCGCCGCGACCGCCGCCGGAGGGGAGTACTGCGTGGACGTGCAGATCAAGGAGGCCCTGGCCGCGGGGGCCACCCAGGACGAGATCTTCGAGGCCATCATGGTCGGAGCGTACATGTCCATGACCCGTGCCCAGTCCTATGCGCTCAGGAAGTACGCATCCAACTTCGATATAGAGCTGGAGCGATCTCAGATTAAACGGCGTGAAAGGATATATACGTGGCAATCGATGCATCGACGATAAAAATGGTATCGATTACTCCTGATGCGGAGAAGTTCATCAACGATCTCCTCGAGAAGAACCAGAAGGTCGGATACGGCATCAAGATCTACCTTTCCGGATTCGCATGCTCCGGACCGCAGTTCGGGATGTCCTTCAAGGAGAAGCCCGATGAGAACGAGATCGTCGACAAGTCTGCGAACGGATTCGACATGTTCTACGACGAGGACACCGAGAAGGAGCTCAAGGAGTGCGTCATCGAATTCGTCGACGACCCCAACTTCGGAACGGGCCTCACCATCAGGAACCCCAACTTCAACGGCTGCGCCTCCTGCGGCGGCGGCTGCCACGGCTGCGGCTT
>DATC01000081.1:8160-8308 GCA_002504495.1 Methanomassiliicoccaceae archaeon UBA537
GGGCGGCGGGGGGACCCGCCGCATCACCCCAATATTCAGATGTCCCTGAACGGGACTATGTCGCAGCATCCGCATTCCAGGCACATGGTATGGCTGGAGAGCGATGTCAGACCGTGCTTCTCCATGGCCTCCTTCTGGATGCGGGCCA
>DATC01000083.1:0-3021 GCA_002504495.1 Methanomassiliicoccaceae archaeon UBA537
CGGCGGAGATGGACGAATCGCTCCTGACAGGCGAATCCAGCACGGTCCGTAAGAAGGCCGGCGACCTCGTATATTCCGGATCCAATCTCGTAACCGGAGAGGTCTTCTACACTGTGATGGGATTCGGAAACGATTCATATGCATCCAAGATGCTGAGCAGCGCCAAGAAGGAGGTGTCCAAGAAGACACCTCTCCAGATGGAGACCGGGACGATCACCGAGATCCTCATGGCTATTGCAGCCGTCTTGTTCGTGCTGACCATCATCCTCTCTCTTTTCAGAGACTACAGCTTCGCCCATATGCTGGAGGTCTTCGTTCTCTCTCTGGATGTCGTGCCGATAGCCTTGTTCCTTCTGATAACGCTCACGTACATGATCGCCGCCGTCCGCATGGCCGATTCCGGAGTCCTGCTTCAGCGTTCCAATTCCGTCGAATCGATTAGCCATGTGGATACCGTCTGCATGGACAAGACGGGGACCATAACCACCAACAAGCTGGTCTTCGAGACCGCCTGCGATCTGGTGCCCTCGGAGGAGGCAGATCGCATCGTATCGGCATTCGCATCCACGACGGGCAGCCGTAACAGGACCGTAGAGGCTCTTTCGAAGCATTACGAGGATTCTGATGCGACTCTGATAGATGAGATACAGTTCTCATCGGATAGGAAGTACAGCGCAGTCAAGGTCGGACTCGATGGAAGAGTCGTCTGCATCTATGTTGGCGCATGGTCGTCCATCGGCCCCCACGTCGCAAGCGATATGGATCTTCCGTCGATGATAGAGGCTGAGGCGAGGAAGGGACTCAGGACCGTTCTCATCTGTCGCGCAGGGGATGTTCCGCTGCATGACGAGTCAGGAGAACCGCAGATCCCCGAATTGACGCCTGTGTCCTTGATCTCTATAAGGGACGAGGTTCGTCCGGATTGCAGAGATACCATCCAGACCTTCCTGGAGAACGGGATGGAGCTGAAGGTGATCTCGGGAGACGATCCTGTGACCGTCGATTCCCTCTTCACCCTTGCAGGCATCCCGGGCGACAGGAAGATAGTTTCGGGGCCGGAGCTCGATGCGATGAGCCCCGAGGAGTTCGCGCGCTCCGCGCTCGAATGCAATATATTCGGGAGGATGAGGCCGGAGAACAAGGAGCAGGTCGTCGAGACGCTCAAGGCCAATGGACGCTATGTCGCCATGATCGGGGACGGGGTCAACGACGTCAGGTCCCTCAAGACCGCTCAGGTGGGAGTATCGCTTCAATCGGGTGCCGGAGCCGCACGTGGAGTCGCCGATATGATCCTCATCGACGACAACTTTTCCGCTCTTCCGAAAGCACTCGTCGAAGGCAGGAAGACCGTCTCCGGCATGCGCGACATCCTGAAGCTCTACCTGTCGAGGAACTTCACTCTGGCCGTCCTCTTCCTGGTGATATTCGTCTTCCTTGGAAGCATACCGATGCTTCCGATCCAGAACACATTCTATGCGTTCATATCGGTCACTATAATGGCCTTCTTCATGACCTTCTTCTCCAAGGCGGAGCAGAGCAAGGAGCTCATCCTTCCGGATGTCCTGAGGTTCTGCATCCCATCCTCTGTGATGATAGCCTTCTTCTCCCTTCTCCTGTATGGATGCGTATGGCTGCTCGCCGATTCGGGAATGCTTCCTATTGACCAGTCTCTGATCACGGACGGCATGTACTGGGGCGACCGTGATTACAGAGAGGCGGCGGCCAGAACGGCCCTTGTGCTCTTCGCATCTATCGGCGGGCTCTTCCAGATATTCATCATATGCCCCCGTTGGAAGTTCATCTCCGTCGACGGCAGGACCAACAGGAGCCTCGTGCCTATCATAGTCACCGCTTTGGAGATCTTCCTGGTGACGGCGATGTTCCTCTGGTTCCCGTTCGTCGCCACCGGCCTGGTGGAGCTGGTCCCGCTGCCTCTGACCGGGTACCTCATGATCATGGCGTTCGTGGCCGTCATGCTGGTCACGGAGGTCATGGTACTGAAGACAGATCTTCTGTCGAGCACCATCGAACGGTTCGAGCAGTACTACATGAAGAAGCTCGACGAAGAGTACAGCTCGGGAGATGTCTATGAGGAATCCAACGGAATCAAGATCAGGATTCCCGAGATGAATCCCGAGAAGACCATCGCCGATCTCAAAGAGAGGATTCACGGGAAGAACTGATGGTTCCGATACATGGCGATGGCGAGATACGAGGCCATGTATGCATCAGATAGCGCGCGATGGCTCTGCACGCCGTTGATGCCTGCAGGGTCGCCCTCGACGAGGGTGGAGTAGGCGTAGTCCAGCTTGGGATATCTGTAGTCCCCTCCGTAGAAGCCGCTGTCGAGCTTGCAGACGTTCTTCGCAGCCTTCATTATGTCGTTGCATTCGAGGAACGAACCGCGAAGCGACCACGGCTCCTCATAGAGGAACTTTCCGAAGTCGTATTCCGTGTTGTAGGACGTCACCATCCTGTTTCTGAGTATCCTGCGGACATCATCGATGACATCCATGGCAGGAGGGGCCTCCTCCACCATGGCCAATGTCATGTCGGTGTTCTGGAAGATCCATGCATTCTTCAGATAGTCGTCCCAGCAGGTCGTATCGTAGCCTAGAACGGATGAATAGATCTCCTTGACCGTTCCGTCCTCCAGTGACATCTCGCATATCCCTATATCGACGACGACATCGCGGGGAGCTCCATAGAGTCCCGTGGTCTCGGTGTCCAGGACCAGTATGAGATCGGAAGAGCATTCGTCCTCTATCGTGCGGAACGCCGTTCCTCCCGATTTCGTGCGGTATCTCTCATAGGTCTTGAAGCCGTCCATATTATCCGTCAATGAGGCACAGGGATATAGGGTTGCTGAACCATCGTCCGCCATGCGCTATGAAAGGACTGTGAAGGCGGAGTTCCTGGATCGGCCGAACAGGTTCGTTGCTCTCGTCAGATTGAACGGCGAGGAGCTCCACGTGCATGTGAAGAACACCGGCAGATGCAGAGAGCTCCTTGTGCCGGGAG
>DATC01000083.1:3052-5450 GCA_002504495.1 Methanomassiliicoccaceae archaeon UBA537
GTCGGACAATCCTGCGAGGAAGTACTGCTACGACCTTGTGGCCGTGCGCAAGAACGATCTGCTGGTCAACATCGATTCACAGGCTCCCAACACGTTGTTCCATGAATGGCTTCTCGAATCCCATGCGTTCGGCCAGGACGCATCCATTATCCCCGAACGGACGTACGGGGATTCCCGCTTCGATTTCTACATAGAATCCGAGGAGAGGCGCATTTTCGCAGAGGTCAAAGGCGTCACCCTCGAAGAGAACGGCATCTGCATGTTCCCTGATGCGCCGACGGCTCGTGGCGCTAAGCACATCAGGGGGTTGATGCGTGCTGTCGAGGAAGGATACGAGGCATGCATGGCGTTCGTAATCCAGATGAGCGGAATGAAGCTCTTCGTGCCGAACGAATCGACCGATCCGGATTTTTCGGAAGTGCTGAGAGAGGCGTATTCCAGCGGTGTCGGAATCACGTGCCTAGGATGCAGGGTCTTGGAGAACGGCATTCAGATCGATTCGGAGGTCCCTTTCGGTCTCGGTCGGAAGGATCATCGAGCTTCTTCATGTAGCCGCTGGTGTCCTTCTCCTCCAATATCCTGATGAGATCGATGTAGTCTGCCACGGCCTTCTCCTGATCCGCGATCATCTGATGAACCAGGTATACGTTCTTCATCATCGGATTTGCATCGATGAAGCTGCCGTCCGCAGGCTCGTCTCTTAGCATGGACACGACCATGAGGCGGACGGATCTGTTCCCTGTCTTGGCATCCTCGTAGCCGACAACGGCATCAAGCGCCGCCTGACCGTAGGAGGTCGCGTTGAGGTACCTCATCGCTGCATCCGCGATCTCAGGATAGAACATGAAATCGACGCTCTCTATGAGCTTCTCGAAGTCATCCCTGAGCGCCGCCTGATAGTACGCGTATCTCTTTATGCGTGAGATGCCCACATCCGATACCAGATCAGATGCCGAGTACATGTCCCTCATGTCCGATACGGTGAACTCTGATCTGGATTGGAATTTCTTCACTGTCTTTCCGATCGGAGTGATCACCATGTTCTTTCTTACGAGGTACATGTCGATATCGGGGCTTATGAGGCGTTGATGCCTCAGGATCTTGCGGGATTCATCGCGTTGGATCCTGGAATCGCGGTTCCTGTTTACCAGGGTATCGAGGCACAGGACCACTATGAACATGGCCAGGATGTTGCATCCCATATTGTAGAAGAAGTCCTTCTGCGACCATTCGCCCGGAAGGAAGAAGCCTATCAGGAAGAACACCGCGCTGGAGATCACGATTATGAAGAACGAGATCCACATCACGGAGAATTCATGGTGCTTCTCCACCCTGTCGGCCCTCATCCTCTTGAAATCGGTATCTAGGACGTTCTTGGAGGCGATGCCGTGGATCGCTCTTGTTTTCGGAGTCCCCTTCATAGCCTGCACCTCGACGACAGGATCCTGCGTATCTCGGCCTGGGTCTCCTCCGGGGGCATGGTGGTGTTCACCATGAACGTCTCGCAGGATTCCAGATATCTTCTGAAGAACTCCTTTCTGGATCTCACCCTGCGGTCGTCGAAGAGAAGCTGGTGGGGATTGCAGAATCCATTGGAATCCAGATATCCGAATGCCTTTTCCGCCGTAATCTCCCTTGCTCCGGGTGCAACCGAGGGATCGCGTTCCAGAAGGAAGATGTAGCCCATGCGGGCATCGGGAGCCATGGCGTCGTCGCCGGCTATCCAACGGATGTTCCCTATCCCCCGCCCCTTCTGATCGAATCTGACCTTGTCCACGAGAGGCTTGTATTCTCCCCATACATCTCCGATATCCGCATCGATGTAGCAGTTCTTCTCCGATCCCTGCGCAAGAGGCCTGTCGCGGCCCAAGGACACGAAATACCAATCATCCGTGATGAGATGGGCTCTGCTGTCGCGGAGAAGTCCCCATGACTGCGTCGTCTTTCCGGTCTTGGACGGGGCGATTAGTGTGACGCCGACTCCGTCGATCTCCAATGCCGCTCCGTGAACGGAATGGATCGAATGCGAATCCTCCAGAATGTTCCCGGCCATTCCGAGGGCTATGCTCTTTACCCATCCGTAATAGTCGAAATTGAACAGGAACATGGTACGGGTAGATATCTCGTATTCGGCATGGAGATCGGTCAGAGGGTCGTCAATGCAGAATATCCTGGCGTGCGAACGCACCGAGTCGGACATATGGTAGAAGTTGTCGACCCACATCTCGAAATGTTCGCGGGTCTCCGTACTCAGGGCGATGCATATCCCGTGGATGTCCGCTTTGCTCGTGTAGTAGTCGAGAGCGGATACACGGGCCATGAGCTCATCATATCTGTCGCCGTCGATCACAACAAGCCTGTAAGCCATGAATCTTCAAAACGTGTACTGATATAGATA
>DATC01000148.1:0-128 GCA_002504495.1 Methanomassiliicoccaceae archaeon UBA537
CTGCGTCGAGAACGCCGTCCTCGGAGAGGCCGCCGTTCTCATGATCAGCGGAGCCCTCGCCGACATCGATATCAGCAAGGCCGACACCTCCGTCGCCTTCGACGGAAAGGTGTACATCGCAAAGGACC
>DATC01000148.1:183-11542 GCA_002504495.1 Methanomassiliicoccaceae archaeon UBA537
CGTCGTCAACGGTGATCTCGTCGTCTGCGGAGTCGAGAAGATCATCGCAACTTTCGAGACCGGCGACCTCGACGTCGTCGGTAACATTGTCATCCAGAATGGATCCATCGTCAAGGCCGTCAAGCTGACCGTCTCCGGTTCCGTCGGAATCGAGAACGGAATCCTTGCGGCTGATGTCGCCACTGTCTCCGGCGCCATCGATGCCAAGGCCGTCGACAAGGACGGAGCCTCCGTTGCTGCCGCGACCTTCGGAATTCTCTACGTCGGAGTCGATGCAGAGATCGCCAAGAGGACCGTTTCCACCGGTGCCGATGCTTCCGTCGTTGGAAACATCGTTGTCGAGAACTACGCCCTCTTCGCCCCTGGTCTGACCGCTCCCGAGTCCTTCACCAAGGAGAACTCCGGATACGTGTCGACCCTGTTCGTCGCGGAGGACAAGGACTACGTCGTCGCCTACGCTGTTGATAAGTCCACTCTTGTTGTCGGAATGATCGACTACGAGCCGGAGAACGCCGACTTCAAGTACTGGAAGAACGCCGAGACCGGAGAGAGCGCTGATAAGGAAGCCATTGGCAAGTACGCCAAGGTCGTCGCCGAGATCGACTACCAGATCTACAAGATCACCATCACCACCGACGGAGGCATCGCCTACATCACCGTCGACGGAAAGCTGATGAACGGAACGGAGAAGGCCAACATCTTCGTGATTGATGACCTGGTTGCCGGATCCCACACCGTTGAGATCTCCCCCGCCGCGGACTACGACATCTCCAAGGTCGTTCTGAAGGACAAGGATGGCAAGACCGTCGGATCCTACGGATCCATGTCCATCTCGCTTTCCGGAACCGAGAAAGCCGATAGGGACGTCTCCTATCAGCTCATCGGATCCACGCCTGCGGTCACTCCGATGCCCGAACCCACTCCGATCATCATCAAGGACGACAAGGACGACATGTCCCTCACGGACATCCTCCTGATCGTCCTGGTCGTGCTCATCGTCATCATGGCGGCCATCGTCGCCCTGAGGATGATGCGCAGCTGATCCCGGCGAGGAACCGACGGAGAATCTACAGACCTGAACAGCAAACCGGGAGGTCCCTCCGGGGGCCTCCCCCATCGCAGATGCAATCGCACATCCGCATTCCCGGGAGCATCCGCTCCCATTCATTCTCGATCATGAGCGGAAGCTCCCGCTCTATCATTCATCACGCTCAAACAGGGAGCGTCCGGGCCTTCTCGTATTCATCTGGGGCTCCGTCCGCGACCGCCCTTACGTCCGGGGATGTCCGCCCCGGACGGCTCTCCGCAGGAGGACTCCTATGACGGGCATACCTCTTCTGGAGAACTCCAGCAGCATGGGCGTGCTCATGTTCGTGCTGGAGCACGACGGATGCACCAAGCAGGACGTCTACAACGGATACAAGCACAACAGCGGGATAGCCTCGAGGATATCCGAGCTCGCGGATGCCGGGCTGATACGCTTCGAGAAGGTGGGCTACCGCGGAAGCGGGACCGCGCTGTTCCTCACGGACTCCGGCCGCGAGGTGGCGTCACGCCTGAAGGAGATAGCGGAGATCCTCTACGGATCCGATCGTCTCCGATGCTCCGCCTTCCACACGGGGTCGTAGGCGGACCTCTTCGACGGGAGGACGTTGTCCGCCGTCTCCGCCATGAGGCGGAGGGACTCGTCCGAATCGACGATGAACGGCGCCCTGTCGGCACGGGAGAGCAGCACGAAGCGGGGCTCTCTGGAGGAGAACTGGTCCGTCATGCTCCTCGCCGCCTCCCTTCCCATCGCATTCCTCAGGGTTCCCTCCACAGGAGCCACGGACGCGTCCAGAAGGTGCTCGTAGTAGGAGTTCACCGCGACCTCGATCTTCGATGCAGACACGGCTATTCCGAGATCCGGTCTGCACACCATCCATTCGGCGTACGTCCTGTCCGCCGTGCTCTTATCGAGGCGACACACAGCGGCCCACAGGATGTCGCATTCGTATCCGAGGGACGCGGAGGCATCTGCGGTCATCGCCGGCCTGACGACCGCCGTCCTCCCGGGGGTCGTCCACATCCTTATCCGGTCGTAGTCCGCAGGGAACCATATCTGTCCGTTCTCGGTCATGGCATCCGGATTGGAATCGAAGTCCATGATGCCGAATCCCGTCATCCGGATATTACCGTAACGTTGCCGCCCTACCGCTGCCGCGAACGGATGAGTATTACGAATCGAATTTCAAACGCATACTTATTAATACATTCCGATTCTCTCGAAGATACCGGGAACATGCCTTCCGAACTTTCGCCGATCTTCCTGTCGCCCAGAGGCCGCACCGTCACAGTCTTCGGAGGCGGACCGGTCGCGCTCCGTAAGTGCCTCCATTTCAAGGGATTCAGGATCAGGGTCGTGGCAGAGAAGGTCCTTCCGGAGCTCGAGGAGGTCGCGGACGAGGTCGTTCTCGCAAGGATAGACTCCGAGACTGCCGGCGGATACATGGACGGCTCCGACATCGTCGTGGCCGCCACGTCCGACCATTCCCTCAACGATTCGATACGGGACGCATCCATGTCCCGCGGCATCATGACGAACTCCGCCCACGGCGGCGGGGACGTCCTCATACCGTCCACCGTCCGCAGGGACGGATGGGCCTTCTGCGTCTCGTCTCTGGGCAGCGCTCCCGCGTTTCCTCCGTACGTCGCATCGGCGATCGACGGGATGCTCGACTCCTCGTACGACCTCATGCTGCGCCTGCTGACGGACATCCGTCCCGCGGTCATGGAAGGCATCGCGGACCAGCCCTCGAGGGCCGGATTCCTCGCCGACGTGCTGCACGACGAGGAGGTATGGGACCTTCTCCGTTCCGGAGATCTCTCCTCGGCCGAGAGCATGTGCATCGAGAGGATCTGACGTACATGATAGTCAGCCTCCATGTGACCCACGCCTCCGCCGGAGGCACCGCCGCGCTCAACGACGTCGTGCCGGAGCTAGACGAGGAGGTCCGCAGGCGCCTTCCCGGAGTCCAGCAGATCTCCGAGTACGTCGTTGTCAGGACGTGCAACCGCTTCGAGGCCTATGCCGTCGCCACGGACAACGCCGTCGCGAAGGGTTTCTTCGAGACCATGATCAAGAACGTCGTCCCCACAGGCAACATCGCCTACATCCTGGAGGACCGCGACACCATCGCCCATCTGTTCAGGGTGGTGTGCGGTCTGGACTCCCTCATCGTGGGGGAGGACCAGATCCAGCACCAGGTCCGCGAGAGCTACTGCGCCGCCAGGGAGGAGGGCACCGCCAAGGGGATGCTCACCCGGCTCTTCGACCGCGCGCTGGCCGTCGGCAAGAGGGTCAGGACCGAGACCGCTCTCAACAAGGGCGCGGTCTCCGTTGGCTCCGCCGCCGTGGAGCTCGCGGAGTCCCGTCTCGGCACTCTGGAAGGCAGGAGCATCATCATCCTAGGTACAGGGGACATAGCATCGGTCATCGCCAAGAACCTCATGGGGAGGCGTCTGGGGGCGGTCGTCGTATCGAACCGCACCTACAGCCGCGCCATAGAGCTGGCCGAGGAGCTCGGAGGCAGGGCGGTGAGCATGATGAGGATGACGGACGCCATCGCCGATTCGGACGTCGTCCTCGTGGCGACGGGGGCTCCGCACGCGGTGCTGCGCGAGGACCATGTCCGCCGCGCCATGTCCTCGCGTCCCGAGCGGCCGCTGCTCGTCATAGACGTGAGCGTGCCCTGCAACACGGAGCAGTCCGTCTCGAACGTCCCCAACGTCTCCCTGGAGAGCATGGACTCTCTCCAGTCGATAGCGATGGAGAACGTGCGCCGCCGCAGGGACGAGATTAGATCGGCGGAGACGATTATCACTGAGGAGCTCCTGAGGCTCGACGACGAGCAGAGGGAGCGCCGCGCGGACGAGGTGATCAGGGCCATAGGCTTGAAGCTCGCCGATATCCGCGGAAGGGAGCTCGCGTACGCGAGGTCCCGCGAAGGCTCCGTCGGGACGGACGAGCTGATCGAGGACCTGTCCAGGGCCCTCGTCGGCAAGATCACCGCGGAGCTCTACAGGAATCTTAGGGAGGCCTCCCGCGACGGTCGCACCGATATCTGCGACGCCGCGGCTGAGCTCTTCGGTTTGGAGGAATCGCAATGATGTACCCTGAAGTGCGCCTCAGGAGGCTGAGGCAGGATGAGAGGATCAGGAACCTGGTGTGCGAGACGCGTCTCCACAAGGACCAGCTGATCCTCCCGGTGTTCTTCGACGAGACGCTGTCCGAGACGAGATCCACGGACTCCATGCCGGGGGTGCCCACGCATCCCCTGTCCGGATTCGACGGGATCGCGTCCGGCATACAGGAGAGCGGGGTCGGATCCGTTCTCGTGTTCGGGATCCCCGCGGAGAAGGACGCCGTCGGATCGGGAGCCTACAGGAGGGACGGAGTCGTGCAGAAGGCGATCGCCGGCCTGAAGGAGAGTTCCGATCTCCTGGTGATAGCGGACCTGTGCCTCTGCGAGTACACCGACCACGGGCACTGCGGCGTCCTCGACGGATGCGGGCATGTCGTCAACGACGACACGATCGAGCTCTACGCCAGGACCGCCGTCTCCCAGGCGGAGGCCGGAGCGGACATCATCGCCCCCAGCGGCATGATGGACGGGCAGGTGGCCGCCATCAGGGAGGCTCTGGATGATGCAGGATTCCGCAGCGTCCCCATCATGGCGTACAGCGCCAAGTTCCAATCCGCCTACTACGGCCCCTTCAGGGACATCGCGGAATCGGCTCCCGGGAAGGGGGACCGCGCCGGATACCAGATGGCATGGGGCAACAGGAGGGAGGCCATGCGCGAGATCGAGCTCGATGTCGCCGAGGGCGCCGATATGATAATGGTCAAGCCCGCAGGCCCCTATCTGGACGTCATAAGGGAGGCAGCGGACCGCTTCGACCTTCCTCTGGCCGCCTACCAGGTCTCCGGCGAGTACGCCATGATCAAGGCGGCCGCGGCCAACGGATGGATCGACGAGCAGCGCGTCATGAGAGAGTCCCTCATCGGGATCAGGCGCGCCGGCGCCGATATGATAATCACCTATTTCGCCGAGGACATGGCGAGGATGCTCCGATCCCATGGACCGTTCCGAGACGCTCTACAGGGAGGAGGAGAGGCTCTCCCCCGGAGGGGTCAGCAGTCCCGTCCGCAGGTTCGATCCGTATCCGTTGTTCATATCGAAGGGACGTGGGAGCAGGGTGACGGATGCCGACGGCCGCTCCTACATCGACCTGTGCATGGCATACGGCCCTCTGATCACCGGACATGCGCATCCGGAGGTCATGGAGGCGGCCCGCTCCGCCATCGCGGACGGCGCAGTCTTCGGCGCCCCGTCCGAGCGCGAGCTCGGCCTCATAAGGAGGATCTCAGATGCTGTGCCGTCCGCGGAGATGGTCCGTCTTGCCAATTCCGGGACGGAGGCCACCATGCACGCGATACGCACCGCCAGAGGATTCTCCGGCAGGGGTGTCGTCGCGAAGATCGACGGCGGGTTCCACGGCGCCCACGATGCGGTGCTCGTCTCGGCGGGCTCCGGATCGGCCGAGTCCACCCCGTCCTCCGCCGGAGTCCCCGCCGATGCGGTCCGCAACACACGTATCGTCCCCTACAACGACGCCCAGGCCCTTTCGGATATGCTGGAGTCGGAGCCCGGAATCGGCGTTCTGATCATGGAGCCGGTGATGGGGAACGTCGGAGTGGTTCCTCCGGAGAAGGGCTATCTGGAGGATGTGCGCAGGATCACCCGGGAGAACGAGGTCGTTCTCATTTTCGACGAGGTCATCACGGGATTCCGCGTCTCCGCGGGAGGCGCCCAGGCTTTGTACGGTGTGGTTCCGGACATGACCACCATGGGCAAGATCATAGGCGGAGGATTCCCCGCGGGGGCCTTCGCAGGAAGAAGGGAGATCATGGAGACGGTCGCTCCGCAGGGCCCCGTGTATGTAGCGGGAACTTTCGCAGGGAACCCCGTCACCGCAGCCGCAGGCTCTGCGCAGATCGACGTCATGCGCCGCGACGGCGTCTACAGGGACCTCGGCAGGAGGTCCGACTCGCTCGTGTCCGCAATACGCGACGCCTTCGCCGATACCGGGGTGTCCGGATGCGTGAACAGCGTCGGCTCCATGTTCTCCGTCTACTTCGGAGTGGACGAGGTCAGGAACGCCGACGACGCCCGCAGGACCGACCGCGCGATGTTCGGACGGATGTTCAGATACATGCTGGACAGGGGGATCTACCTCGCTCCTTCCGCTCTCGAGGACTGCTTCATGTCCACGGCCCACGACGACGAGGACGTCCGCATCCTGTCGGAGGCGTTCCGCGGATTCCTGGAGGCGGAGAGATGAGGATAGGCACGAGGGAGTCCCTCCTCGCCATGAGGCAGACGGAGATGTTCGTCTCCGCGATGAAGGAGAGGGTCCCGGACATCGATGCGGAGGTCGTGGGCATGACCTCCCTGGGAGATGTCGACCAGGTATCTCCCCTCGATTCCATGGGCTCCACGGGGGCCTTCGTCCGCGAGCTCGACGAGGCCCTCGTCGAGGGGAGGGTGGACTGCACCGTCAATTCGCTCAAGGACATCCCGGTCACGATGGATCCCCGTCTGGCCATCGGCGCGATGCTTCCGCGCGACGATCCGCGGGACGTGGTCCTGCCGTGCCCTCTGGAGGAGCTTCCTCCCGGGGCGCGCGTCGGGACGTCGTCCACGCGCCGCGCCGCATTGCTGGCCTCCCTGCGTCCGGACCTGATCGTGGTCCCGCTCAGGGGGAACATTCACACCCGTCTGTCCAAGCTGGATTCCGGGGAGTGCGATGCGATCGTCCTCGCCAAGGCCGGTCTGGACAGGATGGGCATCGACCGTCCCATGTCGGTCCTCGATCCGAAGGTGTTCGTCCCTTCTCCGGCGCAGGGCATAATAGCCGTCGAATGCAGGCGCGGCGATGCCGAGACATCGGCCCTGCTGTCCAAGGTCGAGGACAGGGCATCGCGCATAGAGGCCGGAGTCGAGAGGGGCATATTGAAGCTCATGCAGGCAGGGTGCTCGTCCCCGGTCGGGATAACGGCGGAGCTGGACGGAGACGTCGTCCATGTGGACGCGGTGTCCTTCGGATACGCGGAGTCGGAGCGCAGAGTATCCATAGATGTTCCGGCGATGTACGTCCTGGACGAGCTCCTCGGCATCGCCGAGTTCCTTGCAGGAAAGAGGGATGCGGTCATATGACAGGGAAGGTGTATCTGGTAGGGGCCGGTCCGGGCGATCCCGGACTCATCACGGTCAGGGGATTGGAGCTGCTCAGGAAGGCGGACGTCGTCGTATACGATGCTCTTGCGAATCCGGAGCTGCTGAAGGAGTGCAGGCCCGATGCGGAGCTGATCGACGCCGGGAAGAGGGCGAGGGACCACCACCTCAGCCAATGGCAGACCAACGGGCTGCTGGTCGATCGTGCGAAGGAGGGTTCGGTGGTCGTCCGTCTCAAGGGCGGCGACCCGTTCCTCTTCGGTCGCGGAGCCGAGGAGGTCGAGGAGCTCAGGGCCGCAGGCGCGGAGGTGCACGTGGTCCCCGGCGTCTCCTCGTCCATTTCGGTTCCCGAGCTGGCAGGGATCCCCGTCACCCACAGGGACCATTCCTCGCTGGTCACGTTCGTCACGGGCCACGAGAAGGACGGCCGCGAATCCGACCGCGTCGATTGGAAGGCCCTCGTGCAGGGCCACGGGACCCTCGTTATTATGATGGGGCTCGGCAATGCGGGGACCATCTCGAAGGAGCTCATGGCGGGAGGCATGTCCCCGGATATGCCCGCCGCGGTGATCTCCAAGGGTTCCACCCCCGAGCAGAGGGTCGTGACTACGACGGTCTCGGAGCTGGAATCCGCCATCAGGGAGCAGGCTGTGGAGCCTCCGGGCATAATCGTCGTGGGCGAGGTCGCATCCCTGAGGGAGAAATTAGGTGATCTCTCATGACGACATTAGGATTCATGCGTCCGATGGACAGGATAGCCGACTCTGTGGAGCTGGCCAAGAAGATGGGATTCGAGGCGATGTGCGCCCCGTCCATGGAGGTGCTTCCGGGAGAGGACGAGGCGTTCTCCAGGCTCGATTCCCTGCTGAAGCCCGGGGTCGTCGCGGTGGTCAGCTCCGTATCGGCCGCGGACCAGCTGAAGAGGCGCTACGGCGACGATCTGGCGAAGAGGTTCGAAGGAGTCGAGACCGTCGCCATAGGGCCTATCACCGCCGAGAGGCTGGCCAAAGCAGGCATCCGTGCATCATCCGTCCCGGAGGACTACTCCTCCGAGGGGGTCGTCGATTCGCTGGGCGACGGAATCGGAGGGCGGACCGTCCTCCTTCTGAGATCGGACCGCGGCCGCGCCGTTCTGCCGGAAGGTCTTGCAGCCAAGGGCGCCGTCGTGGAGGACCTGCCGGTCTACAGGCTGAAGGAGTACGGTCTCAGCAACGCGCTGCTCCATCTGGAGATGATGATAAAGCACGGAGCGCTGGACTCCATGGCGTTCACATCGCCTTCGAGCGCGGAGATGTTCCTGTCGCGCATCGAGGGCAAGTTCGGAAAGGAGAAGGCCCGCGAGCTGATGTCCGACGTCTGCATAGCCGCGATCGGTTCTCCTACCGCATCCAAGATCGAGGAGATGGGCTACACGGTGCGCATCGTTCCGGAGGAGTCCACCTTCGAGGCGATGCTCGAGGCCGTTCGCAGCGCCTTCGACCTGCGATACCGAATCCGCAGGACAGGGGCCCCTCCGGCGGCATCGGCCGTCGAGGGGGTCGCCCTCACTCGATCAGCTTGTAGCAGCAGGGGACCTGCAGGCAGGCGTTGGTGAACAGGTAGACCTGAGCCTTCTTCGGGTCCAATCCTTCGAACGCGGACTGCCAGCCGACCACGGGGACGTCCTGGAAGACGATGAAGTTCGTCCTGCCGCCTTCCGCAACGGTACGCTCGACCGCCTTCTTCAGGTCCCTGGCGAAGTCCACTCCTATATCGGACAGCCAATCGCGGTCGACGTTCACGGTCCTGGACTCCGGCTCCCTCTCGGAGAGCTCGGACACTACGGTGTCCTTCAGGCTCTGCAGTCCGTCCATCTTGAATCCGGACAGAGTGCGGAGGTCTCCGGAGAGGAACTCGTCGATGTGCTCCATGGGGTCGCATTCCCTCGGACATCCTATGATCTTGCTCATGAGATACGGTACCGCGTGACCGGTGATAAATCATGCTGGCTATCCTGAGTTGCTCTATGAAACGTGGAACGCGATACCTTTTAAATATGCACCATGGGATTGAAGAATCGAGGAAATAGCTATGTCTTTTCTCGACAACTCGAAAAACGCCGGTACCGCCCTGTGGATCATCGGTATCGTCCAGATGCTTCTGGGGATCGTCGGACTGGTCTCCGGAATCCTCGACGACGAGACCGATACCCTCACGGCGATCATCGGAGGAATCGGCACCATCATCGTCGGTTTCCTGTACTTCGGATTCGGAAAGAAGATCCGCTCCGGCGAGGTCTCCTCCAAGTGGGACATCGTCTGCCAGTTCGTCATGCTGACCGCCACCGTCCTGTTCGTCAGCGGGCTCTTCGGCTACAGCGGCGACTTCGGCGGATGGATCGTCAGCATCATCGTCGGACTCATCTTCGCCTTCATCGTCTACTGGGTCTACAAGCGCATGACCGACGGCAAGACCGACACCCTCGACAAGATCCTCTGGATCCTCCTGGTCGTCATCATGGTCCTGTCCCTGCTCGGCAACCTGCTGACCATCGTCGCCTTCCCCATCGGAACCATCGAGGGAATCTGCGGCGTCATCATCTCCCTCTTCCTCCTCGTCGCCCTCTTCGACGACGATGTCAAGAAGAAGATGGGCATGTGATCGCAGGTCGATCGGACATATCCGAAAACCGGGGCTTCGGCCCCCACTTATACCACTTCTTTTATCCCGTTTCCATGAGATGCTGCTTCGAAGCCGAGGATGTTCCGGAGGAGTTCGGAGTCCGCCTGGAATCGTTCCTCTCGGACCGCAATCTCCAGTCCGTGCTCGGGACCAGACGCACCGACAGGAACGATCTGGTGATGACGGCCCTGGACTCGCTGAGAGCATCTGGAATCAGAGTATCGCTGTTCCCTTCCGACATCGTGGACGATCCCGAGGCGGTGCTGTTCCTCTCGTGGAAGGACATCGACGAGGCGTACCTGGGCGAGCACCCTCATGCCGATGCTATATTCGGCCAGGATCTCTGCCATCAGGTTCCCGCTCTGGTCCGCATCGTGCGTCCGAACCGAGATATTAATAGGCGACCAGTCGGTTAACTAGCCGATACAATGCAAGTGGTTGTAGACAACTACAGGCCTTGGCAGAGGGAGCTCGTCATGGGCATCCTCTACCTGATCATGGGTGTGCTGATGGCCGTCCTCGGGAAGGACAGCCTGAACATCATCATAATGATCGCCGGCGCGTTTGCGCTGGTGTTCGGACTTATCACCGTCGCCGCGACTTTCAAGAACGGGATGGGTCCGGGCATCGTGACGGGCGTGGTGCTCGTGGTCTTCGGACTCCTGCTCCTCATCCTCCCCGGACTGTTCTCCGACCTCCTGATGATCATCCTCGGAGCAGGACTCATCATCGTGGGATTGATAACGCTCTTAGGCGCGAGCTCGTCGTTCGCGATATCCTTCGGGTCCAAGATGCTCACCATGGCCATCGCCGCGCTGATGGTCGTCATGGGAGTCTATGCGCTCCTGAACGTCAACGACACGGCGGACATCGTGATGATCGTCATCGGAGCCATCGTCGCGCTCTCCGGTCTGATGGGTATCATCGCTGCCGTCAAGCTCAAGAACGCCTGATAAAGGTGAAAACAAAGGAGGGGTTCGACCCCTCCGAAATCATTTCTGTCCCGTGATCTTGATCACGTGGTAGCCGAACTCGGTCTTGACGGGCCCGATGACGTCTCCGGTCTTACCGTTGAAGCAGGCGTCCTCGAACTCCTTGACCATCTGGCCTTTGGAGAACCATCCGAGGTCTCCTCCCTTGGACTTGGATGGGCATCTGGAGAACCTCTTCGCGAGCGCAGCGAAGTCCTCTCCCTTGTTCAGGCGGTCGATGATGCCGGCGGCATCCTTCTCATTGGGCACCAGTATGTGCGAGGCACGAACGGATTTCACCATGCTCGGAGTGATGACGCGGAGGTAGATAACGGATGCTCATGGAGCATCGACGGTCATCCTCTCGTGCATCACGAACGGAACCTTTCCCCAGAAGGAGATCGAGTAGAGCAGGACCGTACCTTTCATGCCCATGTAGTATCTCTTCTC
>DATC01000033.1:0-1296 GCA_002504495.1 Methanomassiliicoccaceae archaeon UBA537
GCAGGGGGAAGAGGGCCGGCAGGTACGGAGCCCTCCTCATGGCTGCATACGATCAGGACGAGGACAGGTTCAAGACCGTCTGCAAGCTCGGAACAGGGTTCGACGACGCGTTCCTCGAATCGATGCCCGCTCTTCTCGACGGCACCCTCTCCGAGTCCCGTCCGACGGTGGTGGATGCGGAGATGGAGCCCGACGTCTGGTTCGATCCCGCTGTCGTGCTGGAGGTCGTCGCCGCGGAGATAACCCTCAGTCCGGTGCATACGGCGGCCTGGGGGGCGATCAAGGAGGATGCGGGTCTGGGGATCAGGTTCCCGCGGTTCACAGGACGTGTGAGGGACGACAAGACGCCCGAGCAGTGCACCACCGTCGCGGAGATCGAGGAGATGTACCGCATGCAGGCCCATGATTCCGACGGTCTGTCCGATACGGGACGTTCCTGATATATACGTAGGAGCAATCACAGATGCGTATCCGCATCACAGGCGGGACGAGGGATGGAGATGGAAGACAGGAAGCAGGATCAGAAGCGCGTCTCTGAAGAAAGGAAGCAGGAGGACGGACAGTCCGCCGCCGATCCCCATTGGGACGGAAGCGGGGACTGAGGCGCCTCCTCTTCATCGCGGGGAAGCGCGGCGTGCCGGCCCCCGCACCGAACTTTTATAACCGCTATCGCATAGCCCGCGATATGCAGCCGGTAATTGTCGAGGGAACCAAGGACTCCCAGAGTGCGACCATCGCGTTCAAGGACGTCAACATCACCCTTATAGCGCCTCTCATGAAGGCGCTCGACGGCGACGATAACGTCACTCTCGTCAGGTTCATCGAGACCCACCCCGAGCTCGACGACAGGAAGCTCCATGTGGAGGTCCGCAACGGGAGCGCGCTCGAGGCCGTCTCCAAGGCCGCGCAGGCGGCAGCCGACTACTTCGCAGCAGTAGAGTGATGCCGATGTACCGCGAATGCCGCACCGCGGAGGCGGATATCGGCATCCGCAGATACCTGTGCGATACCGACGGGACGGGCGGTCATCTCAAGACCGAACCCGAGGATTTCGTAGTCAGGGAGATCTCTGATCCTCCGAGGGAGAAGGCCGACGGGGAGTACGCCATCGCCACGGTCACCAGCCGCAACTGGGAGACCAACCGCCTGGTGCGCATGCTGTCCCGCGGCATAGGCATGTCCCGCGCCCGCATCGGGTTCGCAGGCACCAAGGACAAGCGCGCGGTGACGACCCAGCTCATGTCGTTCCGCTGCCCCTCCGAGGATCTGGCCAAGGTCTCTCTCAAGGACGTGGAG
>DATC01000033.1:1331-5969 GCA_002504495.1 Methanomassiliicoccaceae archaeon UBA537
CCAGCTGGGGGACCTCATCGGAAACTCGTTCGAGATCGCTGTCAGGGATTGCACGGCGGATCCGGCACGTATCCGCGAGATCGTCGAGGAAGATATGCGCATCATCGCGGCGGAGAAGGGATTCCCGAACTACTTCGGAGTCCAGCGCTTCGGCGTGGTCAGGCCCGTCACCCATCTCGTGGGCGAGAGGATCGTCCGCGGGGACATAGAGGGCGCCGTCAGGACGTACATCTGCTACACGACGCCCGAGGAGGAGGCAGACGTCCGCGAGATCAGGACATCGCTGGAGGGCACCGACGACTGGGCGCACGCCCGCGAGATCATGCCGGAGAAGATGTCCTTCGAGAAGGTCATGGCCCAGGTTCTGGCCGAAGGAGGGGATTGGAAGGATGCGATATCGGCTCTGCCGTCCAATCTCCAGATGATGCTGGTGCACGCGTACCAGTCCTATCTCTTCAACGAGATGCTGAGCGAGCGCATGGCCCGCGGTCTTCCGCTGAACGCGCCTGTCGAGGGGGACATAGTCATCCCGCTGGCCGCGGACGGGACGCCTCAGCACGAAGCCCCGGTCCTCGCAGATTCCAGGAACATCGATCTGGTGTCGCGCCAGGTGAAGCTCGGAAGGGCCTTCGTCACCGCCGCGCTGTACGGCTCCGAGACGGTCCTGGCCGAAGGCGAGCAGGGGGAGATCGAGCGCTCCATAGCGGAGAGGGAGGGTCTGAAGCCCGAGGACTTCGTGGTCCCCGGACTGTCCAAATGCTCCTCCAAGGGCGGACGCAGGGAGCTCCTGTGCCCCGTCAGGGATCTGAAAGCGGATTTCCGCGACGACGGCTCCTATTCCGTCTCGTTCTCGCTGCCCAAAGGGAACTACGCGACCTGTCTGATGCGCGAGTTCATGAAGTCCGAGATGAAGGATTACCGATCTCGGACGATCATCCTCTTCACGGCCCATGCCTCGTAGACTCCGAGGCCGCATCCCTTCATTATGTCGTAGACGGACGTCCCTTTGATGAGTCCGCTGGCGATCTCGGAGAGCCTCCCGTCGCATTGGGCGCCTTCGGCTTCCGCGGAGCCCGCGATATACGATCTCATGATCTTGGCCGAATCCGCATCCCGGTATCCTCCGGAGATGAAGATCTTCTCGAGCGGCAGCAGGCTGCATCCTTCGAGATCCTTCCATGAGAGCTTCATGACGATCTCTCTGGACTTCTTCTCCAGATCCGCGAAGCCGTCCATTCCGGGGCCTATGCGGCCCATGTCGGGCATCTCCGCGATGTAGGCGGACACGGAGGATGCCAGGTCCTCGTCGAATCCCATGGAGTCCAGGATATCGGGGTCGTCGGCAGGGGTGTGCATCGTGTACGCTCTGCGCAGGACCTTCTCCGCGCTGCGCTTGACGGCCGGCTCCCAGTCCTCTCCCGCATCCTTCGATATGCACGAGATCCCCATCTCGTCGAGGATCTCCTTCATGCGCATCCTCTCCAGGTCCGAGGGGTCGCTGTCGCGCAGGGCGGACGCCGCCTCCCTGGCGGACCCGGCGTCGCCCGACAGAAGGGCCGTCTCGGCCTTCAGCATGATCGTGGATGCGCGGCCGGGGAACCTCCTCAATGTCCTGGCGATCGTCGCGGCGGCGGCGGGCAGGTCCCCTACGCTCTTCTGCATCCTCGCGAGCTCGTCGGCGGAATCAGCATCCGACGGATCCATGGATACCGCCTTCGAATAGCAGGCTATGCCGCGCTCGATCTGTCCCGCCTCCGAAAGGATGCGGCCTTTGAGGACGTTCGTCGCGGCATCGTCCGATCCGTTCGCGATGGCCTCATCGACCTCTACGAGCGCCCTCTTGAGTTCGCCCTTCTCCATGCAGATCGCGGACGCGGTCCGATGCAGGATGGCGTTGCGGGGAAACGATCCGAGGGCGCTCTCGATCAGGAACAGGGCTCCCTCTGCATCGCCTTTCGCCAGGATCACGCGCGCCTTTATGCTGTACAGGCAGGGATCGTTGGGGTCTGCATCGATGGCGGCATCGATCGCTCTGCCGGCGCCTCTGGCGTCTCCTGCCTCCAGGAGAGCCTCCGCCATCGAGCCGAGCGCTGCTGGATCCGGCCTCTCCTTCTCGGCGGATTCAGGTTCGGGCACCGGAGCAGGCTCCTCGATGGCGGCCTCCGGCATCCGGACCTCCGCCTCCTTCCCTTCTTCGACGAGGCGTCTCCTCTCTGCGGCGACGACCTTCGATTCGGGGATCTCCTTCAGGACGTCGTCCAGGGCCCTGACGGCTCCGGAGCGGTCTCCCAGAGAGAGGCGCAGCCTCGCCAGCATGACGGCGGCGTTCTCGGACGGGCCTATCGCCAGACGGGCGGAGAGGGCCTCGGAGGCCCCCCTGCCGTCTCCCGATTTGTACAGGGCTTCTGCCAGCATCTCGAGTATGCGGGGCTCCGAAGGCCTGACGGCGCGGGCATGGCCGAGATAGTACGCGGCATCCTTGAAGCGTCCGGCCGAAGAGAGCAGCGATGCCTTCATCACAAGGGGGATGTGGGATCCGGGATCGAGCCCTATGGCCTTGTCCAGGGCGATCGCGGCGCCCTTCCTGTCCCCGCATCTGTCCTTCATCGCTGCCAGCGAGATCCAGAAGGACGCCTCGCCGTCGTCCAGCTGCACGCACCTGTCGTACGCCTCCATGGCGGATTCCCAGTCCCCTCTCGCCTCGTCGGCCATCCCCTTCGAATGCCAGAGGGCGGCGTTCTCGGGATCCATGGATATCGCCTCGGAGAACGAGACGGAGGCCTTCATGAAATCCCCGAGGGCGTACTGCGAATTGCCCTTCAGGCGCTTCAGGACAGGGTCCCGCGAATAGAGCCTCTCCAAGGAGGATGCGAGGGATTCGGCCTCCTTGTCCATCCCGCATCCGACCATGGCTGATACGACGCCCACGGCGCGGTTCCTGGAGCCGTCGGCGCGTATAGCCCTTCTGAACATCTCCTCGGCTTTCCCGCGATCGCCCGTCCATGCGCGCGTCTCCGCAAGAGCGACCATGGCATCGGCGTTGCCCGGGTCGCTGTCGAGCATCCTCTGGCAGATCCCCGCGGCCTTCTCGTACTCCCTCGACGCCATGTGGCGGGCGGCCATGAGCTCCAGGGCATCAGTATTGGACGGATCCGAGACCAGTATCTCCTCGCACGTCCGCGTCGCCCTGTCGTGATCGCCCTTGAGGTACAGCATCCTGGCCAATTGGGCCTTGGCGGTGAGGTCCTTCTCGTCCTTGCGCACCGCCTTGTACGCCGCGAGATGAGCGGAAGGGTAGTCTCCTTCGCGCATGAGGATCGCCGACCTCATGGTCAGCGTGACCGAGTCGTCGCCTATGTACTCGGAGTACCTCTTCAGTATGGAGGCGGCCTCCCTGTCCATTCCGCGGTCCAGCAGGAACCTGACGGCCTTGATGTACTCGTCCGAGCCGCTGGTCTCCGCGTCCAGGATGGACCTTATGCCCTCGGCTATCCTGGCGCGGTCGCCTATCATGAGTTGGGCCCTCACGGCGTCCTTCATCGCCCTGACCGTGCGGCATCCGGATCTGGAGAGGAGGTCCAGAGCCATATGGGGGTCTCCGGATCCGAGGCATGCCTCGGCAGCCTCCACGAGGACGAACGGCGGAGCGGCGTCCTTGACCAGATCGGTGTACACCATCACCGCCGACCTCCAGTCCTTCTCGTCCGCGGACATCCTGGCCGAGGCGAGGCGGTACTCCGGATCCTTCTCCGCATACCATCTACTGGCGATCAGCCTGTCCGTGGCGGCGTCCCTGCGGCCGGAGAACCAATCGTAGTAGATCGAGTACAGCTCCTGCAGCCTCCCTTCGGAAGGGGGGTTGGAGGGCCTGCCTCCTTCCAGTACATCCTGTATGTTCTCCCTCTGCCCCCATCCTGCCTCGGGCTCCAGCATCTTGAGGAGGTCGTACGCCTCCCTGCAGGACGGGTCGTATCCGTGCGCCGCTCTGGCGGCTGCGGCGGCTCCGGGCCGGTCTCCGCGCATCATGCGGATCTCCGCACGAGCGATGTTGCGTCTTACGTTCTCCTGGGAGCTCTCGGACATGTCGAGTATCGCCTCGGCCCCGTCCGCATCGCCCTTCTCCAGCATGATCCTCGAGCCTGCGACGGACGGAAGGCAGTCGGTGGACCGGCTCTTGGACACCACGGTGCGGATGGAGGTCGCATTCGCGAGACCCGAGCGCTTCATCTCCTCGAGGAGCATCGACAGGACGGTGGCGTTCATCCTTCCTTCATGGGAGGACACGTCGTTGACGAGCTGGGCCACGCCGCCTTTGGGGAAGGTGTGGGATTCCAGGCTCTTCCAGATGCGATATTCGAACGTGCTCTGAAGCACCGGCCTGCCGGACATGCCTCCTTGATGGCGTTCTCACTATGAATAGTTCCCCGCGAGCCGTGTTCCTGCTATCGGATCAAGTCAAGTTTTAAATATATCCTCTGGAATCGAGGTTTTGAGGCAGCTGTGATCTAGCTGGTTAGGATCTGAGCCTTCCAAGCTCATTGCCCGGGTTCGAATCCCGGCGGCTGCACTCATCCTCGTTATTCCCAATTAATCGGTGACCGCGAGGTCTTAACTTCACTGATCTTTAAGAATCTGTGC
>DATC01000071.1:0-171 GCA_002504495.1 Methanomassiliicoccaceae archaeon UBA537
GGTCGTCATGTGCACCCCTGCGCCTATAAAGCCCCTCGTCCTGGTGGCAGCCGACATCGCCGGCGTCGACGAGATCTACAAGACCGGCGGCGCCCAGGCCATCGCGGCCATGGCGCTGGGAACGGAGACCATAGAGCCCGTCCAGAAGATCGTCGGTCCGGGGAACGTGTT
>DATC01000071.1:234-1809 GCA_002504495.1 Methanomassiliicoccaceae archaeon UBA537
CTCCGCAACAAGGTAGACATAGATTTCCCTGCCGGACCTTCCGAGGTATGCGTTCTTGCCGACGATTCCGCGGATATCCCCTTCGTCGCAGCCGACCTGGTGGCTCAGGCGGAGCACGATCCGTCCTCCGCATGCCTTCTCATTACCGACGACCCCGAGCTTCCCGACAAGGTATGGCCTTACATGGAGAGGATCATCGAGGCCGCCCCTCGCCGCGAGATCATCGAGGCGGCCATGGAGAACTCCGGATACATCGTGGCCGACAGCATGGATCTGGCGATCGAGATCACCAACGAGATCGCGCCCGAGCACCTGTCCATACAGGTCAGGGACCCTCTGGACGTTCTCGGAAAGGTCAGGAACGCAGGCTCCATATTCGTCGGGCCCTACACGCCCGTCGCCGCAGGGGACTACGCATCGGGAACCAACCACGTCCTCCCCACATCCGGCTACGCCAAGACGTGCTCCGGACTAAACGTCTCCATGTTCATGAAGACGTCCACGGTCCAGATCCTCTCCAGGGAGGGTCTCGAGAACCTCTCCCCAACCATCCAGACGATAGCCGAGGCCGAAGGGCTCTTCGCACACCGGGATTCCGTAAGAGTGAGGGACGAGGGGGACCAGCGATGACCACCCGCAGATCGCGGAGCGTTGCGTCCGACGGAGAGCCGGACCTGTACGATTCGAGATACTACATCAACAGGGAGTGCTCCTGGCTGGAGTTCAACCGCAGATGTCTCGAAGAGGCCAGGGACCAGTCCAATCCTCTGCTCGAACGCGTGAAGTTCCTCGCGATCTGCTACGGCAATATCGACGAATTCTACATGATCCGGGTCCCCGGGATCCTTTCCAAAACTCCGATTCCCGGTCCGGACTACCAATCGCAGAGCTACAGCTCTCTGCTCGAGGAGGTCACCGCCGAGGTCAGAAAGCTCGAGTCGGAGTATATGGAGTGCTGGTCCGAGCTCCGCACGTCGCTCTCATCCTCCGGAATCTCCATCGCTCGCGTCGGCGAGCTAGACCAGGAGCAGCGCGAATGGGTGGCGAACTTCTACAAGGAGAGAGTGCATCCACTCCTGACTCCTCTCGCCCTGGACGTCAGCCACCCCTTCCCGTTCATCTCGAACAACTCCCTCAACGTGGCGGTCCGCCTGCTGGACAGGAACCACGAGCAGCTCTATGCGAGGGTGAAGGTGCCTGTAGGCGTGCTCCCCAGATTCGTCCAGGTCCCCGGTCCCAAGGGGCTAAGGTTCGTGATGCTGGAGGACATCCTGGAGAACCATGTATCGTCCCTGTTCCCCGACCTGGAAGTGGACGGAGCGTATACTTTCAAGGTCACCAGGAACGCCGACGTCAAGGTGACGATAGACGAGGCGTGCGACTTCATGACCGCCGTCGAGGAGTCTCTGGAGGACCGCGACGTCGGATTCCCCGTGAGGATGATCGTGGAGCGCACCATGCCCACGGACATGATCAGGCTCTTCGCCCGCAATCTGAAGCTGAGCGACCTACAGGTCCAGAGAACGGACGTCATGGGCCTGGCGGATCTGTGGCAGCTCTACGGGCTCGACTACC
>DATC01000071.1:1853-2800 GCA_002504495.1 Methanomassiliicoccaceae archaeon UBA537
CCCGAGGCTCAAGGAGAAGCCGTTCGAACCGTACATGCCCCAGGAGCTGTCCGAAGGGATGGATATGTTCGCGGCGATCAGACAGAGGGATTGGATCCTGTATCATCCCTACGAATCGTTCTCGGCCATCATCCGTCTGCTCAACGACGCAGCCGACGACCCCTACGTCCAGAGCATAAAGATATGCCTCTACAGGATAGGAAAGGACCCGTCCCTGATCAGAGCCCTCATGAAGGCCAAGGAGAACGGAAAGACGGTCTCGGTGCTGATGGAGCTCCGCGCGAAGTTCGACGAGAGCAACAACATACTCTGGGCAAGGGAGATGGAGAAGATCGGCGTCCACGTCGTCTACGGACCTGTCAACCTCAAGGTCCATTCGAAGCTCCTCCAGATCGTCAGATTGGAAGGCAACAGGCTGGTCCGCTACACCCATATGAGCTCCGGAAACTACAACTCGTCGTCGGCGAAGCAGTACGCGGACATATCCTTCCTGACATCCAATCCCGAGATTGGGGAGGACGTCGGAGAGCTGTTCAATGCGCTGACGGGCTATTTCGGCCCCAGGCCGTACAAGCACCTCCTCGTCGCGCCGCTGACATTGAAGAAGGGTCTCATAGAGAAGATAGAAAGGGAGATCTCGGTGTGCAAGGAGACGGGATCGGGCCGCATCGCGATGAAGGCGAACGGCCTGATAGATTCCGACATAATCGCCACGCTGTACAAGGCATCCATAGCCGGAGTGAAGATAGACCTGAACATCCGCGGCCTCTGCTGCCTCCGCCCCGGCGTTCCCGGGATCTCGGAGAACATCAGGGTCACGAGCATAGTCGACCGTTTCCTGGAGCACTCCCGCATATACTACTTCGAGAACGGGGGGAGGCCGGAGATGTACATGGGGTCCTCCGATATGATGCCGAGGAATCTTCTGGCGCGCGTGGAGGTGCTGT
>DATC01000142.1:0-6681 GCA_002504495.1 Methanomassiliicoccaceae archaeon UBA537
CGCCTGTCCCTCTCCGGACACCCTGTCGCTCCCGTCCCTATATACCTCCCTCCCGCCGTCCTATCCAACATCCCTATATACCTTCGATGCATCCCATCACCCATGGACGATGAATCCCAACAGCTCTCCAGGCGCGACCTCCGCGTCTGGCTGTGCAGATCGTGCTCGGAGTGGTACCTCGCCCCGGCGTCGGCGGTCCGTCCGCTGTGCCCGAGATGCAGGACCCCTCCGACCTCCCTGGCGTGCACCCGCTGCGGGCATGCCTGGGTCCCGCGCACCGACGAGCCTCCCGAGAGGTGCCCGAAGTGCAACAGCCCGTACTGGAACCGCCTGAGGTCCAGATCCAAGGGGGCGTCCGAGTGAAGGACGACATGTGGAGGGTCGCCGTCTCGACCGTCCCGGGAGGGTCCCTCCTGGTGAGGGAGGCCTTCGGCTCGGAGGCGGAGGCGGAGGCGTTCACGGTGCGCTTCGTCGCGGACATGGCCCGCGTGCCCGTGGGCACCGTGCGCATCGCCGTGGAGCACCTGGAGACCGAGGGCTGGGCGACCGTCCGTGCCAAGCTGGCGGCGGGTGGTCCCGAGTGACCCCGCGCGCAGGCGCAGGCCCCCGCTCCCGCACGATCGGGGAGGTCCCGCTCGACCCCCCTGCCTCCGACGCTCCCTCCTCGGGCCCCGCTCCCGCTCTCTCGCCGCTCCCCCGCGCGGTCCCCCCGGGGTGCGTCCTGGTGTCCGTGCCGAGAGGCGACATGAGGAACGAGGGGTCCGCCAGGAGGTTCGCGACGGCGGCGACGTACGCCGCGATGCTGGAGGACCTGGGGCTGGCGACCGTGCTCCACGGGGAGACGTGCATGATCGTGTGCGCGCCGTCCCATCTGGAGGGCGACCCTGCGACGTTCGGAAGGACGGCGGGGAGCAGGGTCGACACGTCCAAGGCGACCGACGTCGAGGAGGCCCGCAGGAGAGGGCGCATGCTCGCGGACGCCGTGCGCGGGACGCTCCCCGAGGGCGCGGAGACGTCCGACGTCGCGGGATGGAGGGTCCTGACCGCGACGCTGGACAGGATGAGGTTGAAATACGACGAATGGAGTTGAAGGGTCATGGCAGACGAAGCCGAGACGAAGAAGACGAGGAAGGAGCCCGCGAGCCTGTTCTCCGCGGCGAGGACGAC
Source organism: Methanomassiliicoccaceae archaeon UBA537 (assembly GCA_002504495.1). Lineage (GTDB taxonomy): Archaea > Thermoplasmatota > Thermoplasmata > Methanomassiliicoccales > Methanomethylophilaceae > Methanoprimaticola. The sequence goes on from DATC01000142.1 coordinate 1,168, forward strand.
CAGGACGCACGCGGCCCCCGCCCCGGCGGCCGACGCGTTCGCGTCGGTGAAGGAGGACCGCGACAACCCCACCATGGTCGAGTGGACCAAGGACGGCAGGCCGGTCAGGTGGGTCGTCGACGCCACCGGCGTGGAGACCGCGTGGAGCACGTGGCACGCCGCGCGTCCCGACGGAGCCCCCGAGGAGTTCATGGACAGGCTGAGGGAGAGGGTCCCGGCGATCCGCGTCAGGTCCCTCGGCCTGCTCAGGCTCTGAAACGCCTCCCGCCCGGGCGGACCCGGGCATCGCCGCTCCTCCCCGCCGGGAGGGGGAGCGGTCCCGCTTTTTTATATCCCGAGCGAGCGATGCGTCCTCCATATGGCAGATGCAACGGGTACCGATGGCGTGAAGGACCTCGGCGATCAGACGCAGGACGAAGCGAAGAACAAGGGGTCCGGCGTCCTCGGACGGATCGGAGAGGCCGCGAAAGACGTCGCGGACGGAGTGAAGGGCGTCGTCGCCGGAGATGGGAAGAGGGCCGAAGAGACTACGGACGGAAGCACCCCCGAGGCCGTGCAACCGACCGAGGAGACGGCGACTCCCCCCGGGGTCAAGGAGGAGAACCCTCCCGAGACCTCTGCGACGGATGCGGGAAAGCCTGCGGAGGTGACGCCCGAGGTCACGAAGGAGACCCCTGTCGAGGAGACGGAGACCCCCGTGGAACAACCCGAAGAGACCTCTTCCGAGCAGGCCTCCCAGCAGTCGGCGCAGGCTTCTCCGTCCCAGCAGCGGACCCAATCCGCCGGGCCGTCCGAGGAGGAGGTCGACAAGGAGCGCAGGCGCATGGAGCGCCGCATGGCGTGGGACACCACCGGCAACGCGCTGGGGGCCGCGCTGGCGACCGCTCCAGGGGCGCTCGGAGAGGGCGCAGGGCAGGCCATCGGGTCCGTCACGAGGCTCATGGACTCCTTCTTCCGCGACGGGCCCATGAGCGCGCCGTCCAGGGTGCTGGGGGAGGCCCTGTCCGGGGCGGACACCGCCGCCAGGCTGGGCAGGCAGGCCGCGGAGGCGTACGGCATCGCGGAGAACGCCGACAGGTCCGCGCTGAAGGGCACCTACCGGGGGCGCATGCTGGAGGCCCGCGACAGGGCGCAGAGGCAGGGCATCGCGAGGGCCCACCTGGAGATAGCGAGGCTGGGAGGGGACGACCTCTCGCAGCTGGACGAGGACGGCCTCGACAGGGTGGAGCAGGGCCTCGCCGCGAGGCGGAGCGCGCTGGCGCAGAGGCTGGCGGAGGACCACAGGATACGCGAGGCGAGGAGGGACGCCGACCCTCTGCGCTCGTCCATGGGGATGCAGGTGATGGGGGCCCCCATGCCGACCATGACGCCCGCGGAGAGGCGCGAGGCGCTCGCGGAGATCGCGTCCATCGACGACGTGTCCAAGGGCATCGGGTCCGCCAGGAGGTCCCTGAGGTCGCAGGCGGCCGAGCAGGCCCGCAGGGACAAGAGGCTGAAGGCGCAGGCGTACGACGAGTACTACGACACCAGGGCCACGCCGCTCCAGAGGTTCGTCATGGACGCCATGGGGCGCAGGGACGTGGACTGGGACGGCGACGTGCCGGCGGACAGGAGGATGCACGGGAGGGCGTTCAGAGCGCTGCTGGACAAGGCCAACATGATGCCCGCAGGGGACCCCAGGAAGGCGAGGCTGGAGCAGCTGGCGGCCGCATACGGCAGATCGTACAGGCTCAGGAGGGAGACCGACGAGCAGAGGGCCCGCAGGGAGGCGAAGGAGCAGGCCGAGCTGGACTACGGCAACGCGTACGCGCGGGCCGACCCCTATCAGAGGGCGTGGTTCGACGAGGTCGCGAGAGGCAGGACGAAGAGGGTCGCTCCCGAGTTCGACGGCGACATACCGAAGGATCACCAGACGCTCATGCGCTACGAGAGGTTCGCCAGGGCGAGGAACGCGCAGGCGACGGACCCCAAGGAGCAGCAGGAGTGGCTCAGGAGGGCCGAGGCGGCGAGGGTGAGGCGGTTGCAGATGGGCACCGCTCCGGACGACTGGGCGCACTATCAGGCGGCGGACCCGCTGGAGAAGCGGTTCATGGAGAGGTTCGGCATGAGGAACCATCTGGATGCCGAGGGCATGCCGACGGATCCTGCGCTGGACCAGAGGTGGGCCAACGAGCTGATGCGCCTCGGGAGGACGGAGGAGGCCGTCCACGTGATGGCGACGAGCGCCGCGAGACGGTCCGACCCGCTGTCCGGGGTGTTCAGGAAGATGGAGTCCGATATGAGGAGTGTCCGCAACGAGCTGATGCTGAGGGGCATCGACCCGTCCCCGCTGTACACCCCGGGATTCAAGGGTCTGGACGCCCTGGTGAACGCCCACCCCGAGCTGAGGGGGACCGTCGCGGCGTACGCGGCCACCGTGGCGTCCGCGCAGGGGATGCACGCCCTGGGATCGCTCAGGAGATCCGACCTGGCGGGCGCCAGGGCCGTCGCGCTCACCGAGTACACCAGGCTCATGCAGGAGGCCAAGCAGGCCGTGGCGGGCGGAGCGTCCCCGGAGGAGACGTACGCGCTCCTGCAGGCCAAGATGATGTATATGGACCTCAGGGCGCAGACGCTCCTCAAGGGAGGGCTGGACGAGAAATTAGGGAATATCCTGCCGGAGCTGATCGCGGAAGCCGACCCGAACGACCTCGCCGTGAAGATCGCGGAGAACCTTCGGGCGTCGTATTCCGCCATGGACATGGCCGACGAGGCCACCGGAAGAGGCATGGTGCTTCCCGATGATATCACCCTCCCTAGAATAGAGCTGTATTCGAAGTACCTGAGGATGCTGGGGCCCAAGGTCGACGATGCCATCGATGACCTGAGGGATGCCGTTGCAAGGGGGAATGCACAGGCCAAGGCTCAGGCCGCTCGGACCGTCAAGGGCTTCTTCAAGAGCAATCCCGCCCTGGGGTCTGTGACGGATGACGATATCGATGCTCTGATGGGTGCGAAGTCCGTGAAGAGCGCGATAGCCGCGGATAGGACGGGAGGGTTGGCCAAGAAGGCGGAAGGGATATTCGGCTATGCCATGGGGGACATCCGCGGATACAGGGCCCTCCGCAACAGCGCCGATCCCGAGGTGCAGAGAGTCCTCGACGGATTGGTCGAAAGAGGAGCGTGCATATCCGCAAGAGCCGATCTCCAGGAGGCCGCGGCATATCTGAATAGGAACGACATCACGATCGATGGTCTGAGGGATGCGGCGCAGAACCTGTATTCGTTCGGATCGAAGGTATCCGCTTCCAAGCAGCTGTCGGCCGACGATACGGTGCCGGCGGACATCAGGGTCCTGTTCAAGAATGCCAGAAGCATCAAGAAGAGGTTCGTGAAGGAGTACATGGGACTCAGTGGGGGGCAGACCCCTGAGAATATCATGCCCTTCATGAATGACGATGCGAGGCCTCTGGGAGATGGTTCCGGCACGCCTCCGGTCGATCCTGCGGATACTGTGGCGGACCATTTCACGACATCGGTGGGATCGAATGCGGGTGCAAGCGGACAGAACAAGGTGCCTCCTGCGTCGAATGTGCAGGTCTCCCAACAGGCGCAGATCACGGGAGATTACCTGAAGAATGAGCTGGGTCTAGGAGAGGGCCTGGGGTCCGATATCGTAGAGGGTCTCTTGGATAATCCGGAAAAATTCGATCTGACGACAAAAGACGGCGTACAGGATCACATGGTTTCGATAAAAGAGCGTGTGAGGAATCATGCCGACAACGAGCTCAGAGCGAGATCCAAGGAGATGCTGGAGTCCGCATTAGCCGACCCGGATAAGTACGATGCCAATCTGAAAGCTGCGGACAGTGGGACCAAGTATGTCATGAACGGTATGATGGCATGGGCGCTGGAGGACGCCGGAGACCTGTATCTCTCCAAGGCGGAGGAGGCGTTGAATGACGGTCGCATCGAAGATGCGCGGGAGAATTTCGACAAGATCAGTAGGATTCTGAATTATGATGGTATTCTGAACCCTAAGCACACGGCCGATCTCAGGAATTATACTCAGCGTTACATCGATCTGAAGAAAGCTCTGGAGAATGCTCAGGTCGTTCCCGACCAGCTTGCAGAAGAGAACAGTCAGGTCACAGAAGGCCCTCAGAGGAAGGAGGAGAGGCTGAAGCGTATCGAGCAGGGGATCGGACTCGGAGACCACCCTGGCGCACAGAGCAATTTCATCAACTACAGTATCAGAATCGGGAATAGACTGGAAGACTATAGGGCGGCTCTGCAGGGGAACGTACATGCGGACAAGTTCCTTATGAGACTGGGCGAGGATGCGTATACTGGGTTCTACGATAAGGACGGAAAGCCCAGAGATGACGTAGCATTCGAGCCCCTGTACATGAATGAGGATGCAGCCTCCAGAGTAAGGCGTCTGGCTACGGCGTACAGGGACAATCTGGAAAGCTCCGACGAGGATCTTCTGAATGCTCTGAAGCAGGCGTACGCGGACGATGGTGCCGAGTACAAGGGAGATGCCGCAGAGCCGCGTATGGCAGAATCGAAGACTCCCGGTAAGCTCCGGAGCAGATTCAGAAGTGGAGAAGCTTGGGCCAAGAAGGGCGCGTTCGAGAAGGATTTCAATGATCTGCTGTCCGGATACGCCGGGATGGAGGACGGTCCCGTCAAGGATTCTGCTCTCCTGGAATTGGGCCTGAACGCATACGTGGGCCGCTATATGATGGACAGAAGCGGCAATCTGAAGAAGAGGGAGCTGACAGATGGCATCAAAGGAGACACGGGAGAACGTTTCAGGAGATTGGCCGACGTGTACAAGAACAACCGCAACAAGCCCGAGGCGGAGCTTCTGGCGGCTCTGAAGAAGGCGTACCCTACCGAAGCGGAGCTGAAGGCCGCCGAGAAGGAGCGGAAGGTGCAACAGAAGCTCATGGACGATGAGGCCAATGTCGCAGAAGAGAACAGGAAGCGCAACAGGATGCTTCTTCAGGACGACGAGAAACGCGTCGAACAGCCGAAGGGCGATAATGTTCCCTCGGCGGGGAAGTCCGCAGAGCCTCCGAAACCGTTCGGAACGGCTTCCACGGGTCTGACGCCCGAGATGATCGCCCGGTTGGATTCACCCCCGAGTGTAGTCGATGAGATGACGAATTTCAACCTGAGTGATCTGGGCAACGAACCGGGTCATTCCAAGCTGCTGGAAAAGGTCGTCTCCAACGACAGATACAAGAATCTGTATGAAGGGCTTTCCGATCAGCTGAAGGACGTGGTGACCGAGGCGATGAGGCTGGTGGGAGACGCGTCCATCGGAACCACCACCAGCACGATAATGGGCGAATTGCCTCTGGATGGCGTCAGCAGCAATGACAGGACCGCGGTCCAATCTCTGGTGATGCAGGCCTTCAGAGAGAAGGGCAAGGCGACCAAGTCGTCCTGCTACGACGGCCTGTCGCAGTCCGACAGGATGCGTCTGGCGGCCCGCGTCATCGCCGCACGCCGTCTCGGAGCCGT
>DATC01000142.1:6686-7423 GCA_002504495.1 Methanomassiliicoccaceae archaeon UBA537
CTGGATCCCGATCTCCTGAGGGAGACGACCGCCATCGCCAAGTCCGCCGTGAGGTCGTTCATCGCGAAGCATCCCTTCAGAAGCTGATCCCGGAGGGGGGATATACCCCCTCCGATGGTCCATATCGGCGATGAGTCTTCGGTTACATTTCTACTCATCATTTTCTTATAAGGATTAGGAATCCTATTCCTGCATTTCCATTCGAGATTCGTATTTCGTAGAGATATGATGTAGTATCGTAGAGTATGGTACGGAATCCGTAGAGAGACGGTTACATGGTTACATTTCGGTTACATCCCGATGTAACCGGGATTTTGGAAACTGGTATATAATTATTTCTTTATTTTACATCCAATCTACTTATATGAAAGAGAGGTTATATCCATCGGTTACAAAGTTACATGAAAATCGGGAAAATTTCCGAAAACTCTTCCGGAGGCCGCCGTCGCTTCCATTGCAAAGTTTCCGAAAACATGTAACCGATGTAACCGGAGACTCTTCTCCGATGTCGCCATTGCATCCAACCATGTCCGTCCGGAATCGGGGCTTCCGATCTCTTATCTCCCCTGCTGATATCCGACGGTAGAAAACTAGATATATAGGCTGTGCTATGTAGAACTTGTCTCCTGTGCGGGGCCGGAAGTCTACTATCTATCTCCTTCCGGCCCAGAGACACTCCCTATGCAGAGGCGCGAAAGACGAGGACGACCGGAGCGTGTCGCTCCTCTGCACCCTTC
>DATC01000142.1:7450-16199 GCA_002504495.1 Methanomassiliicoccaceae archaeon UBA537
ACTCTTCTCCCGCCGTTCTTCCTTCATCTCAAGGTCCCCCGCGTGCATCGGGTCTCCGTCCCGGGGGGACCGCATCATCAAATACTGCATCGGGCCATCAGCCCGACATGACGCGGAAGAAGAGCATCACCCCTGCGGACGAGTCCGCGGTGAACCCCGAGGACAGGATCAAGGTCACGTACGTGAACGTCTCCGACCTGAAGCCCTACGGCAGGAACCCCAGGATCAACGAGGAGACCGTCAAGCTGCTGGAGAACTCCTTCAGGGACTTCGGCCTCCTGGTGCCTCTCGTGGTGACCCGCGACGGGACGATAATCACCGGGCACACGAGGCTCAAGGCGGCCGTGGAAACGGGCCGTACGGCCGTGCCGTGCATCATCGCCGAGGACCTCGACGACGCCAAGGCGAAGATGTTCCGTCTCGCGGACAACAAGATACAGGAGATATCCTCATGGGACTTCGACCTGCTGCCCGACGAGCTCGACGACCTGAAGGACATGGGGTTCGAGCCGGAGGACTACGGATTCACCCCCCTGGACCTCGGAGCGTTCGACGACGATCCCGAGGAGGACGGGGAGGACAGGACGATGCCTCCCGCCCCCACGGCGTCCGACGATCTGATGGTGTCCGAGGAGGCGGGACCCGCGGTGCGTCCCGGGGACGTGCTCGTGTTCGGCAAGGCGGAGCTGGTGTGCGCGGCTGTGGAGCTGGAGGACATCGAGGACGCTCCGAGGAGGAAGCCGGTCCGCCTGTTCGAGCCCGATCCCGCCATGTGCGAGGCCCTCGCCCGCGGATGGGCGGAGGAGCACGGGTCCATGCCCGTCCTGGTGAGGGAGGGGAAGGAGACGGAGTGGCCTTCGGATTACTGAAGCTTATATACCTGAAACATATTGCATGAAATGAGATAGATACAGTGAATTCCGACGCATTCCTCGAATCGATCTTCAGCCTGGGCCTGAAGGCATCCCGTGACGGCATCATCTACGGGCCTCGCGGAGACTACATGATCATCGGCGACTTCGGCGTGTGCACGCAGAAGGGCGTCGTGGATTACGCTTCGATATCGTCGCCCACGTATCTCGTGATAGACGGCACCGTGACCCTCATCCTGAACGGAGGAGGGGAGATCGTTCTCAGGCCGTCGCCCTCGATAGAGCCCGCAGAGGGCTTCAGGAGGTCCCGCGAGGCGTGGTGGATGGACATCCCCGGGGTTCAGGCCGTGCAGGCGAAGGTGCCCGCGAAGGAGGACAATATCGTCCGCAGAAGACCCGCTCCCGTGTACGAGGAGGACATCCCGACCGCTCCCGCTCCCGCTCCCGCGAAGGGCATCGTGGCCGAGCCCGTCCGCATGAAGTCCCCCCAGCTCACGTCCGCCCTGGTGGACATGCTGCCCGCGATGTACGGCAGGAAGGACCTGAAGGACTGCTTCTGGTACGACGAGCTCAACGAGAGGCAGATGGTGGACACCTCCGTGTTCGGAAGGGACTCCGGCATCCGTCCCATGAGCGACGAGCTGATGTGCATCTATCATGACAACGTGGAGCGCAGGCTCATAGACATGGACGTGGAGGGCCGCATGCCGTCCATGTCGGTCCGCGACGAGGCTCTGAACGTTCTTTTCGCAGATAACCACCGCAACCAGTTTAGGGAGTGGATAGAGAGCTTCACCTGGGACGGCGTCCGTCGCATCCCCACGCTCTTCCGCGATCTGTTCGGAGGCACCGCTCCCGCCCTGAGAGGGCTGGAGAACGGGCTGCAGAGGGAGGCGGAGTATCTGGCCACCGTCGGCGAGGCGTGGCTCCTGGGAGCCGTGGCACGCGCCTATGAGGAGGTCAAGCACGAGATCGTCCCCGTGTTCATCGGAACGCAGGGAATAGGAAAAGGCACGGCTCTGAAGTACCTCGCGGGCAAGGACGAGTGGTACAGGGACACCACGACCGACTTCAGCGACCCCAAGAGGTTCCTGGACTCCGTCCGCGGGTCCATCATCGTGGAGCTGGGAGAGGGCGTGCAGCTGGACACCGAGGACCTCGGGACCCTGAAGGCGTTCATCTCCCAGTCGTCGGACCATATGAGGAAGGCGTACGCGAGGCACGACAACGTCTATCCCAGGCATTTCATCATGGCCGCGTCGTCCAATACCGACACCCTTTTCACCGACCCCACAGGGGCCAGAAGGTTCTATCCCGTGTACTGCAACCCGAACGTCCAGAGGGAGAACGGCATGGTCATCCCCTCTCACGGAAGGCCCGAGGAGCTCCAGCATATCGTGGAGCAGATATGGGCCGAGGCGCTGGAGATGTACAGGCAGGGCCACAAGTGGTACATCGCCGATGCGGAGAGCACGGAGCTGTCCAGGGCCATGCAGGCGTTCTGCGCCGACGAGAGGGACTCGGACATGATCGCCGATTATCTGGACGACCCCATGAACGGATTCTCCCATGTAGGGGCCATGGTGTCGCGTCTGACCGTGTTCCAGAGGATATTCGGCATCGAGCCTCCGTTCTCCAAGATCCCCGACGAGGTCAGCAAGGCATGGAAGCAGTGGATATCGTACTGCCCCGGCTGGGAGAGGGTCCCCAGTCCCGTCAAGGTGGACGGGAAGACCACCAGGGTGTACAGGCGCGTGCACGAGCCCGGACGCCTGCCCGAGAGATGCACGTTCAACATGGTCGATGGGAACGACTACGCGGCGCAGAGGCCCGCGGAGGACCTTCCCGAGGCCGTCAGGCGCGACGACGATGACGACGGTCCGTCGGACCTCCGCAGGGACGAGGTCCCGCAGAAGCCCGCGGAGGACCCGTACGACCTGCTCCCCGGGATCCCCGAGAGGGAGGAGGCGGACATGCCCTTCGCTGTCGCTCCCGAAGGCGTCGCCGCCGAGGCTCCCGTGGAGCCCGTCGTCATGGAGGACGACCTCGAAGAGCCTGCCGAGGAGGAGGGTCTCAGCGAGGAGATGGAGCGGAAGTACGCCGAGATCGACGCGGAGCTGCTGAAGCCCGCGGAGGAGGCGGATGTCGCATATCCGGTCGAGGAGGAGCCTCCCGTCGTCGCATATCCGGAAGACGAGGAGAAGCGCATAGAGGAGGCGTTCAAGACACCTGCCCCGGTGAAGCTGGAGGATATGTGCGTGGATCCCGAGTACACGGAGGCGAAGCGCAGGAGGGCCCTGAGGGAGGCGTCCGCCAGGGACCGCGCCGAGTCCCTCCGCAGGATGGATGCGGGGAGGGACCCGCTGGTCAGTCGCGCGCATCGCGATGCCATGTGGAAGGATGCCATGAGGCTGTCGGAGTCGTGCGATGTGGATCCCGTGACGGTGTACGGAGACGACGGCTACGTCCCCATGGACGTTCCCGTAGGGACGTCGGAGCCGTATGCTCCGCCCTCCGATCCGAAGGAGGACGAGGACGTGGACCGCGGGACGTTGACCGAGCTGGTGAGGGCATGGGCCGAAGGCCGGGGGTACTCGGAGGGCACGGTGATAGAGCGGAGCTCGCTGTCGCAGAGCGACACGGACATGCTCCTGTCGGAGGGCTTCGCGGTGATGCGCGGAGACGACGCCCTGCAGCTGGTCCGTCTGTCCCGAGGAGCACCATGGGCAAGTGGAAGCTCGCAGAGCATCAGAAGGACGGCATCTACGCCATCAACGCCAACGGGAGCATCCTCCTGAGCTACGACATGGGCCTCGGCAAGACCGCCACGGCCCTCATGTGGCTGATCCAGCAGTTCAGGCTGCGCCGCATCCCGGACGCGCTGGTGGTGTGCCCCGCATCCCTGGTCCCCAACTGGATCGCGTCGTTCGACACCATGGCCAACTTCGAGGGTGTGGGCCCCGCCGACATCCTCGCTCTCAAGGAGCGCGTGAAGGTGGTGTCCTTCCAGAAGACCTACAGGGTGGACAAGAGGACCGTGAAGCACCGCAACGGCACGACGTCGGTGAAGAAGACCACCCTGCTCCGCGAGGACGTGGACAAGCGCTGGGGGGCCGTCATAGTGGACGAATCCCACTGCATAGGCAGCCATGATTCCAAGCAGACCAAGGCCTGCCTGACGCTGTCCAGGCTGGCATCGCACCGCATCCTGCTGTCGGGCACCCCCGTGTCCGGAGGAGGCGGAGCCGAGGACTTCTCCAAGCTCTACGGACAGATGAAGTTCCTCGATCCCGACGTGTACCCCGATTGGAGGACGTTCTGCGAACGCTACGTCGCTACCTACGACCACTGGGGGAAACCCTCCTCATATCATGTGAAGGAGTGCAGGAGGCTCCTGGAGGACCATGCGGTGGTGGCGCGTCTGGAGGACTGCTTCGACATGCCCGGGAGGTCCGAATCGGTCATGCCGTGCATCCTGAGCGCGAAGAAGCCGTACGACGACATGAGGAGGGGCAACACCCGCGGGTACGGGGTGGAGATAAAGGCCGCGGGGGGACAGTACCCCAAGATGCTCCAGATATGCTCCGGCTCCCTGAAGAGGGAGGACGGCACCGTCATGGACCTTCCGTGCTCCAAGGACGCGGTCCTCACGGACCTGCTGGAGGCGACGGACGATGCCGTGGTGGTGTTCTGCACCTATCGCGCCAGCATCGACCGCGCGGAGCGCGTGGCGAAGGCCGCCGGGAAGAAGGTCCTGGTGTTCGACGGCCGCTCCAAGACCCCGACGTGGAAGGACTTCCAGTCCGGGAAAGGGGACGTGCTGATCTGCCAGTATCAGAGCGGAGGCGTCGGCATAGACCTGTTCCGGTCGCATACCATGATCCTGTTCGAACCCACGTTCTCCTCCCTGCTGCTCACGCAGGCCCTCGCCAGGACCTACCGCAAGGGCCAGGAGTCCAGATGCGTCTACTACTTCCTGAGCACCTCCAAGACGGTGGAGGCGAAGGCGTGGGAGACCGTCAGATCGGGGAAGGACATCACCGACAGGATGATGTCGGATTGGGCTTCGCAGGGTTTGTTCCTATAATTTATATAGTAGAAATATATACAATGGATTGTACCCGATGAGGTACGGAAGAAAAGAACAAGGAGAAACGAGAATGGCTGAAGAACAGATATGCGCGGTGCCGAAGACCGACATCGCCGCATTGTACCATAAGATAAACGGCCTCAGGGCGGATCTCATGACCCGCGACTGGACCGACGACAAGTTCATGCAGATCGGGTCGGGAGGCTTCAGGTTCCTGTCCACCGACAAGATGCTGAAGACCGTGTCCCCTCTCATCGCCATGCACGGGCTGGACCTGCGCGTGGAGATCAAGGAGGTCTCCCAGAGGGACGCTCTGGAGAGGATGCCCCAGCACTGGACCATCAGGGCGGATGTCTCCCTGATCGATATCGACACCGGGTGCGCGGACACATGCACCGTGTACGCCGAGGCCGCGGACAACGGGGACAAGGCCCTGCGCAAGGCCCATACCATGGCCATCAAGCAGTGGATGCTGTCCAAGTTCCTCATAGCCGACGGCATCGACGAGCTGTACGTGGAGGGTCAGGAGAAGAAGTTCAGGCCCAGGACCGAGGAGGAGCAGGAGGAAGCGAAGAGCAAGGTCCTGTCCCTCGGAGAGAAGCCGTCCGCTCCTGCTCCGTCCGAGCCCAAGAAGGCTCCTGCCAAGGCGGAGAAGGCCCCTGAGCCGAAGAAGGAGGAGAAGTCCGCGGAGGCCCCGCAGAAGGCTCCGGCGGAGGCTCCCGTCAAGGCAGAGGCACCCAAGAGCAACGGGTCCGGGATGTTCATCAACGGCATCGAGGTCAACGGAGCCGTGGCGGCCCTGTCCAAGCCACAGTACAACATGATCGAGAAGGCCCTGACCGGCAAGATGACCCTCCACGACGGCGGGATGATGGACGACGATGAGTACGAGATGATGCTGAAGCACCTCTCCGCCATCGAGACCAAGAACGACGCCATGTCGTTCATCCGCATGTACAGGGAGTGAATCCGATGGCAGACGTCTACCTCCCTCCCAAGGCGGGATTCACCGTAGAGGGGGACCGCATACGCACCGACGGCTCCGTCAGGAGGAAGGTGACCGGGACCACCATGGGAGGCATCCTCGGATGCTCCCCCTGGTCGTCTCCGTTCCAGGTGGCGTGCCAGCTGCTCGGGCTGGCGGACAAGGACCTGTCGTCCAAGCCCTCCATAATAGCCGGGCAGACCTGCGAGGAGCCCATAATATGCTATGCGGGAGAAGCATACGCCGATAAGGGCATGTTCGTCCCCGCCAGGGAGATCTACGGAGAGAAGGTCGGAAGCCATGAGAACTGGGCATCCGACTTCGAGGACGAGATCTTCGCCGGGCACGTGGACGGCATCGTCGTGGACCCCGAGGGCAACGACCACGTGCTGGAGATCAAGACCTCCAGCAACATGGACATGTGGCAGAACGGCGTGCCGGACCACTATTTCTGGCAGGTCGCGCTGTACAATGAGTTCGTGGCGGACTCCGACACCGCGTATCTGGTGCTCGGCATCATGGACCCGGAGGCCCTGAAGGACCCGAAGAACTGGGTCCCTTCGGCGGAGAACACCACTCTGTTCACGCTCGACATGGACAGGGAGGCCATCAGGGAGAAGCTGGACGAGGTCCGTGCGTGGTACCATGAGTTCGTCGAGAACTCCGTGACCCCTCCGTTCGACCCTTCCGACAAGGGGGACGTGGAGCTGTTCACGCGCCTGTCCGGGATCGCCGACGACGACGGCTCCGTCAAGAGCCTCATCGATGAGTACTCCGAGCTGAAGGAGCGCATCGCCGCCCATGAGGCGGAGATAGAGGGCGACTACAAGGCCGCAGAGGCCCTGAAGGTCCGCATCAAGGACTGGATGGACGCCCATGAGAAGGAAGCCCTGACCTCCGCCGACGGAGGGTATCAGGCGAAGATGACCGTCAAGGTGTCCAGGGTGCTGGACACGCGCATGATGGAGATCCACGGGATCGACCTGACCCCGTACTGGACCGATAAGGTGACCAAGGTCTTCACGGTCAAGCCCGTGAAGCACTAAACCGTTTAGACAACAAAAAGAGGTATCAACAATGTCCTACAATATCGAGGATTGGGAATTCAGCCATGTGGATGAGAGCGAGATCGAGAGGGACCAGATCCCCGACGGATGGAGGACCGTGAAGATCGTCTCCGCGTCCTACGACGACTCCGGGAAGTACTCCATCAGGGTGGAGGACCTCGACGGCTCCAAGGCCAGCGAGTTCACCAACTACTACCTCCTGAAGGCAGGAGAGGACGGCTCCGTCAAGAAGAACGGCATGTCCGTCGGCTCCCTCGTGACCCTCGGGAAGTCCCTGTTCGAGATGGAGGCCGGGTTCCCCCCTGCGCACTGCATCATCGGAGGAGTCGTCAGGGCCGAGGTCAAGCACAACACCAGCAAGAAGACCGGCAGGCAGTACATGAACATCTACAAGTTCGAGCCCGCCCCCGAAGCCATGGTGCTGTCCTACAGCGACATCGACCAGTACTACGTCCCCGACGGAGAGGAGGTCTCGGAGTGATCCGAAGGGGAGGGGTTCGCCCCTCCCTTTACACAGGAGGCATATCATGTCCGACAGCACCACCTACTTCTTCATGGGCATGGCCAGGCGCTCCGGCCCGACCGCCATGTACATCACGACCCCTAAGGACCTGGACCTGGCACCCAGGACAGATGTCACCGTGGCTCTCCGCGTGGTCTCCACGGGACGCACAGTCCTGATAACCACCCGTCTGGTGAAGGTAGGCAATTCCGTGAAGTTCCTTGTGCCGGCACGCATCAAGGATACGATCCATGCGGACGAGCTGCTCCAGGTGGGCATGCGCATAGGGCTGTGTCCCCCGGACGACCTCGTGTGGAACTACGACGGAGAGGTCGGCATCCCCGCATCGGAGTACTCCGATACCTCGTCGTTCGTACGGGCGAGCGAGACGGAGACTCCCGAAGAGGTGCAGGATGGCGACGCCCGAAGGCGAGATAAAGGACGCCATCTGCAGATACCTGCGCACCCTGGCCCCGGACCTGTGGTACTATCGTGCCCAGGGAGGGGCCTTCGGACACCCCGGGGTGCCCGATATCGTCTGCTGCTACCGCGGCAGATGGGTCGGACCGGAGGTCAAGACCCCTACGGGCAGGGTCAGCGGATTCCAGACCCAATGCCGGGAGGACGTGATGTCCGCCGGCGGCGTCTACGAGGTGGTCCGCAGCGTCGATGACGTCAGAAAGGTCCTGGAGAGCCTGGACCGAGGGGGCTTCGCGCCCCTGCGCACTTTTTCCTAGGAAAATCCGACCGTTTTCCGCACTTTTTCATAGGAAATTCCGTTCGTCATAACGATATGAAACTTGCATCTTCTGCATGGTTTATCGATTCGAGCATGAATCATTATTTTAACGAGCATCATGATGGAGGGTCATGGTCATCGAAGAACCGCCCGAACCGACTTACTGCACCCCGGACGACGTGGCCGATGTGCTGGGTCTCCCGGATCCGAACGATCCGCTCGGGCAGTTCAGATTCACCGACGTCTCGGTGCCTTCGTACGGCTACGTGTGCAAGCTCATCCTCGGAGTGGAGGATGAGCTGGACCGTCGTCTGGGGCAGGCATGGAGGGAGGTGAGAGTGGAGGACCATGTCACCTCCATCAAGACGTACGAGGGAGACAGGAACGGCTGGCGCATGGAGATGTACCGCAACGGAGGAGAGTATATCCAGCTCCATAAAGGTGCCTTGGCTCTGGACCCGACCAAGGGGGACAGGCTCTGGTTCAGGACCCTG
>DATC01000032.1:0-25166 GCA_002504495.1 Methanomassiliicoccaceae archaeon UBA537
GAAGATGACCGACATGGACGACGCATCCATCAATTCCGTCCTCGACGCCACCGCCGATGCGGAATGGGAGGCGGGCATGGGAGTCACCTTCGCCGGTCTCCATGCCATGATAGCGCGCAGGATGATCCACGACGGCATCGCCACCCGTGAGGAGATAGCATCCTTCGCGGTCAACAGCCATTTCCACGGCGCGCTCAATCCGGGGGCCCAGTTCAGGAAGGAGATCACGCTGGACACCGTCCTCAGGTCGGGTCCGGTCGCGGAGCCTCTCGGCATGTTCGACGGAGCCCCCATATCCGACGGCGCGGCCGCTCTGGTGCTCTGTCCTCTCGAGAAGGCCAGGGAGCACACCGACGAGTTCGCGAAGATCGCGGCCGTCACCCAGGCGAGCGACACCCTCGGACTCTTCAGCAGAGGCGAGGACATAACCTCCTACAAGGCGACCGTGGAGGCCGCCAGGAGGGCGTACGACCAGGTCGGCATCGCCGCATCCGACATACAGGTCGCCGAGGTCCACGACAACTTCACCGTATCGGGGATCATGGCGCTACAGGATCTCGGATTCTTCCCCAAGGGGGAGGCGGGCAAGGCCGTCCTCGACGGACAGTGCAGGATCGGAGGCAAGATCGCGATCAACACCTCCGGAGGCCTGAAGGCGAGAGGCCACCCCATCGGAGCGACCGGAGTCGCCCAGGTGGCGGAGATCGCCGACCAGATAAGGAACAGGTGCGACAAGCGCCAGGTGTCCGACCTGAAGTATGCGCTCGCGCAGAACGCCGGAGGAATGGGTTCTGCCGTCACGGTCACCATCCTGGAGGCGATGTGATGTCTTCCGTAGCAAGAGAGTGGAGGGAGATCCCCGGCAGGTACAACCTCCAGGGGACGAAGTGCGAGAACTGCGGATCGATATTCTTCCCTTCGAGGTCCCTGTGCCCCAAGTGCCGCAGGGCCGCGATCGGCAAGATCGTGCCGTACAAGGTGTGTCCCAGAGGCACGGTGTTCACCTATTCCATCATCCACGAGGCTCCCGACTGCAACAGCATGCAGAAGCCCTACGCGGTCGCCATGGTGAAGACCGAGGACGGCGTGATGATAGAGGCGCAGCTCGTGGACGTCGACCTCGACAAGATCGAGATCGGCATGCCCGTCCGCGCAGTACTGCGCAAGCTCGACTCCGACGGAAAGGCCGGAGTCATCCACTACGGGTACAAGTTCGTCCCGCAGTGATCCAAACCGCCCGGGAAACCGGGCTTCTTTCCATCTTCTATCCGAATTCTGCCGATGTCTCGATCGCGATTCGAGGCGGATGCCCGCCCGTTCGTCTTCGCATGATACTACGGCGGCCCGATGTCAGGGCGGCAACGCAGGAAACGGCTCCTTCTCTTATCTCGCCGCTGTCCGGATCCGATCGGTTCCATGGACAGGGCGACCGGCCCTTCATGTTCCTTCTCTCGTCGTCATGTGCCGTCGCGATCCCCGCGGCAGGATCGCATGAAGATTCTGCTTCACAGGGCGCCATGGATATTCATTTTTCAATTGTAAAATTTAGATTAGTACAATAATATACAATATAGTTTACAAACATACATCAAAGTGAGTCGATTTGATGGTTCAGATGCAGCAAAACGTGCAGTTAAGTGTTGACAAGCTTTACAAAAAATGTAAATTTAAATATTAGAATCTAAATGCAGAATCATGGACAGGGCATCTATCTCTGAAAGGCTGAAGGAGGCGGCGTCGATCTCTGATGCGGCGGACGCGCTCTCCATCTCCCGTCCCACGCTCTACAAGTACATGGACCTCTACGACAACGGGATGTTCGACAGGATCCCCGAAAGGGTCCTGGACTACTTCGACAGCGCTGCTCGGAACTACGATGAGAACTACACCGGGATATCCGGTAGCGACAGGGCTAAGCGCGAGGCGTTCAGCAAGGGCATGAGAGAGGACGAGGCATCATCCGGCGCCTCCGTGGCCTGGACCGACTCGACGGTTTCGACCATGACGGTCTCCGACGATCGCGGGACCGTGGTTTTCTTCAGGGACGCGGTATCGGAAGGCTGGGACGCCACCGTCCGCCTGTTCGTCGCGGTAGGCGGAAGGACCTCCGAGATAGGGCGCTTCGAGGCCGAGAGGAGGACCGGATTCGTGAGGGTCCCCCTTCTGCCGGTCGGACCCGAGTACCAGTTCATCGCCGAGATGAGAAGGGGGTCCCATCAGGTCTCCTCCGAATACCGTCGCCTGTCCGTAGGGAGGATGATCCAATGAGATTCGCGCACATATCCGATCTGCACATAGGGAAGAAGCTGAAGGAGATGTCCCTGGAGGAGGACCAGAGGTACATCCTCGGGCAGATCGTGGACATAGTCAGGGAGGAGCATCTGGACGGGGTGCTGATCGCCGGCGACGTATACGACACCACCACGCCGACGATCGAATCCGTCAGGATGCTGGACGACTTCCTCACCGCGCTCGTGGAGACAGGCGCGTCCGTGTTCATGATAAGCGGGAACCACGACTCTCCGGAGAAGCTCGGATTCGGGAGCAGGATGTTCGAGCGCAACAGACTGTACATATCCGGCGTCTATTCCGGCCATCTCGACGTGCATACGATCACGAAGGACGGTCAGACCGTCGACGTGTGCCTTCTTCCGTTCATAAAGCCGGTGAATGCCCGCAGGGCGCATCCGGAGGACGCGATAGAGAGCTATGCCGACGCGGTGGCATCGGCCATATCACACAGCGAGTTGGTTCCGGGAAGGAAGAGGATCCTCGTCACCCACCAGTTCGTGGTGAGCGGAGGGAGCTCGCCCGAGACGTCCGATTCCGAGACCGTCTTCGTCGGAGGGACCGAATCGATGGACGCGTCCCTGTTCGACGGCTTCGACTACGTGGCCCTGGGGCACATCCACACCCCGCAGTCCATCGGGAGGGAGACGATACGCTACTGCGGCACTCCTCTGGTCTATTCGAAGTCGGAGGTCGACCAGGCCAAGAGCATGACCATAGTGGACGTGGGAGATACCATCGCCATGGAGCTCAGGCCTCTCGAGCCGCTCAGGGCCGTCCGCGTGATCAGCGGCACGCTGGACAGGATTATCGAGGAGGGGAAGAGCGATCCTTCCCGCGACGATTTCGTATACGTGGATCTGGAATCGGATGCCATCGACGCCATGTCGAGGCTCAGGGAGGTCTACCCCAATGTCCTGTCCCTCGAGATCGCCAGGGGCGGATCGGAGGACGGAGGCGACATCCCGGACATCGAGGCGGACGAGTCTTTGGATCTGGTGCAGGCCTTCGCGGATTTCTACAGGGCCAAGAACGGCGAGGAGCTCACGCCCGGACAGATGGATATCGTCAAGGAGATGCTCGAGGAGGTGTACGAATGAAGCCGCTGAGGATCACGATGTCCGCCTTCGGACCGTATGCCGGCGTGCAGGAGATCGACTTCTCGGAGTTCGGAGGCAAGGGGCTCTTCCTTGTTACCGGAGACACCGGCGCCGGGAAGTCCACCATCTTCTCCGCGATAACGTACGCCCTCTACGGCGCCGGCAACGACGACCGCGATTCGAAATCGCTCCGCAGCGACTTCGCCTCTCCCAAGACGGACACCTACGTCGAGCTGGAGTTCGAGCACAACGGAGTGCTGTACAAGGTGAAGAGGGGGCCGGCCCAGGAGCGCGAGAAGAAGCGCGGGACCGGGACCACGGTCATGCAGCCCTTCGCGGAGCTCGAATGGAACGGAGGATGCGTGTCCAAGGAGAGGGAGGTCACGCGGAAGATAGAGGAGATCCTCGGGATCGACCGCTCCCAGTGGAAGCAGGTGTCCATGCTCGCCCAGGGAGAGTTCCGCAAGCTGCTGGACAGCGACACCAAGGTGCGCGTCGAGATATTCAGGCGCATCTTCTCCACCCAGAACGTCAGAGGCTTCATAGAGCGCCTCTCCGAGATGGCCAGGGACTCCAAGGCCGAGCTGGAGCATGCGAAGGAGGACCTTCTGGACAGGATGGACTCCGCGATCGTTCCAGAGGACGGCGCGTACGCCGCCGAATACGAGGGGATGCGCGGAAGCATCTCCTATGCGGCCGAGGTCGCGGATCTCCTGTCGAAGCAGCTGGGCTCCGACCAGAGGAGGCACGAGGAGCTGGAAGGTCTCCTGGAGGAGGCGAACGAGCGGAAGGCCGTCGCCGTCCGCGACAGGACGGTCGCGGAGAACCTGAACAGGACCCTCGACAGGCTCGACGAGGTGAGGATGGAGAAGGAGGGTTTGGAGGTCCGTCGCGTCGGCATCGAGGATCTCGCCTCCGAGAGGGAGAGGATATTCTCAGCCGTCTCCAACGTCAAGTCCGTGTCGTCGAAGAGGGGGACCCTCAGGAAGCAGGTCGAGGAGTCCGGACCCAGGGTCGCCCTTGCGCAGGCCGCCGTCGAAGAGGCCCGCAGGAGGGCGGAGCAGTGCTCGGCGGAGCTGGCCGAGGCCGTCGAGGGCGGAAGGGATGCGGATGGGAAGCTCGCCGAGATCAACAGGCTCCAGAGCCTCAGAGAGGACTACGTCGCGATCCAGGGCAAGCGCGCAGAGCTCGAGGAATCGCGGAGGAGCCTGTCCGTCATCGGGTCCAGGCGCAAGGATGCCGTGGCGAGGAAGGCGGCCCTCGACAGCACCGTCGCAGACCACAGGCGCTACCTGGAGGAGAACCAGGACGTCAAGGCCGAGATCGCGAATCTCATCGCGGAGCGCGAGGCCGCCTCCAAGAAGCTGGAAGGCACGGAGAGGATGGCGAAGCTCCTTGCGGACCACGCGGCCACCGAGGACGAGCTGGAGTCCGCGCGCAGGAGGGCGGAGCTCGCCGCCGAGGAGAGGAGCAGTCTGTCCGAAGGATACGAGGCCGCGGAGGCCCTGTTCCTCCTCGCGCAGGCCGGGATGCTGGCCAGCGGGCTGTCGGACAGGATCCCCTGCCCGGTGTGCGGATCCGTCCATCATCCCGCCCTCGCCGTGATCCCGGACAACGTTCCCGACAAGAAGCGCCTCGAGAAGATGAAGCGCTCCGTGGAGAAGGCCGCGGAGGCCCTGTCCGACGCGTCGAGCGCCGTGGCGGTCCTCGAGCAGAGGTTCGATACGGAGAGGAGCGCCATAGCCGAGCTCTCGGAATCGATCCAGTTCGACGATCCGGCGTCCGAGGTGGGGTCGCTCCGCGACAGCCTCGACGTCCTGTCGTCCGAGCTGGCGTCCAAGAAGGATGTCGAGGCCCGGGTTGAAGGCATACGCGGTGAGCTCAAGGATATGGACGGCAGGATCGCGGCCGCCGACAAGGAGGTGCTGGCCCTGAACGTCGAGTATGCCCGTCTGGAGTCCAGGATCCAATCCGTGGAGGAGGATGTTCGGAAGTCGTCCGAAGGCATGGAGTTCGGATCGCTGGAGGAGTTCGACGATGCGATCGGGAGGCTCAGTACGGAGAGGAAGTCGGCTCTCGACAGGATCGAGGCCGCCCGTGCGGCCGACGGAGAAGCATCCGAGGCGAGGGCCGGAACGGAGGCCTCATTGGCCGAGCTCGTCGAGAGGAACCGCGCCCTCGCGGAGGAGTCCGGCAGGGCGGAGGCCGAGATGGGCACGGTCCTGTCGGCGATCGGATTGTCCGAGGACGAGGCCGAGAAGCTGCTCTCCAGAGAGGGGGAGATCCCGGGCATGGACGAGGAGCTCTCCGCATACAGGCAGGCCGTGGCGGCCAACCGCCGTGCGGAGGAGGATCTGGTCAAGGAGGCCGGCGGGAGGGAGCGCGTCGACATCGCTCCGATAGAGGAGGAGATAGAGAGGATCTCCGAGGATATGGATTCGCTGCGCGACGAGGCCGTCGAGGTCAAGCTCCGCATCGACAGGAACGAGGGCGTCCGCGGAAAGATCATCAAGGCCTGCGACAAGTTCCAGAGGCTCGAGCGGGACAGCGGCGATCTGATCAGGCTCTACGATGCCGCCAACGGGAACACCGGCATGAGGAAGTCCTTCGAGTCCTACATCCAGCAGCTGTACTTCTCGAAGGTGCTCGACTACGCCAACAGACGCCTGGTCAAGATGACGGAGGGCCGCTACGAGCTCAGGCTGCGCGATGTGTCCAACGGGAACTCGCAGATCGGGTTGGACATCGACATCCTGGACAGGTACACCGGGCGCATACGCCCGTCCAAGACCCTGTCCGGAGGAGAATCGTTCCTGGCGGCGCTCGCACTGGCCCTCGGACTCTCCGATGCAGTCCAGAGGAGGAAGGGAGGGATCAGGATAGACACCCTGTTCGTCGACGAGGGGTTCGGATCCCTGGACCCGGAGGCGCTCAAGCAGGCGCTGGCGGTCCTGCTCCAGATAGGCGACGGCAACACCCTGATCGGGATAATATCCCATGTGGAGGCGCTGAAGTCGCAGATAGACCGCAAGCTCGTGGTCCGGAACTCCCCTGTCGGGAGCTCGGTGGAGCTGGAGCTCTGAAGGACCTCGCTGCTTCTGGATGTCGAGGAGCGCCACCATCTCGAGCGCGGCGTCCTCCGGCGACAGGAGGCTGTCGGAGATCCCGAGGGCCTCCGCCTTTCCGGGAGAGGCATCGGCGAGGGAGTCGTCCCTCTCCATGCCGATCCCTCCGAGGTCCGGCTCCGCATCGAACAGGAGAGCGACGTACTCCCTTCTTCCGCTCTTCGGGGCGATCGTCTCCATCGCCCTTCCGATCTGACGGTCGCCCGCCGCGTACAGGATGGTCTCGGTCAGGAGCGAACGGGACCTGTTGGTCCCATCGGAGAACGCCCTCTCGGCGTGCATGGCGGCGGAGATAAGGTGGTCCTTCCCGCATACGACGTCGGGATCGAAGAGGATGCAGTCCCCTCCTCCGGATCTGAAGAATTCGATGATATCCTCGGGTTTTCTGTTCCCTCTCATCCCGACGACCTGGAAGCGCATGTGCGTGAATCCGGGATCGCGCATATAACCGATGCTCCCGCCATCAAATCGGAAAAAGCTGTCGGTCGACATGTTTTTCCGATTATCACATTCGTGCATCGACTTCAATTACATTTCTGCACGCCGAATAGCAATATCTAAATTATATAGTTTATATCAATCTATATTCATTATTTCGAATAATGTTAAAAGTTTCATAAATCATCGTATCTTGCCATGTCGGCAAACAAAACATATGCGATGTTGGTTGTTGTATTGGCACTGGTTATGACTTCGCCTTCTATAGCGGAGTATCAATCAGATGCTGATACAGGTATACACGAAATAGAACGCGTAGCGACCGTTTATACGTATCAAACGAGTTATCCAGAGGCCAATGCAGTACAGATTGAAACTATCGAAAGTGCTGCGACAGTGGGGGACAGAGATGTTCTTTATATTACAACAGATGATTTGAGGTCCAATGAAAGGTCGATGGAAATTAGAGATGCATATGAACGTGGCGTTATTCTAATTTCCGAATACAATAAATTATTAGGTAAGGAATTTGTCAATTTTTCTCTCAGCGATACCGCCGATTTATGCGGAATCTACGCTGATCCAAATAGTAATGTGGTTTCTTGCTATGGTGTAGAAAGTGATAATGCCGATACATCTTACATGAAGATGGCCCAATGGGTCGAGAGTATAGGTACAAATTCGATACTCGATGACGAGGGCATTCCAGACTATAAGAAAGCAGTTGTATCAGATTATAACAAGCAATGCGGAAATAGGGGCTGGATGAACATTCAGACGGTGTACTATTTGCTGAACCAGAATGTTGATGATTATGATTACTGGGTAGCTAAATATTACATGGAATCTGTTCCTACTTCTGGAAATCACACGACCAAACTTAAAGTGGAAACTAATTTCGACAATTCTGATGAGACAGAAGGGCATCTTTTGAGACATGGGCCCAATACCACATCTGGTTCGTCTTCAGCTTCGGTCGGGTTGTCTTTTGATCCTCTTCCTTCGTTCTCTATCGGATGGGAATACTCTACGACTGATGTGAATGTCATTAATAATTCGAATATAGCAACTAATTATTTCTCAATCACCCATACCATCGACAGGGATTCGAGTGCATCGACAAACACTTTTTTCTGTGAGCCCGGGGCTCTTATGAAATGCAAATTCGGAAGCTACGATTACATGTATTGCAATACAGATTGCTATTCGGTCACCTTCGATTACAAGAAAAATATTTTGCAATGGGGTTCTGAGACTTACGAAATTGAGTTATGGCCTCGTCTTTATGGAGGAATGCGATGCTTTGCAATCAATTGAAAGCATGATTATGTTTTTTTTGTAACAATGCTTTCGAATTAGCATCGTATGCGGGAATAATGAGTAGGTAGTTCAGTAATATTCGATAGAGCAAATAATATGAACGCAAAGACATTAACGGTAACGTTCGTCATTTCCTTGGTGTTTGTCGGCGGTCTATGTTTCTATGTAGGAACCGCCATGGAAGATGATGGGCCTTCTGAAGAAGGATTTAAACCAGGCATGAGATCTGTGCGGATTGGAGATGTTGTCGGGATGATCTGTTCATTTCCCGGGACATCGAACGATGCTGTGTATGCAGAGGTTTCTGTCGTCGCATATAGAGCCGATAATTATGTGGTCTCCGTGATAGCCGAGGGAAATACCAGTGGGAAAACGATACCCAAGGAAGATTTCACATGGGATTATCCGGACGAGGACAAGAGTTATTTCGGTCAAGATACGATTATAACAGCATTCGGAGAAATCGAATGCGAAGTATACTCCATCCATCACCAAGGGAATGCGATGAGAGTCTGGTATCATGACGGCATAGGTCTGAAAAAGGTAACGACCATCGATGGGACAAAAACCGTCATGGAAAGGGTCAGCATATCATTTGTGACGAATATCGCATGATTCCGCATCTTCGAGAAATCTGTCGGTCGATGTGTTTCTCGGATCATGCGGATCGTAGAAGGCGATGTCAATGCGCCCGTGTTGACGGCGTCGGGGATTCTGTCGTGCGGACGCTCTTTTTCCATCGATGCGAGTGCTCTCGATACGCTTTTATCATGCGCATCTGTACGGTCGCATGAAGAAAATGACCGACGAATGGATACGCGTGGCGGCCCCGGCGACGACCTCTAACATCGGCGCGGGCTTCGATGTATTCGGATTGGCTCTGAAGGAGCCCTTCGACACGATCGAGGGCAGAAGGATCGAATCTGGCATAGTCATATCCGAGGTCAGCGGCCCCGGTTCCGAGAGCATACCGACCGATCCCGAGAAGAATTCGGTCGGAATAGCCGCGGCGGAGGTCCTCCGCAGATGCGGAGCCGATTTCGGGATCGAGCTGAGGATCAGGAAGGGCATAAGGCCCTGCAGCGGAATCGGCTCCTCCGGAGCGTCCGCGGCCGGAGGCGCGTATCTCGCCCATATCCTCTGCGGGGAGAAGCTCACTCCGACCGAGGTCGTCCTGTGCGCCGCCAAGGCGGAGGACGTGACGTCCGGCGGATTCCATGCCGACAACGTCGCCCCCTGCGTCCTGGGAGGGTTCACCATCATACGCTCCTACGAGCCGTTCGAGGTCGTCAGGATAGAGCCTCCCGCGGATCTAGGCATCGTCATCGCGATGCCCGACGTCCTCGTCCCGACGAAGGAGGCCAGGGCCATACTGCCCAAGGAGGTCTCCGTGAAGGACATGGTCTACCACATCGGGAACTCCTCCACGATGGTCTACGGCATGATGACCGGCGACCTGGGCCTCATCGGAAGGTCCGTCAAGGACGTGTTCTCGGAGCCTGCGAGGTCCAAGCTCGTCCCCTACATCAAGGAGGCCGAGTCCGCGGCCATGTCCAACGGGGCCATAGCCTCCTTCCTGGGAGGTTCCGGACCCTGCATAATCTCATTCTTCAACAAGAACTCCCACGAAGGGGAGCATATAGCCGAGAGCATCGAGAAGGTGTACTCGGAGCACGGCATGAAGTGCGATACCTGGATCACGGAGCCCGGCTCCGGTTGCAGGAGGATCTGAAAATGGCGGCACACAAGGTGATTTGCTGGGATTGCGGAGCAGAGGTCGACGACCCGTTCGTCAACACATGCCCCAGATGCGGCGGGCTTCTGACGGTCAAGATGGATCTCGAGCCCGTCAAGGAGATGAAGCCGGAGGATCTCCGTTCGGAGCCCATCGGCGTCTGGAGATACGCTCCGTTCATGCCCGTGGATCCGGCCCACAAGGTCTCGATCCAGGAGGGCGGAACCCCTCTGTACTCCACCTCTGCGCTCGGAGAGGCCGTGGGAGTCCCCAAGTCCTTCGTCAAGTTCGAGGGACTGAATCCCACCGGATCTTTCAAGGACCGCGGTATGACGATCGGAGTCTCCCGCGCCAAGGAGCTCGGGGCCAAGATCGTCGGTTGCGCCTCCACCGGGAATACGTCGGCTGCCCTGTCCGCATATGCTGCGAAGGCCGGAATGAAGTGCGCGGTGTTCCTCCCCTCCGGAAAGGTCGCCATGGGCAAGCTGGCCCAGGCCCTGTTCTTCGGAGCCAAGGTCCTCTCCATCGACGGGAACTTCGACGACGCGCTCGCATTGGCGAGAAGGATGTCCGAGGAGAGGAAGCTGTACCTCCTCAACTCCATCAACCCCTACAGGCCCGAGGGACAGAAGTCCGTCCTGTTCGAGATCATGGACCAGCTGAGGTACAACGTCCCCGACAGGATCATCCTGCCCGTCGGCAACGCCGCCAACATCTGGGCCGTCTACAAGGCCATCACCGAGCTCCAGGAGGTCGGATGGATCGACAAGGTGCCCATGCTGACCGGAATCCAGGCCGAGGGCGCGTCCCCGGTCGCCAAGGCCTTCGCCCACCACACCGCGGACTTCATCCCCGAGGAGCATCCCGAGACGGTCGCCACCGCGATCAGGATCGGGAATCCCATCAGCGGAAGGAAGGCCCTGAAGGCNNAGGGCGCGGCGCCCATCGCCAAGGCATTCGCCCACAGGACGTCGGACTTCGTCGCGGAGCACAACCCCGAGACCGTAGCCACCGCCATCAGGATCGGGAACCCGATCAGCGGAAGGAAGGCCCTCAAGGCCATCTACTCCACCGGCGGATACGCCGCCACCGTCTCCGACGAGGAGATCATCGCGGCCCAGCAGCTGCTCGGAAGGAAGGAGGGCGTCTGCGTGGAGCCCGCCTCCGCCGCGTCCGTCGCCGGACTCAAGAAGCTCCGCGCCGAGGGAGTGATCGACAGGGACGAGCGCGTCGTGTGCATCTGCACCGGCAACGGGCTCAAGGACCCCGATACGATCCTCAACAACTGCGGAAAGCCCATAAGCTGCGCGAACTCGGTCTCCGAGGTCGAGCGCATCCTCTCCGAGTGATCGGAAATCAAGGAGGCTGGCCTGCTTCGGGCCGGTCTCCTCCTCTTTTCTTCTTCTATCCCTCTTGTCGTCGCCTGCCGGCTCCTCA
This sequence comes from Methanomassiliicoccaceae archaeon UBA537, assembly GCA_002504495.1. Classification (GTDB taxonomy): domain Archaea; phylum Thermoplasmatota; class Thermoplasmata; order Methanomassiliicoccales; family Methanomethylophilaceae; genus Methanoprimaticola. The sequence goes on from DATC01000032.1 coordinate 11,445, forward strand.
CCGTAGGCTGCCGCCATCTCGTCGATGAGCTCCTCCTCTTCGGAGGGAGGAGTCCAATGCGCCTCCGGAGCCCTTGTCCCCGTCTGCCTCTTCATGGAGGACGCGAGGGCCGGCCCTATGCCCGGTATGGATGCGAGCTCATGCTCGTCCGCGGAGGAGATCGAGTCCCTGTCGCGGTATCCTCTGTCGAAGAGGATCCTCGCCCTGGTGCGGCCGACTCCCTTCAGAGACACCAGATCGGAAAGCTCCTCCTTGACCCCGTATCTGATCCTGACGGAGAGCGGGCGTATCCTGCGGATGGCCGGGGGATTGAAGATGTAGGCTATCTCGCCCATGGCGTAGACTATCCAGTCCATCATGTCCATCCTGGATCTGATGTCGCCGGGGCCTATGCCCATCCTCTTGGTTATGGCCTCCTCCGGAGCCTCCTCGATCCATTCGTCCACCATCGCCGCGACCTTGAGGTCGCTGTAGAACAGCTCGGACATGTAGTCCTCCAGCTCATCCGGATCGAGCAGGAGCCTGTCCTCGAGGCCCTCGTAGAGCGTCTTGAGCCATTCGGCGTCGGCCTTCTTGGGGTACATCCCCATGACGTCCGGGGTCATGGCGGCGGCGACTAGCATCGGAAGGACCGACGTGTCCTCGTCGATCCTCTCCACGGCCCGGCGTAGCATTGATGCCGATACCGGATCTATGTACAGGTCAGACACCCTCTTCCCGAACGGCAGGACGTCTATCCTGTCTCCTGTGCGGCGGACCATCTGCTCGTGCTCCAGGAAGTCCACGACCTCTTCGACCACGCTCTCCACGCCGAACATCTGGGACGTGGCGCCGTAGAACGTGTCCCTGATGAAGGCCACTATGCCCTCCTCCGAATCGGCATCCCCGGTGGCTAGGACTCCCAGGATATGGGTCCTGATGATGTTCCCGGAGAACAGCTTCGATGTTATCCTCTCGGTTTCATGCTCCACGTAGTCGCGCATCAGATGGTCGCGGTCCTTCTCGCTCTTGGCTATCAGCACCGCCTCTCCGTACGGATCGAAGCCCGGCCTCCCGGCGCGTCCGCACATCTGCTTGACCTCCATCACGGGGATGGGCACGGTCCCTCCGTTCTCGAAGCGGGTGGTGTCCCTGACGACCACTCTTCTGGCGGGCAGGTTGATCCCGGCGGCCAGAGTGGGGGTGGCGACGATGCACTTGATCCTCCTGGCCTTGAACGCCTGCTCGACGGCCCTCCTCTGGGCGTATGTCAGTCCGGCATTGTGGAACGCCACTCCCTTGGCGACGCACGATGCGAGCTTGATCCCCAGATCCGTGGATTCGGCTCCTCCTTGGAGCACCGCGATCTCCTGCGGGTTGAGAGGATTGGGCGATACGGATGCGACGGCGTCGGAGATGCGTCTCGCCTCAGCCTCCGTCGATCTCCTGGAATTCACGAAGACGAGGCACTGGCCCCCGTCCTTCAGGGTCTGGACGACAAGAGACTCCACCGCGTCGTCCTTGTTCGGCACCTCCACGGTCTTCGCATCGTCGAACAGTATCCTCCCTGCGAGGAACACGCCCTCGCGCAGCGGGATGGGACGCCAGTCGCTGGTGACCAGCCGGGCCTTCAGCCAGTTGGATATGTCCCTGGCGTTGGATATGGTGGCGGAGAGGGCGATCACCTGCACGTCCGGGAGCTTCCTCATGAGCTTGGTGAGGGCAACCTCGAGCGTGGGCCCCCTGCCCGCGTCATGGATCATGTGTATCTCGTCCGCGATGATCAGCCCTATGCGGTCGATCCATCCGCTCCCGTGGCGGATCATCGAGTCCGTCTTCTCGGAGGTGGCGATGACGACGTCCGCATCCTCGAGTCCCCTGTCCTCGGAATCCAGGTCGCCCGTGCTCATATGGACCTTGAATCCGAGAACGTCGCCGAATGCTCTGAAATCGTCGGCCTTCTCCGCCGCGAGGGCTTTCAGAGGAACGATGTAGAGGACCTTGCCCCTCTTCTCGGCGAGCATCTTGAGAGCGGGCACGATCCCGATGAGGGACTTCCCGCTGGCGGTCGGTATCGCGGCCACCACGCTGCTTCCTTCCAGCGCGAGAGGTATGGCCTCCGCCTGGGGCGGATGGAGCTCTCTGAATCCGGCCGATGTCAGCGCATCGGCGACGGCGTCGGGCACGTCGAGCTCGTCTATCCTCATGCCCGCACGGATGCGCGGGCCCAATATGTAGATTGTCGGGACTTCCGAGACGTCTGCGGACACGTTTAAGAAGAACCGCATCATCACCGCAGGCAGATGAGTCAGAAGGCGTTCTCCGTGCTCGCCGTCGTCTGCATCGCGGTCGTGGCGCTGGGCGTCGCGGTCGCGGATGCCGATGCTTCTCCGTCGGGCACATACAAGGATCAGCTCGACGGCAACGGTCGGGATGTCTATTCGCAATTGGAGTCGAGGTTCTCCGAGCTGGCCGAGGACCCTGTAGCGGAGGCGAAGTTCTCCTTCGCGCTGAAGGTGCCGGTCATCCTGGATCCGTCGGACGATGCCGATTCCTATGCGGAATCCATGGTAGGGGACGTTCTAACCGCGTTCTACCTGACGGATCCGACGCCCATCTGGCTTTGGGATCTTCCGACGCGCGACGGCGTCGATGTCAAGATATCCACCACGACCGGCACCGTCGGGGACGACGAGTACAAGGTGCTCGTGTCCGTGTCCTTCTCGCTCTCGGCTCCCTCCGAGTACGGGACGCCGGAGCAGATGAAGGCCGCCATGAAGGAGGTCGAAGAGAAGATCGCGGAGGTCGGAGGGGAGACCGTCCAGGACAAGGTCCGGTCCATCAACGACATCCTCCGCGGCGTGAAGATCGAGTCCGATTCCGAAGGAGAGGTCTCGAACATCCACGACGCGCTGGTCGACAGGAGGTCATCGTCCGCCGGAGTCGCCGCGGCCTTCACAGCTCTCTGCGCGGCCAACGGCGTGGATGCCATGACCGTGAACGGAGCCGTCATGAAGGATGTCGACGGCAATACCGAGGAAGGGTTCTGGAACTGCATCAGGTACGAAGGCGGATGGTACGCCGCCGATGCAACGATGAACGGTTCGGATCACAACAACTGCCTTCTGGCGGGAACGACGACCAAGATATCGATCGGCGACGCCGCCGTCCGCTGCGGGTCCACCCATGCCGCGGATGTCGGATTCTGGGACGGCGTGTCCCTGTCGGCCCCGGCCCTCAGTTCTTCGGGAATCGAATGGCCCGAGGATCAGCCCAGCTTCCTCGACAAGTACGGGGTCTACATATTCGGAGCCGTCGTCGCGGCGATAATCGTAGCCGCGCTCCTGCGCGCAGTGCGCGTCGGAGATGTATGAGGCGGTGGCATTGATAATCATGTATATATACAGGTTCAAACACAGGATTACAGGAGGAACACATGACTGCCGAGGATTCAAAGGAGGTCAGACTGTCCGCCAAATCCGTCGATGAATGGGCGGAGGAGCAGACGTTCGCTTCCACTGAGGACATACAGATCCCCGAGCTGATGGCCGACCGCGTCATCGGACAGGAGGAGGCGGTGGATGTCATGAGGAAGGCTGCCTTCCAGAAGAGGCACGTCATGCTCATAGGGGAACCGGGAACCGGGAAGTCCATGCTCGCCAACTCCATGGTGGAGTATCTTCCCAAGGAGGATCTCCAGGACATCGTCGCCTATCATAATCCGGAGGATTTCAACGAGCCGCGCATAAGGGTATTCCCCGCAGGGAAGGGCAAGGCCGTCGTCTCGGAGCAGAAGGCCGCAGCCGCCGCGCAGAGGAACCAGCGCAACACGATCTACGTCTACGCATGCATCGCGCTCATCATCCTGGGCCTGCTGGCATCCATATTGTTCGGCAACTTCACCATCGCCCTCGTCGCGCTGTTCGGAGCCATGATCATAATGATGCTCTTCAGGACCCCCGGTCAGCCGAGGGGGGACACGATCATCGTCCCCAAGCTCCTGGTGGGCCACGATCCGGGGGACATGCCACCTTTCGTCGATGCCACCGGGACCCATGCAGGCGCCCTTCTTGGAGATGTCAGGCACGATCCGTTCCAGTCCGGAGGATTGGAGACGCCGTCCCACGACAGGATAGAGCCCGGAGCCATCCACAAGGCCAACAAGGGAGTCCTGTACATCGACGAGATCAACATGCTGAGGATGGAGTCGCAGCAGGCCCTTCTCACCGCCATGCAGGAGAAGAAGATGTCCATCACCGGACAGTCCGAGCGCTCATCCGGAGCCCTGGTCAAGTCCGAGCCGGTCCCATGCGACTTCGTCCTCGTCTGCGCGGGCAACCTGGATGCCCTCCAGGGAATGCACCCTGCTCTCAGATCGAGGATACGCGGATACGGGTACGAGGTGTACATGAAGAGCACCATGCCCGATACCGATGCCAACAGGATGGACATCGTCAGGTTCGTCGCCCAGGAGGTCCGCAAGGACGGGAAGATCCCCCACTTCGACAAGTTCGCGGTCGGAGAGATCATCAGGGAGGCCCAGCGCCGCTCCGGAAGGAAGGGGGAGCTCACCCTCAGGATGAGGGAGCTCGGAGGACTCGTCCGCATCTCCGGAGACATGGCCAAGCAGAAGAACGCCAAGTTCGTCACGAAGGAGGACGTCCTTCTCGCCAGGAGGACCGCCCGCAGCCTGGAGCAGCAGATCGCCGACGAGAGCATCAGATCGCTCAAGAGGTACGAGCTGTTCAAGAACACGGGATACGAGGTCGGGATGATCAACGGTCTCGCCGTCCTCAGCAACAGCGAGAACACGTCCGAGATGTCCGGAATGGTAATGCCTCTGGCGGCCGAGGTCACTCCCGCCATGAACAAGAAGGGCGGTAAGATCGTCGCCACCGGAAAGCTCGGAGACATCGCCAAGGAGGCCGTGGACAACATCTCCGCGGTGATCAAGAAGTACACGCTGACCGACCTCTCGGAGCACGACATCCATCTGCAGTACGTTGGAGCCTACAACGGAGTGGACGGAGACAGCGCGTCGATCACAATGGCGACCGTCATAATCTCCGCTCTCGAGGAGATCCCGATCCGCCAGGACATGGCGATGACGGGATCCCTGAACGTCAGGGGCCACGTCCTGCCTATAGGCGGAGCGACCGCCAAGCTCGAGGCCGCGGCCGAATCCGGCATCAAGATGGCGATCATACCCTACGAGAACGCCAAGGACGTCATGATCGAGACGAAGTACTACGGCATGATGGAGATCTACACCGTCCGCAACCTCAGGGACGTGTTCGAGATGGCGTTCCAGGACTGCCCCAAGAAGGAGCAGTACCTCGAGAAGCTGCTCCCGCTCACCGAGGACGGGAAGTCCACCGTCGAGAAGCTCGAGCCTCCCAAGGTGGAGATCCGCTCCGCTCCCGTCGAGGAGGCGCCCGTCCAGACTCCGACCGAGGAGTCGGGCGCCGTTCCCGCGGCCCAGCGATCTTGAAACAGCGCCCCCGGAAGGGGGCCTCTTCCTTCTCTTTTTATAGGCACCTCTGCATCCTCCGACTATGGAGGACGACTACCGCGGATGGTCGCTCGTCATAGGCAGGTTCCAGCCACTGCATCTCGGCCACATGGAGGTCCTGATGAAGTGCGCCGAGGAATCGGACCATCTCATAGTTGGCATAGGGAGCGCGCAGCTGTCCCATCTCAAGGAGAATCCGTTCACGGCCGGAGAGCGCTATCTGATGATAGACCGGGCTCTATCCGAGGCCGGGGTGGAGGACTACAGCATAGTCCCCGTGGAGGATCTCAACCGCTATTCCGTCTGGGTGTCCCATACGGAGTCCATGTGTCCTCCGTTCAGAAGGGTGTACACCAACAATCCCATGACGCGCAGGCTCTTCGAGGAGTCCGGATACGAGGTCAGGGATTCCCCGATCTACAATCGCGAGGTGTACTCCGGCACCGAGATCCGCAGGAGGATGGTGGCCGGAGAGGACTGGAGGCCCCTGGTGCCTCCCGCTGTGGCGAAGGTCGTCGATGGGATAGACGGCGTAGCGAGAGTCGCCGCCACGTTCAGGAGCGATTCCGGTGCTCTCTGAGACGATCGATCTGGCGGAGGAGCTCCGTGCCAGAGGGATGACGCTTTCCTGCGCCGAATCCTGTACTGGAGGACTCATCGGAGGGGAGATCACCTCTCTTCCGGGCGCATCATCGTTCTTCCTGGGTTCGGCAGTCACGTACAGCAACGATGCCAAGATGAAGCTCCTGGGGGTCTCGAGGGAGACTCTGGAGGCCCACGGAGCCGTGAGCGCGGAGACCGCGCTGGAGATGGCCTCGGGAGCCACGCGTCTCTTCGGGTCCGATGCGGCGATCGCCGTGACGGGGATCGCGGGTCCCGGAGGAGCCGTGCCTGGGAAACCGGTCGGATTGGTTTACATCGCCGTGGCGGACGGGCCCCGCGTCGTCGCTTCGAGGAATCGGTTCGAGGGCGACAGGGAGGCGGTCAGGTCGAGGACGGTCTCCGCGGCATTAGTTATGATGAAGGACATGCTGGATGGAAGACTATGAACGGCAGATTCGATAGGCAGGTCCCCATGATAGGGGAGGACGGGCAGCAGAGGATAATGTCCTCGCGCATCGGCATAGCGGGATGCGGAGGCCTCGGCGTGGATGCGCTCACATCCCTGGTCCAGGCAGGGGCACTGGACTTCGTCCTGTGTGACGGCGGATTCCCGGAGATCCCGGGGCTCAACACCCAGTTCATCTATTCGCCGGGGGACATGCGCCCCAAGGCCGCGATAGCCGCCGAATGGGCGCTCGCGTTGAACTACTCTGTCATGGCTCAGGCCCATGCGGAGCCTGTGGGTCCGGACAACGTCAGGATGTTCTCCGGATCCGCGGTCGTCCTGGACTGCACCGGGGACGAGTCCGCCGGAAAGGTCCTGGAGGACTGGTGCAGGGAGGAGGGCGTCCCCCTGATAAGAGGCAGATGCTCCGGATACATCGGATCGGTGGACGTATGCGCGGGACCGAAGAGGTATCCTGTGGAGGAATCGACCGACGGTGCTCCGAAGCTCGGAGGCATAGTGGCCGCCGTGGCGGGGATCATGGCGTCGGAGGCGGTGCGCATGATCGTCGATCCCTCGTCCGGAGGAAGGAGGATCGGGATCGATGCGGTTTCTTGGACCGTGGAATCGGACGGCGATGCGGAATGATCGTGGAGTACTGGTCCGATTTCTCATGCCCGTTCTGCTACATCGCGGAGGCCAGATTGAAGAGGGTCCTGCGCGAATCGGGTGCGGACGACGTCACGAGACTGGATTTCAGATCGTTCAGGCTGAATCCGATGGCCAGGAAGGTGCCGGAGCACAGGATACTCCTGAGCTACGAGAAGCGCATGGGCGTCGAAGGCGCGAGGATGCAGATCGACCGCATCGAGTCCATGGCGGCATCCGAAGGACTCGACTTCCATTACGGAACGGCCTGGAACTCTAACACGATGGACGCCCACAGGCTGGTGAAGGCGGCGTACGGCATCAGCAGGAGCATGGGGGACGACATGGTCGACAGGCTCTACAGGGCGTTCTTCTCCGACAATCTGGTTCTTGCGGATCACGGAGTCCTTCAACGCATCGCCGCGGACGCCGGGATGGATGCGGACAGGGTCGGGCAGGTCCTGAACAGCGACGAGTACGCCCAGGATGTGCTGGACGACGAGGCGAGGGCCCGCGGCTACGGAGTGCAGGCGGTGCCGTTCTTCGTGTTCAACGGAAGATACGGGATCCCGGGATGCGTCGATGCATCCGATTTCGAGAGGGTCGTCGAAGCCGCGCTCAGGGATGAGGAGGCCTCCGTCTCCGAAGGCTCCGTCTGCGGTCCGGACGGGTGCCGTTGATACGGTCGCGGATGCAGCGATTCCAGGCTCCCGGGGGTCCTTCATGAAGTCTATGGCGTTCATGATGATCACCCCCTTCCCGTTCACATGGACCGGGACGTCGTCGCCGACCGGGATGAGCTTCCTGAATCCGTCGTTCACCTTCAGGAACGGTCTGGCCTCCTGCTCCGCCTTGTCCGGATCGTCCATCCTGTACGCCGATTGGATGTAGATCCGCTCGCTCCCCTTGTTGGCGACGAAATCTATCTCCAGCTGCTTGTACTCCCTTCTTCCGGAGATGTACTCCCTGATGCCTATCACGCCGACATCTACCCTGTAGCCGCGGCCCCGGAGCTCGTTGTAGATCGCGTTCTCCATCAGATGGCTGTACTCGTTCTGTCTGAATCCCAGTCCTGCATTCCTCAATCCCAGATCGACGGAGTAGTACTTCGAGGGAGTGTCGATGTATCCGTTGCCTTTGAGGTCGAACCTCTTGGATCTCTCGAAGAGGAACGAATCCTCGAGGAAGGAGATGTATTCCGAAACAGTGTTCTCATCGATCTCCGTTCCGCGACCTCTGGACTCCGTGACGATATCGGACGAGAGGAATCTGGAATTGCTTCCTGTTATGTACAGGTCCACGTTCCTTCTGCCTGCGAGTCCGTTGACGAGATCCACGAAATCCTCCGCCAATTGGATCTCGTCGATCATCACATAGTACTCCTTGGAATCGATGATGCGGGATGCGATCTCCTTGTACAGGGCTTCTGCACCGCGGAGATGTCTGTTCTCGATGGAATCCAGCGCTATGGCGATAACGTGGTCGCTCCTGATGCCGGTTTCCAGGCGATGGTCGCGGAAGATGTTGAAGAGAAGGTACGATTTGCCTCCGCGTCTGACCCCGGTGATGATCTTCACACCGCCTTTGAAGCGCAGCCTTTCCAGGCGTTCCAGATAGACGTCCCTCCTGATCTCCATTCTATCATTCCGGTTGTATTGGATATATCCAATAAATTCTGAACAGCGAGGCTCTTCATGCCAGCGGACATATACGCGCCATGCAATCACGGAGCCATGGCGGTCCGTACCTTCGAGGATGTCAGGGTGTTCAGCAGATGCCCCTATGCCTATCGCCTGGACAGGACGGAGGCGTTCCCCGACAAGATCACGCTGGCCGAATGCATCGAGATCTCCGTCAAGGAGGCCGTAGGCATGTTCACTGGAATCCGCGTGATGCATCAGAGGCTGGATGCGGACCGCATTCTGGAGAGGTTCTGGGAGAGGTGGGACGCCAACGCCTCCCGCATCTACGATCCGGCCAACGATGACACGATGCTCGGCATACGCATGGGGGAGAAGTGCATCCGCAACTTCGTCGAGATGTCCGCCTCGTACGGCGCCGCGGATATAGTTGCATCGGGAATGACCGGGACGCAGAAGCTTCCAGGAGGAAAGGAGATAGGAGTGTGCATCGAGGAGGTCGGGAGAAGGGGCTCCACCGTGTTCCTCACCAAGTACGTGATCTCCCCGGAGGTGCTCTCCAGAGAGGAGCTCGGGAAGGATCTCGACATGCGCGTCTCGGCGCTGTGGGCGATGGACAACCTCGGCACCACCGCCATAGTCATGAGATGGGCGTTCCTGCTCCAGAGGATGGTCACCCAGCTGTCGGCGGACCGCAGCGCCTGCATGGATGCGGCCAAGGCGACGTCCGGGATGCTGGAGGAGATGGAATCCGACAAGGAGCCTCTTCCCAGGGAGTCGGACTACTGCGGATCGTGCCCGTACCAGTCCAGATGCCTCAGGTTCCTCCACGAGCTGGCCACCAGGGACGGAGCGGACGAGGGCACCGCGCTGGCGGACGAGTACCTGGAGCTGGAGGCGAAGAAGCGCGCCCTCAGGAACAGGATCGAGCTCTTGGATGCGAAGCAGGATGCTCTGAAGGCCAGGATAGTCGCGTTCTCGGATGCCAACGGATACATGGCGCTGAAGGGGACCGAGGGGAAGCTGCTCGTGAGGCACGAGAGGAAGGCGGAGCTGCCCTCTGACAAGACGGCTCTGATAGCCCGTCTCAGGGAGACGGGGCAGTACGATTCCCTTTCCATTCCCAACTACTCCCGCATCCGCTCCGACATCGTCAAGGGAACGGCGGATCCGGAGATCATCGCCATGTCCAATGTCGAGAACATCGACAAGATATACGTGAAGAAGGACCGATCGGGAGATGCCCCGAGGTTCAACCCGATGGCTGCGGAACGTCCGTCTGAAGGTTGTTTATACTGTTAACCAATCGCGGACCTCATGCAGAAGATAATGACCGGGAAGGTCAAAGAGGTCTACGAGGTGGACGACGACACCCTCGAGTTCGCCTACACCGACAACATCTCCGTTTTCGACAAGATCATCCCCTCGCAGGTCCCCCACAAGGGCGAGACCCTGTGCAGGACCGCGAAGTACTGGTTCGGACTCCTCAACGAGGCCGGCATAAGGAACCACTACCTGAGCGAGCCCTCCAAGGACAGGATGAGGGTCCAGAGGGTCAGGGTCATCCGCGACTACTCCAAGATCGACGGGACGACCACCAATTATCTGATTCCTCTGGAGGTCATCTGCAGGTACTATGCCGCGGGATCCCTCCTCGACAGGCTCAAGTCCGGAAAGGTCACGCCCGAGCAGCTCGGATTCCCTGCAGGGCATGTGGTCAAGAAGGGGGAGAAGCTCCCCAGGCCGTTCATCGAGTGCACCACGAAGCTCGAGGAGCACGACGAGAACCTCACCGATGAGGAGGCCAAGAAGATGGCGGGGCTCTCCGACGCCGAGTTCAAGGAGATAGAGGACACCGTCCTGAAGGTCGACGAGATCATCGCCAGGGAGGCCGGCAAGCGCGGACTCATCCATGTGGACGGGAAGAAGGAGTTCGGCTACGACAAGGAGAGGAGGCTCATGGTGGTCGACACCTTCGGAACCCTCGACGAGGACCGCTGGTGGGACGCGGAGGAGTACGCCAAGGGCAACATCGTGGAGCTCTCCAAGGAGTTCGTCAGGCAGTACTACAGGGAGACCGGATACCACAAGGCGCTGTACGACGCCCGCGAGAAGGGTCTTCCCGAGCCGGACATACCCGCTCTTCCCCAGGAGATCATCGACAGGGTGAGCGCCCTCTACGTCGATATGTACGAGAGGATCACCGGCGAGAAGTTCTGATATCGTGCAAAACAGCTGTTCGCACATCCGAGGGCCTTCAGTCCCGGATGTGCGAACAGATTCTACGGTCCGTGCTCCTGGCGGATTCGCGCCTCGGTATGGATCGGAGACAATTTGGAACCCGAAACGATTCCAGTATCATGTTCGGCAATCCGTTCAGGAGGGATTACTCTGTCGAAGAGCTGTCTGTTATTGTCGGACAGGTCGCCCGCAGACATCATATCACCGCCGTGTATCTTTTCGGCTCGCGTGCCAGAGGAGACAACCGCCCGGACAGCGACTATGACATGATCGTGGAGGTCGGCCCCGGATTCAGGGCGTTCGACATATTCGACTTCGAAGACGAGCTCAAAGCCGTCTTGAAACGCGATGTCGGCGCGATGACCGCAAGCGTATTGATGAAAGACAACGACTTCACTCGGGAAGTTCTCAGAGACAGGATCCTGATCTATGGATGAGACTGTTCGTGCATTGAGGGGTATGAGGTCCATCTGCACCATTGCATTGTTCCCATATGGAACGAGGCGTTGCACATTCTCGAATCATATGACAGCTATCATCCGGTCGAATCTCGCAATTCGAAACCCAGAAGAAGGAGTCTGTTCCGTCGCTGATGCGGCATCTTTCCGACAGCACCCTCGCTTCAACCCCCATTTCATAATCTCCTCCGGACCCACCAGCGTCACAGCGCCATCGGATTCCAGATCATGAAGTTCCTCTTCGAATCCCGATGCGGAGAACAGGATGTATCTGCGCGTGAGATCGGTCCCGACGAGTTCGGAATTCTCCAACAGCTCTTTGAAGACTCCTGTAGACATCCTCCTGTTCCGGAATTTGCACTCGCCCAGTATCGCCGCCTCCGTATCGCCTTCCAGTATTCTGGCGACGATGTCTATCTCCCTGACCGTCTTCATGCGGTCTGGGCCCCACCATCTTCCGATATCGATGCAGCGCCAATTGTCGATGACGAACGACATGCAGAGGTCCTCGAACCTCGATCCTAGGAAAGAGGATAACCTATGCTCGATCCTGTCGAATCTCTCGGAAGGATCCTTCAGCAGGAACGCATCCGACTCCCTGACGACCGACTGGCAGAAGGCCACCAACGGGTCCTCGATCCTGAACACCGGACGCTCCGGAGCATCCATCATCGATTTGACGATGCCGACGACACCGATCCTGCGGAGATCCTCCAGGCATCTGGAGCACATGGTCCTCTCCATATCGCATCTTTCCGCGATCGTTTTGATCGATGTGCTGCCGTCGCAGATGGCATTCACAACGGACAGGTATCTTCCCAATGGTGCGAGCTCCCCTCCTATGAGCTTCTCAGCCTCATCGGCCATGTCCGCCTCGTCCGAGAGGAAGTGCGTCTCGATGTATCCTCTGTAGGTGCCGATGCTGCCGTCCAGATGGAATTCCGGTATGCCGCCTATGGTCAGATACAGCCTCAGTCTGTCCATTTCCGGCATATCCGGATGGAATGCGGCGCATTGGACCATGGTGAGAGGCTCCACCTTCAAGGAATGGGCGAAACGTCCGTACAGAGGACGGTTGTAGTCCTTGGTCTCGCGGTTCATCATGGCGATGGACGATCCGCAGACGATGATCATGGATTCCGTGTTTTCCGATACGTCATCGATGAAATGCTGCAGTATCGAAGCCGTCTGCTGTCCCGATTCTATGAGATAGGGGAGTTCATCGAACACCGTCACGATCTTGGACGCCCTGCATAGGATGGAGAGCTCCCGAAGAGCATCGGATAGGAATGCGGGATCGTCGCGATCGCCGCCGTCGAAGAGATTGAGCGCGGATACGATGGCGTGTATGTTGTCGGATATCGAACCTCTGATGCATCCGATGTAGATCGACGGTCTGCTTCTGCAGAATTCCTTGATCAGGCGGGTCTTTCCGATGCGTCTGCGTCCGAAGACCTTCACCGTACGTTTGGAGGGAGCGTCCCATATATCTTCGAGACGGGACATCTCGCGCTCACGGCCTACGAATTCCGCCATGATCGCCGATCGGAATCCGGATATTTAACTGTTGTATTATATGCAAAATTTGCATATAAGAAATCAATGTGCACAATTTGCAGATTATATTGCAATTACTCGGAATACCCGATGTTTCGAAGATGATTCCCGACGACGCTCGGTATCGGAACCTGATGGGACAGGAGGCCAACGTGTCGATTTCATATCTCGGTCTCTTTTGATCCCGTGATGCTATTGTCGGAAATCAGTGTTAGTTGACACTAATTCCCGACTGCACATATGTGCGGAAGAATCGCGGGACTCGTCTGAATCATGATTCTACGGAGGTTTGCAGATCCTGTGATGTCTTTTCGATCCGAGGCTTACCCGGATCATCGATGCTATCTGGAGATCCACTGGTATGGCGCGACATGATTCCTTCGAGTTCGTCCTCTATTCTGATGGTCCTCTATGTGTGTGATCCGCGCTGGTCGGAATGATGGTCGGAGTGGAAGATCAGGATTGCAGCGATGGCATGGACAAGGTCGTCCGGCACGCATCGCAGGCGTTCTATGAGCCTGCGGTAGCGCTGGTTCCTGCTCCGGGGGCTGTCCTCTGTCCTGGCCACGAGGCCCGCTTTCAGAGCCGGTTCCATGTAGGTCTTCATGAAGCTCGGCTTGTGCGACAGACCCATGATCG
>DATC01000032.1:25190-26288 GCA_002504495.1 Methanomassiliicoccaceae archaeon UBA537
ACATGATCTCGTTGGAGGTCATCGGGGCATCGGTCATGGCATCCAGCAGCCTGGACATTGCGGGATCGTCGGTGCGGTGCAGCTTCCCGAACTGATCTGTCAGGCAGTCTATGCAGAACACGATGAAATCCGTGCAGTCCTGTCTTTCCGTGGATTGGCACCGTTCCAGCACCCCGTAGTACTCGTCTCTTCTGTCGCGGATGCCGGATTCCATCGAGACGATATCGAACAGCCTGTCGGAGTCGTGGAGAATCTTCGAGTTCCAGAGCCTTCCCATCCTTCCGTTGCCGTCGGGGAAAGGATGGATGGATGGATTCGATGTAGAAGTGCACGACGGCGCCGGTGATCGATGCAGGAAGCTGGGATTCCTTCCCCCAATCGAGGAGCTTTCCCGTCATGTCCGCTACCAGTCCATGGTCCGGGGCCTTGTAGATCAGCTTCTCGCCGTCGAACACTCCTACGGGATGGTTCCTGAATCCCGGGGCCTCCACGAGGCCGAACATGATCGCATCGTGGGCTTCCAGCAGGCCTTCCACGGACCATGTATCGAACTCGTCGATCCTTCTGTACGCATCCAGGGCGTTGCGCGTCTCGACGAGCTCGTCGAACGGAGCGATGACCGTCCTCCCTTCGAGAAGATCCATCACCTCGTACGGCTTCATCCCGTTGCCTTCTATGGCCAGAGAGGAGTTGACGGAGCGTATCATAGAGGTCTTCGCCAGCCTCAGCATCAGCTTCTTCTCGATGCCGCGACAGCTCTCCATCATCATCTGAAGTCTGACCTGCGAATCGAAGACATCCTTGGTCAATTCGAATCTCGGTATGTCTTCTATCTGCATTTTATCATATAATTATAAATATGATTGATATTAACTTTATCGGTTGCTTTATCGCTTTCTTTATCGGTAGGATGGCGGAAAGATCTGGTGGAGAGCTGCAGGCACGTGAGGACGGACCTTCCTACGATGTGCATCTGTTCTCTGTCTCCGGATTCGGAGCAGATACGCAGGAACGGGGTTCGCAAGGCGAAGGAGGTCCGGATCGTCCAGCTGACGAAGAGGATGGAGAACGAGAAGCAGCCCAAGAAGAAGAGGGAGC
>DATC01000073.1:0-4116 GCA_002504495.1 Methanomassiliicoccaceae archaeon UBA537
ACGGTGTAGGTGTTGAGTCCGGTCTGGGTCAGCTTCTTGCTGTCGGAGAGGATGGTCGCGCCGTTGACCTTGACGTCCTTGGGGGCGTATCCGTCGGCGACGACGATGGTGATCTCGACCTTGTCGTTCTCCCTCGCCTTGTCCTTGTCGACGGTGATCGTGGCGTTGGCGTTCTTCTCGACATCGATCTTGTACTCGATGTCGGGGAAGCTGGCGACGACTGTGATCTTGTCGCCTCCGTTGTAAATCGTCTCGGTGACCGTGAAGGTGAACGTGTAGACGTCTCCCTCGACGGTCGCACCGTCCTTGCTGATGAGGTCTCCGTTGTTGACCTTGATTCCGGCGAAGAACTCCTTGTGGTCCTTCACGGTGACCTTGACGGTGATGGTCTGTCCGATTCCGGCCTTCTTCGGGTCGACCTCGATCGTCGCGTCGTCGGTGGGGGCGCCGGTGACATCCTTGGGTCCGTCGAGGACGAGGTTCAGGGTGACGTCCTTGGCGGGCATCGTGAACGTGTAGGTCCAGACGCCGTCCTCGCTGCTCACGAATTTGACTGTGGCATCATCTGCGGTGAAGGTCTTCACCTTGTAGCCGTCCTCGCAGGTGATCTTGACGGTGACGGTGTCTCCGGGAGCGGCGACGTTGTCGCACGCGATCGTGGCGCCCTCGATCTTCTGGTAGAGGATCTTCTGTCCCTCGATGACGGTGACTTTGATGGTCACAGCCGAGTCGCCGACGGTGACGGTGTTGGCGGACGAGTCGTAGACTCCTCCGGTGACGGAGATCTTCGCCTGGGACTTCTCCCCGGCGGCCTCGGCCTTGATGGTGAGCACGGTTCCGTAGGGGACACTTGCTCCGTTCTCGATCTTCTCTCCGTTCTCGTCGGTGACCTCGACGGTGCATCCGGAGGCGGGTACGGTGATCGTGACGGTCACGGGCGCCTTGACGTCCGCGCTGATGGTCGTATCGGTGCTGATGGTGCAGGAGTAGACTCCGTCGACTGCCTTGAGTTCGGTCGTTCCGATCTTGACGGATGCGACGCGGTTGTCTCCGCTGGCAGTGACTTTGAAGAAGAGCTCGGTTCCCACGGGGACTTCTGCTCCGCTCTTGACGGAGATCCTCTCCTCTCCGACCATGTACCATGCGTCGAATGTCGCATTGTCGCCGGAGAAGGTGACCTCCTTGGTGACAGCGGTGAACTCGGCGGTGACCGTGACGGTCTTGTCGGCCATGTCGGCGGTGATCTCGATGTAGTTGACTCCGTCCGCGGTCTTGCCCATCGGAACGGAGACGGTCTTCCCGTCCTTGATGTAGACGGCGGAGATTCCGACAAGCTCGGATTCCGTTCCGGGAGTGGTCCTGAAGTAGACCGCGTCTTTGGCGACGACGCCCTTCTCGCCGACAGGGTTGTTGCGCTCCGCGTCGGTGAAGGCCTCGAGCGTACCGTTGTTGGTGGCGACGGTCTTGATCTCGGTGTACTGGGTGGTGGTGAACTCTACGAGGATCCAGATGTTCTTGGCGGGCATCGAGAAGGAGACGGTTCCGTCCTTGTTCACGGTGAAGACGAGCTCTTTCTGCTGCTTGTCCTTGTACAGATCTTTCTCGGCCATATCGGCGCTGGTGTACGCCTTGATGTTCGCTCCGAGAAGCGAGCTGTCGGTTCCGAGGATGTATCCGAACGAGAGGTTCGTTCCCTCGATTCCGGTGAGCTCGCTCAGGGTGAAGTCGAGCTCTCCGTTGCCGGTGAACTTGATGTCCTCGACCTTGTAGGTCTGGGCGAAATCGGCGGAGATGGTGACGGCCTTCTCGCCCATGGTGTGGGTGTACTTTCCGTCGACGATCTTGTCCTCATCGACGGCCGTACCATCGATCTTGATGGCTGCCAGTCCCTGTCCGGAAGCGGCAACGGCGGTGATGACGAGCTTGGTGCCCTTGACGAGGTAGTCTCCGCTCTTGACGGCGGTTCCGTCCTCGAGAGCGACCGTGAGGATATTCTTGTTGTCGGAGGGCGGGGTGATCGTCACCTTGTACGCGGCAGCGAACGTGACCTTGACGGTGACGTTCGCGGAAGGCATGGTGAACGAGTAGGATCCGTCGGCGTTCTTGGTGTAGGGCACGGTCTGGTTTCCGTTCTTGATCTCGATCGTGTCGACGCCGTACTGGATGTTCTTGGTGGTATCGTTATTTCCGACGGCGGTGAAGGTGACCTTCTCGCCTTCGACGACCTTGCCCGTGGGAACGGTGACGGTTCCGTTCGTATCTTTCGTTTCATTCTTGACACTGAACGTCTCCTTGAACACGACATCGAAGACGGTGTCCCCGGAGATGGTGTACGTCGCGAAGTACATGTTGTTGGAGTTTTGGACTTCGAGCTTCTCGTCTCCGACCATGACGGAGTAGACGATGAACGTCTTTCCGGGGATCGTCGCGGGACTCAGGATGATCGTGACCGGGGTTCCTTCGACGGCGGAGTCCGTGTCGACGGTGGCGGTACCCTTCGTCTTGTCGTTGACATTGACGGTGATGTCGAAGAGCTCCTTCATGTCGGCGTAGAGCGTGATGTTGCTGTTACCGACGACGACCTCCTGACCACACTCAATCGAGCAGGCCTCATCGACGTACCACCTGCTGAATGTGTAGCCTTTCATATCCGGGACATGCTCACTCATAAAGATCTTGTCATTCGGAGCAAGAGGGCTGATGACTTTCCAGGTCTCTGTTACTCTGTCGCCGTTCTCGTCGAGGTAGGACATCTTGAGGTTGGCGGAGTAGGCTCCGACGGTGACGGCGTTGAGTATGACTTTCTCGCCGCGCATGGTGAAGGAGAAGACTCCGTTCTTGGCGTCGACCTTTTCGTCGTTGACGGTGATGTAGTCGATCTTGTATCCGTCTTTCGCGACGGCGGTGACTACGACGGTCTGGCCCTCGGCATATACCGAATTGAGGGTCTTCAGGGAGTCGACATTCCCATCAAGTTTTTGAATCCCGTCGGGATAGACAGTGAACGCTTCGGTATTGACCGCAGTCACTTTGCTGGCATTCGAGGTCTTCGCGATGAATCCGCCTGCGGCCGCCTTGACATTTCCGGAGGGGTTCGTCGCATTCGGTCCGCTGAGGATCAGGACGCTGTCCTTCGCGACGGTGACGGTCTTGCCGTCGGCGACCTTGACGGTTCCGGTGACGATGACGTTGCCTTCGAGGCTCGCATCGTCTGTGAACTCCAGGTCCGTGATGGTGACGTCTCCGCCCTTCTCGTTGACCTTGGACACGGCCTGGTTGCCGATGTCGAGGTTGGTCGTCAGGGATTTGAAGATCTGGGCCTTTCCGCTGTCGACGGAGATTTCGTATCTCTCCGCGGTTCCGTTGCCGGTGAAGTCCACGGAGCATCCTGTGATGGTGACATTCGCGTTCTTCATTCCGGAGAGGTTGTACGCCTTGGACGGGACGTCGTTGGTGGCGAGCGTCATCGAGTTGTTCTCGAAGACCGCTGTCACGGCGTTATTGCTATGTGAGTCGAGGTTCACTCCTCTCTGGTACCCGGTGAACGTGCTGTCCTTGACGGTGACGCCCATGTACTGGTGGATGTGGAGCGCATGGGTCTTCTCTCCGGCCGGAAGTCCTCCGGTGTAGTTGAAGTTGCAGTGGTCGACGGTGAAGTTCGTTCCTGCGAAGTTGGCGAAGATCGCACGGCCATCGTGGATGGACTCGTTCTCGAAGTCCACGTTCTTGATCGTGATGTCGTTGGCGTGGGTTCCGAAGTAGAGCGTGTATCCGGTGAGCTTGGCGTTCTTCGCTGTCGCGCCGGTTCCGATCTGTCCGTCGATCACGAGGGATCCGTTGGAGGAGGACCAGGAGAACGTGATCTCCTTTTCCGTTCCATTGTACTCCAGATCCGAGAGGATCTTGATGGTGACGATGCCTGCGGTGTAGGCTATGGCCCTGTCCTTGGCCGCTTCGAGGGTCTTCAGAGGCCCATCGGTTTTATCTTTATTTACGGTTTCAAGCGTTCCGCCGTAGGTGTCGTTCCCGTTTGTGCCGTCGACGTAGTACGTCATCGGTACGGGATCGGCGGCATCGCTGTCCGTCGCGACCGCGGGAACCGCGGCCAGCACGACA
>DATC01000073.1:4157-9142 GCA_002504495.1 Methanomassiliicoccaceae archaeon UBA537
CGAGCGCTGCCAGGAGCTTCCTGGAGGTCTGAACCCCCCCCCTGGTCATGCTTTTCGTTTTCATTCTATCTTTCTTCCTCCGCGCCGAGCGCGGATTCCGCGCAGCATGGTGCCGTTCGGCATATCCTCTGCGCGTCACGGCCCTTCGCCGGCATGGTATAAGGATTAACGACTGCGAATCGCAGAGCCGGTGTTCGCGGTCGGTGCTCCTTCCCGCGGATTCCATATGATGCGACCTTCCATAATGATATAAGGTCCTATGTTCACAACGTGAAGCATCGGGATCGGGGAATGGACGGATCGGAGAAAGAAAGGAAAAGGGTCCGATGGACGGGGATCCGCCCGTCGGACCGGAGCCCTCACTCGGACTCCTTCTCGAGCATGAGCTTGTAGCCCACCGGCATGACCTTCACGAACCTCGGGAGCTCCTCCTCCCAGCGCGCGAGGATATCTCTGGCCCTCGGGGAGCCCGTGAGGTCCGCGTGCTTCTGGACTATGCCCCTCAGCTCGTTGACGTCCTCGGCGGAGTCCACCGGGGTGAGCTCCACCATGTCCATGTTGCAGTGCCTGTCGAAGTCACCGTCGGCGTCGTACACGTACGCTATGCCGGCGGACATCCCTGCGGCGAAGTTCCTTCCGCAGCGTCCGAGGACCACGACCCTGCCTCCGGTCATGTACTCGCAGCAGTGGTCGCCCGCGCCCTCGGCCACGGCCGTGGCGCCGCTGTTCCTGACGCAGAACCTCTCTCCGACGGCTCCCGCCACGTACAGCTCTCCCGACGTAGCCCCGTAGAGCAGGGTGTTCCCGGCGATGACGTTCCCCTCGGGGGCGTCCCCGTCCGGCCTGACGACTATGCGCCCTCCGGAGAGGCCCTTCCCGACGTAGTCGTTGGCGATTCCGTCGAGATGGAACTCCGCTCCCTCGACGAGGAAGGCTCCGAAGCTCTGCCCCGCCGCGCCCTTGAAGTCGCACCTCACGGTGGACGGCGCGAGACGGCGTCCGCTGCGGACGATCTCCCCGGAGAGCATCGCTCCGACTGAGCGGTCGGTGTTGGCTATCCCGTACTCCAGGATGCACGGCCTCCCGGTGGCGATCGAGTCCGCCGAGTCGGCGATGATGCGCGCATCCATCTAGCCTGCCGTCTCGGACGGCTGGCCGGCTCCGTGCATCCTCTCCCCTTCGGCGACGAACAGGAGCGGAGACAGGTCGAGCGTCGAGGCCCTGCCCTCGGCGGGGACCGCCTCCAGCAGGTCGGCCCTGCCGACGATCTCGTCCAAGGACCTGAATCCCATGGATGCGAGCCTCTCCCTCACGTCCTCGGCCATCAGCCTCCAGTAGCGGACGATGTCCTCGGGGGTCCCGTGGAAGCGCCTGCGCCTCTCGGGGTCCTGGGTGGCTATGCCCGCAGGGCAAGTGTTCGTCTGGCAGCGCCTGCACATGATGCAGCCCATGGCGACCATGGGCGCCGTGGCGAATCCGAACTCCTCCGCGCCCAGGCAGGCCGCCACGATGACGTCGCGACCGGTCTTGAGCTGTCCGTCCACCTGGACGGAGACCCTTCCGCGGAGGCCGTTGGCCGCCAGCGCCTGCTGGACCTCGGCCAGCCCGGTCTCCCAGGGGGCTCCGGCGTAGCGGAGCGAGGACAGGGGGCTCGCTCCCGTCCCTCCGTCTCCTCCGGATACCAGGATGGCATCCGCTCCCGCCTTGGCCACTCCGGCCGCGACGGTGCCTATGCCGGTCTCGGAGACCAGCTTGACGCTGACCCTCGCCCTCGGGTTGATGCACTTGAGGTCGTGGATCAGCTGCTTGAGATCCTCTATTGAGTAGATGTCGTGGTGCGGCGGAGGCGATATGAGCGTTATGCCCGGGATGGTGTGCCTGGTTGCCGCGATGATCCTGTCGACCTTGAACCCCATGAGCTGTCCGCCCTCTCCGGGCTTGGCACCCTGGGCGACCTTGATCTGGAGCTCATCGGCGTCGACCAGGTAGGCGGCGGTCACTCCGAACCTTCCGGATGCGACCTGCTTCACCGCCGAACGGGTCCTCCCTCCGTCGGGTCCGTCCGCGTAGCGCGACGGATCCTCGCCTCCCTCTCCGGAGTTGCTCATGGACCCGATCGAGTTCATGGCCTCGGCGAGGGCCTCGTGGGCCTCGATGCTTATCGCGCCGAAGGATATCGCGGCGGTCTGGAACCTCCTCATCAGGGATTCGACTGATTCCACCTCTTCCAGCGGGACGGGATCCGACGGCCTCGTCTCGAGGAAGTCGCGGATGAAGAGGCCCTTGCGGTCCACGGCGTCGGCGAAGGCGCGGTAGTCCTCCTCGGATCCGCTCTCCGCGGCGGCGCGGAGCGCCTTCACCGATCCGGGATTCCAGCTGTGCCTCTCCCCGTCCTTCCTCCATCCGTACACGCCGGCCTCGTCGGCGGAGGCGTCGCGGCCCTCGGATGCCGCGCGGTGCATGCGGAGGTACTCCTCCGCTATCCCGTCCAATCCTATTCCGGATATCGGGGAGGACGTGCCTCCGAAGTAGCGGGACGCCACCTCCCTGGATATCCCCACGGCCTCGAACAGCCCGGAGCCGCGGTACGACCTGATGGTCGCTATGCCCATCTTGGACATGATCTTGAGCAGTCCCTTGTCCACCGCCTTGAGGTAGCTGGCCTCGGCCGCGTCGGGATCCATGCGGACCTTCCCGGATGAGGCCAGGTCCTGGACGGCGGCGAGGGCAAGGTACGGGTTGACGGCGTTCGCGCCGTATCCGATCAGGAGCGCGAAATGCATGACCTCCCTGGGCTCCCCGGACTCGACCACGAGCGCGGTCTGCATCCTCTTGCGCACGGACAGCAGATGCTGATGCACCGCCGACAGCGCGAGGAGGGACGGCATGGGGGCGCGGTCCGCGGAGACGGAGCGGTCCGAGAGGACGATGTACGACGCTCCCGCGTCGACCGCGGCCTCCGCATCGCTGCAGAGCCTCTCCAGCTCCGATTCCAGGACGCCGGACTCCCCGGAGGCCGGGAAGGTCGTGTCGACCGTTACCGCCGTGAATCCCCTGTAGCGCAGGTTCCTGAGGAGGTCGAGCTCCCTGTTGGTGATGACCGGATGCCTGGCCTTGACCACCTTGATGTGCTCCGGGACGCTGTCCAGGATGCTCTGGCGGACCGAGCCTATGTATCCGGTCGTGGACATGACCAGGTCCTCCCTGATCGGATCGATCGGGGGATTGGTGACCTGGGCGAACATCTGCCTGAAGAAGCCGAACAGCGGCTGCGGGCGGTCCGACAGGACCGCGAGCGGGGCGTCGAACCCGGCGGAGCCTATGGGCTCCTTGCCCGCGGACACCATGGGCTCCAGTATCCTGGAGAAGTCCTCGGCGGTGTATCCGAACTCGGAGAGCATCCTGGGATACCCTTCCACGTCGCGTCCGACCTGCCTTCCGGAAGAAAGCGCGTCCAGATTGAGGCGGTGCTTCTCCAGCCAGTCCCTGTACTGGTACGCGGAGGCCAGCGCCTCCTTGATCTCGGGATCCTCGAGGATGCGGCCCTTCTCCATGTCCACCAGGAGCATCTTGCCGGGCCTCAGACGGCCGGTCTCGACGACCTCGGCGGACCTGATGGGGACCGTTCCGGCCTCGGAGGCCATGACGATCTCGCCGTCGCGGGTGACGGCGTACCTGGCGGGACGGAGTCCGTTCCTGTCCAGCATTCCTCCGGCGACCCTCCCGTCGGTGAACATCACCGCGGCGGGGCCGTCCCAGGGCTCCATCAGTATGGAATGGTACTCGTAGTAGGCCTTCAGCGAGTCGGGGATCGGATTCCTGTCGTTCCACGACTCGGGGATCATTATCGACAGCGCGGCGGGCATGCTCCTGCCCTCCATCGTCAGGAACTCGAACACGTTGTCCAGGGTGGCGCTGTCGCTCATCCCCGCCTGGACGATCGGGAACAGATCGGACACGTCGGACGTCCCGTCCGGGTCCATCACGCCCTCGCGGGCCCTCATCCAGGACCTGTTGGCCCCTATGGTGTTGATCTCGCCGTTGTGGGCGAGCATCCTGAACGGCTGCGCCAGCCTCCAGGCCGGCATGGTGTTGGTGCTGAAGCGGGAGTGGACCATGGCGACCGCCGACTCGAACGCCGGGTCGGTCAGGTCCCTGTAGTAGGCGCGGAGCTGGGCGGGGGTGAGCATCCCCTTGTAGACCATCGTCCTGGTCGAGAGGGAGCAGATGTAGAAGTCCTCCTTCCCCTCGGCGTCCGACGCGGCCACGCTGTTGCCCACGATCTTCCGTATCCTGTAGAGCTTCTTCTCCAGGGTATCGGGGGAGTCGTAGGAGGATGCGAACACCTGCACTATGCGGGGCTCGCCCTCCAGGGCCATGGGGCCGGGGACGGAATGGTCCACCGGCACCTCGCGCACCGCGATGACCTCCACCGCGTAGCGCCTGCACACCGCCCTGAGGAGCTCGAGGAAGCGGTCCCCCGCGGCCGGGTCCTTCGGCAGGAACACCAGCCCCGTGCCGTACCTCCCTGCCTCGGGGACGGGCACCCCCAGGCCCTCTATGAAGCGGTGCGGGACCTGGACCAGGATCCCGGCTCCGTCGCCCGACCTCCCATCGCCGTTCTCCGCACCCCTGTGGGCCATGTTCTCCAGGACCCTCAGCCCGGTCTCGACTATGCGGTGGGACCGATCGCCGGCTATGCTGGCGACGAGGCCCACCCCGCAGCTGTCGCGTCCGTCCCGGGGGTCGTAGAGCCCTCCGTTCGCTTCCATGATCCCGCACCCTCCCTTCGGATCAGCGGATGAACAGCAGCTCGCGGTACTTCGGGAGCGGCCACATCTCGTCGTCCACGATCATCTCGAGGGCGTCGATATGGCTCCTGATCTCCTCGAGGTAGACGGTGACGCTGTCGTGGTATCCGATGGCCTTCGCCTTCTCGTCGTCGAGGGCGTTGAGACGGTCGCACTCCTCCTCCATCTCGTCGG
>DATC01000073.1:9253-9378 GCA_002504495.1 Methanomassiliicoccaceae archaeon UBA537
TGAAGATCTCCTTCATCTTGGAGACGTTGTCGAGCAGGATGTTCTCGTAGCGGGTGGCCACGGGGAGGATGTGGTTCGCGGTCAGGTCGGCGAGCACGCGGGCCTCGATCTCGATCTTCTTGGAG
>DATC01000109.1:0-3070 GCA_002504495.1 Methanomassiliicoccaceae archaeon UBA537
TCGTGCCTTCTTCCGGCAGTCACCCTGGCTGAAAGGATGAGATGGGACTCCGTATCCACGGCGAAGGAGGATTTGGTGAACGATCTGGGCTCCTTCTTGATGCCGAACTCCTTGCATCTCTTGGCGAAATGGGCCGACCTAAGGAAGATGCTGAAACCTGTGCAGTCGACCGCGACCACGCAGTCCTTCTTGGCGAACTCCTTGAAAGCGCATATCACCGCCTGAAGGTCCTCATGGTCTACGACCTTGGCGAACCTTATCAGCGTGGTCTTGTCCGGAATGTACTCTAGATCGAGAGCCTTCAGTACGTTCGGATACGACGGCAGGTCTGTAATGAACTGGGCATAGGACAATCTCAGACGCTTCCTGAATACCAACAGTGCGATCTTCACGCGATAGCTGTACACGTGATTGCTCTTCGAATGGCGGTACACCGGAATCTCCAGTTGCTCCATGATGGCGATCAGCAGGGGTAATACACATTATTATCAAGGAGAACAACAACCATGTTTTCTGTTTGAGAGACAAGAATTCGTGATAAAGTAGACATGCAAAGCGAGAGGTCCTAGAAAACCTTTCAGAACTTCCAATGAACTACGATGGATCGTGCTCCCCAAATCAATTTGCTAGTTAAACATCAATTGTCTATTTAGTAAATAAATAATTTAATTGATATAGATATTAGCTTTATTAATCTAAGCTGTAATTATTCACTAAACCCTAGCTGAAAGACGATCTAGCACTCTATCGTTCAATGTGCCCTAATATAGAGTGATCTGACGATTGTACTGGATTTTGCCGGCAGTTCCCCTGCGGTTAAGGATGCTTATCATCGTGTTGATATCACGGCGGATGATGAGATCGCAGCCAACGCAGATATGCATCCTCATGGCGAGGCCAATTCTCATAATGTATTAGCATCCGGAGCATTTTCACGATACCTCCCGTGAAAAATCGGCAAATCAGCATCAAGCGCCAGTATGAACGCGCAAAATGGGGCCGATGTGCCTTCAGAATGATCTGGATCCATCTGATAAGAGATGAGGTGATGAAGGTCTACATCAACATGCCATTAATCACCTTTTCAGAATGCACTCTCAGTGGAGTGAGGATCGTATACCCGATCACCAGATCGAAGAACTACTCCGCACTCTGCTTCATATACAAGACAACCAGGACATCCCTCGGGAAGAAATTTAGGGTGAGACGAGAATAAACCTGTCTGCCGATTCTGATCTTTCATCGAGTTCGTCGATCTAAAACTCTCTGCGTTCGTAAACAGATGCCAGAATCTTCTTCCCTTGTCTCTCTAATCGAACCAGTGCAGGTGTAGGCATATCTGGAATTTGTGTCCGTCAGCCAGATCTCCGTGTGTCGTGTGTACTCGAGCCTGCCGTTGTGGGCTGTTCTGTTTCCAGGTGTACATGCATCCGGATGTTTCTTCACGATCTTTGAACAACTTGTAGATAGGGCTCAGGTGCGGACTAAGTTCACGTGTGCCCTGAAGAGCTCATTCATGTTGGATAAGGTGCAGTATCCTGCATCAACGAATACGAAGACCGTGTCGACTCTGGAATGTGTTTGTTCTCCAGAGTATTCATTGGAGCTACTGTATCCACGGTGATTCTCGGAAAGACCCTGAAGTGCAATCATGACCTTGATTTAGTAAGATTATTATTGCTAGTCTATTATTAAAATTAATTAAACTAATATCGTTATTAAGTATTATTTTAAAGTAATATCAAGTTGTGATATAATTGTTTTAAAATATTCATATTTGAATATTAATCTATTCAAACCGAATTGTCGAGTGGATTTAGTTTTGCACAGAAAGATGTGGGTGAAATGTTGTTTATTGGTATTTTCAAGTACACATTCGGGAGGCCGTCTTTGACAAACTACCCTACGAAAAACCATGGAATTTTCAAATTTAGACAAAATTCATCATTATTCTATCAATTAGACTTTAACACACATAAATTGTTGAAATTTTGATAAAAATTCATATAATGATTCCCATTCAATACTAATTAAATTGATTAAGTTATTAGCTTTATTATTTTATGTTTACAACTCTCAACACGTTCCACCGGGAATGTTCATAATTATTTTTATCGATATAGTTACTAGCTTAATTAATGTTGTATCAAAGAAAATACCCATGTTTAAGCCTGGTAATCATCGATTTTAAAGCTCAGACTTCACAGACACCATCATCATCTGAACATTGTTCAGAATCTGAGCAAATCCGAATTCCAGAAACGATTCCTCAGAATTGAGGGATAGACTGTAATCCATCTGATGTGCCGGCTGCTTGGATTCTGCAAGCAATTTGGAAATGCTGCGGAAGCCTTCGATAACGCTCGAGCGGTCATTGAAATCGATCGCCAGCAACAGATCGCATAATCCGATATCTACAGTCAAGAAATCGATTATCGATTCACCGACCTCTCTCACGACGGATCCGTCAGCAATCCTGATCTGAAATTGTTCCACTTTTGAAGCTTTCATCTCACGGATCTTTACAAGTTCACCGAGAGCTATAGAATTAAGACGAGGGGTCGGTCTTTCGAATGATGATATGGATGAACATGCTAGAGGGTTCATTCCCGTTTTCTTTTTATCTTGTGAATCCAAACGGATCCCTTCTTCCTCTAGGATTTCTTTCAATGAGCCTATCTCCCTTTTAGCGGAGTCTAATGCTCCAGTCAGACTATCGATATAACTCCTGCATGATCTGAGTTCATCCATCAAGGTCAGGATCGCATCATTCTCCTCTTCATATTGTTTTTTTATAGAATCAAGCCACTTTTCATCGGCGATCTCCTCATCTCCGAGATCGTCACGATATTGTTTGACGTCTATTGGTTCAGAAAAGCCGATGAGTTCAGAATCAGAGTTGATAAATGCAGAGCAGACTTCGAGATCTCTTGCCAGAAACGAAATCAGAGCAGCAGTTTCGGAGAGATGCCCTGGATCATATGGAAGTCCGGTTGCAATTCCGATTTCATGTAGCTTCCGCCGAGCTATCTTCGTTAACCTGTCTGCATCGACCATGATCGGCATATGC
>DATC01000109.1:3110-3691 GCA_002504495.1 Methanomassiliicoccaceae archaeon UBA537
CTGATATATGCCTTGAAGCCCATCAGCGTCTCATGCGTCTCTGTAGTTCGGTGATGGTACGTGCGAAATGAGCTTCCAGCGCCGCTTCATTCGGTGAAAGGACAGAATTATAGAACAACTGATTGCCCGGTGCCGGAGCGGAACGGACTATATCCTTTATCTTTCCGAAGACGGCTTCCAAATAGGATTCATTATCGAGATCGGTATCCAGAAGAACATCGCAGATGGCGATTTCCGTTTCCAACGAGCCGACTATTCCCTCTGATAGAGCACTATCGATGCTGCCCGAAGAAGCAGCTGACTCGAACTGGGCGATCTTGGATTGCTTCATATCGCGGACAGCGGCAAGAACCTCCTTCCCTTTGTTGGAAAGGCATTGCGAGTCTTCGATCACTTCGATGGTCGAACGGGTCAGGCTTTTGGCGACTTCGATCTCATCCATTGCTGCTTCATGAAGATATGATTATATTAGATGGATGCAAGTTGGATACGAAGTGGTTAGAAATCGCGCTCGAGAGGCTTCTTGTGTCCGATCTTCGAATAGATCGGCTCTTTGGAACAGATTATCATCGCAGCGTAGA
>DATC01000109.1:3717-4780 GCA_002504495.1 Methanomassiliicoccaceae archaeon UBA537
ATGGCGATGACGTATCTGCTCAGATTGGAGTTGAAGTCCTTCAGGATCTCGATATCATAATCGGAAAGGAATGTTGATGAATAGGCTTCGAATGCCGTGGAATCGACATCGTTCAGCTTCTCGATTATATCCGAAAGCATCGTCGAAGAAGGGAATCTGCCCGACCGGATCGCTATGATGGATTCACACGAGCTTTCCATTGCACTGATGTAATCCATCGCATCATCAGAGAGGTCCGTTTCCGTTGCAAGGATGCGCTTCAGCATCGTCTCGAGGTCGTTGCAGATTCTGATATCGGAATCCCTCAGCCCCAGTCCGCCTTTCGGCCCTTCCGTCGCGATACGGGATGCCAGTTCGAGCACTGGAAGATGAGGAGCGATTACCTCCGCCATGTACAGAAGATGCGCATTGTCCTCGCGGTCCTCTTCCGAAAGCCCTGCGATGTATTCGTCGATCGCATTGGCAGGAGGCAGTACGAGATTGTTCCTTATCGATGATATCAACGCATCGGGATCGTCCAATCTGTTCTCCGCTATCGCCGAGAGCGCCTGTATCGCATCCAGCTGGCGGGCGAGATAATCCGCTTTGATCTTGCTTCTGATATTTCCGGATCTCATCTCCATCGCCGCCACAGCGAAATCCACGCTCTTCCGAAGAATCAATCTGGCAAGCACCCTCTTGTCGTTATCATCGAAAATCATTCGTACCACAATGCATTTTATTTAGGTGATATAGATATCAACTTTATTATTTACGAATATTCGATTCGACTATAGAATCGAGCTTCGCCGAGATATCCAGACACATCCGTATACAGTCTGCGCGAGAATCGGCGATGCGCTGTCTATGTCCGAAGATCTCGTACCGCACGAAGACGACGTTCGTACGTGAAGAATCGAGGTCCAAAGCGATCTCGTTGATCTGTTTCGCTTGGGCGCGAATCGATTCATCGGTCGCCGCTCTAAAGACGGAACGCCTTCCGTCGACGGAGTTGAAGACGGTCGGCATTCCGTCAAAAAGAATCTTGTACCCGGATATCTCGGAATAAGAGAGTATGGGGATG
>DATC01000109.1:4821-7341 GCA_002504495.1 Methanomassiliicoccaceae archaeon UBA537
GAAGAGCCTATGGGCGTCATCGAAACGCAGGTCCCCGTAGGATGAGGTCTCGGTGAATTCATCGATGCGCGATAGGATCTCTGCATCGCGGATATGCCTCGATCTAACCTCGTCGACAGTCGGAAGATCGTAGGTGCCATCGAGGGGGATGCAGTATCTGCAGGCATAGCCTCCCTCGATACGCACCGTGCCTTCCCTCTTGCCGCATACCGCACATGTGCGATCGGCATTCTCGGGCATTCTGCGCTTGAAGAGCATGAACGGTTGAAGTCCATCGGATATTTACGAGCATTTCACGTTCGTTCACCTGATGAACCGGATACGGATTCGCTCACCTCGATCTCCATGGCGCGGATCAGATGCCTCTCCGCCTCTTCGGTCCTCCCGATACGCATCAGGGCGCCGGCAAGATCGTGATGCAGAGCGACTAGAGGCTCGGTATCCGGCAGCCCGTGATGCTCGAGCATCCCTTCCAGCAACGAGACGGCGGCATCGAGATCGGAAACGGCATCCTCGTCATCGTGAAGATCCGCTCTCGCCGCCGCGCGCATGGACAGGGCCAGGACGAGGGATGACGGATCCTCCAGCATCCCGTCCTTCATGAGAGATACGGCCTCGTCGATCGCGGCGGTGTAGGAAGAAACGGCGCTTGCAGGATCGTTGCTGTCATCGTCGGCCTCCCCGGACAGGTTCCATACATCCACACGACGGTTGCGGGACCATTGGTCGTTACCGGAGAGGACCTCGAGGGCCTTGGAAAGGAATGGATCGCAATCCTCAGGATGGCCGCTGTCGACAAGGTCTTCCGCGACGGATATACAGGTTCTGATCAGGGATCTCGCATCGAAATGGACTGAATCGCGGCCCACCTCCTTGAGGCGGGTGGACGCCAGCCAGTATTCCTCTGACGGATCGTCTCCCTCGTCGAACAGAATCGATCCCATCGATGCATGGATGCGCACGAAGGTGCCTGCATCGATATCGCCTAGGTTCTCGGCTATCTCCAACGCGTTCTCCATGTCCTCCATCGCTGATGTGCGGTACCCCATCATGAGCAGAACCGTGCCGCGATTGACGTAGGCATGCATCAGATCGTGCGGATCTCCTTCGTCCTCCAATTGGCATACTCTGCCGTTGAGATCCTCCAGCATCGTCTCCAGATGCTTGTCCGAGACTTCCATGAGCCATCCATCGCGGAGGATGTATATGGTTTGGGCGACGGGGGGCCAACTGCCTCCGGTCCGATTCACCTTATATATCGTTCCGAAGATTCGTCGCGTATGAGCGAATTGAAGCACAAGAGGATACTCGCGATCCACGATATCTCATGCGTCGGAAGATGTTCTCTGACCGTCGCACTGCCCATAATCTCCGCCGCAGGCGTGGAATGCTCGGTGCTCCCTACAGCCGTCCTTTCCACCCATACCGGAGGATTCCAGGGATTCACTTATCGCGATCTGACCTGCGATATGCGGCCCATCATGGACCATTGGAAGAGCCTGGATATACGTTTCGACGCGTTCTACACGGGATTCCTCGGCTCCTTCGAGCAGATCGATATCGTCTCCGAGATCTTCGATGAGCTGTCGCATCAGGGGACCACCGTATACGTCGATCCTGTCATGGCGGATGCTGGCAAGCTGTATTCTGTTTTCGGCCCCGAATTCCCTGCCGGAATGAAGAAGCTGTGCGAGAAGGCCGATGTCATCATGCCCAATCTGACAGAGCTGTGCCTCATGCTGGGCCTGGAATGGAAGCCGGGGCCTTATTCCCGCGAGTACATAGATGCCATGCTGGAGCACGGAAGGGAATTCGGCGTCAAGCGCATCGTGATCACCGGAGTCAGCTTCGAAGAAGGGAGGATCGGTGCCGTGTTCAGGGATTTCGAGACCGGAGAGTCCGGAGAGGTCATGAGGGACGAGATTCCGGGATACTATCACGGCACCGGAGACGTGTTCGGCTCGGCCCTCGTCGGTTCCTGCGAACGCGGCGCATCGCTGAAGGATTCGGTCGAAGCGGCCGTCGAACTCACGGTGGGTTCTATAAAGAACACGAGGAGTCTCTCCGAGGACATAAGGTACGGCGTCAATTTCGAACCGGGACTCAAGAACTATGCGGAGTCGCTGGATCGCGGCATCCGCGGCTTCGCCATCGTCCCTGCAACGAACGATCAGGACATCAGGACCGTATCGTCATTGGCGATGACCATCTGGGGCGAGGCGTTCAAGGGCATCATTTCGGACTCCCAGATCCTCTATATGCTAGAGAGGTTCCAATCGTTCGATGCTCTCAAGACGCAGATCGAGAAGGAAGGGTATTCGTATCTCGTCGCCTCCGTCGATGGAGAGCCTGTAGGATATTGCGGATACAGGGCGGATGGCGATTCCATGTTCCTATCGAAGATCTATCTGCTCGATCGTGTTCGCGGAAAGGGTTACTCTTCCATCATGGTTGATGAATTGAAGCGTATCGCGAAGGATTCAGAAGCGTCTGCTATCCGTCTTACTGTGAACAGGAAAA
>DATC01000109.1:7358-10467 GCA_002504495.1 Methanomassiliicoccaceae archaeon UBA537
CCGCGCGATCGAGATCTATAAACACATGGGATTCGTCCAATACGGAACTGCCGATACAGATATAGGACATGGCTTCGAGATGAACGATTTCCTAATGGAACTGAAGGTTCAGTAAGAATGTTCGTACCGACCACCTCCAAGGAGGTAGCAGAAAGAGGATGGAGCTCCCTCGACGTGATCCTGGTTACAGGAGATACATACACCGACAACTCGTACAACGGCACCGCCCTGGTAGGACATTGGCTCATAGACCATGGATTCCGCGTAGGGATCATCGCGCAGCCTTCGATCGATTCGGGCGATGATATCTGCCGGCTCGGCACACCGGAACTGTTCTGGTCCGTCTCGGCCGGATGCGTCGATTCCATGGTGGCCAACTACACGCCGTCGAAGAAGTTCAGGAAGCAGGACGATTTCACTCCCGGCGGCATCAACAACCGCAGACCAGACAGGGCATGCATCGCATACACCAACCTGATCAAGAAGCATGCGAAGGGCAGGCCCGTGTTCCTCGCAGGAGTGGAAGCGAGCCTCCGCAGGATAGCTCATTACGACTACTGGTCCGATTCCGTGAGGAGGTCGGTCCTGCTCGATGCGAAGGCTGACGGGATCGTGTACGGCATGGGGGAATCGACGAACCTGCAGATAGCCGAACGCCTCCGTGCAGGATCGGACTGGAGAGATCTGAGAGGCGTCTGCTGGGCATCCTCTGCCAGGCCGGAAGGATGCATCGAGCTGCCCTCGTATTCCAGAGTATCGGACCGCAACGACCGCGCCCCTTTCATGGAGGCGTTCAGGATCTTCAGCGAGAACGCCGATCCGGTCACCGCATCTCCTCTCTGCCAGGATCACGGCGGGAGATGGCTGATCCAGAATCTTCCGCAATGGCCGTTGTCATCCGATGAGCTGGATGCCGCCTACGGATCCGATTTCGAGAACGCGGTCCATCCGTACTATGCGAAAGGAGGCGAGGTCCGTGCGATGCAGACGGTGAAGAACTCGGTCACCACCCACCGGGGATGCTACGGTCAGTGCTCCTTCTGCTCCATCGCGTTGCATCAGGGTCGTACGGTGGTGTCTCGCTCCAAGAAGTCCATAGTCGAGGAGGTGGAGCGGATGGCTTCCAAGAAGAGGTTCAACGGAACCATCCAGGACCTGGGCGGTCCTACAGCCAACATGTACGGCATCGAATGCAGGCGCAAGACCGAATGCGGCGGCTGCCGCGACAGGAGATGCCTTTTTCCAGAGCCGTGTCCGTCGCTCCGTATCGACCATGCGCGCCAGATCGAGCTGCTGGACGAGGTCTCCCGGATCCCCGGGATCAAGAAGGTCTTCGTGAACTCCGGCATCCGTTATGATATGATACTCTCCGACGAACGGAACGGGAGAAGGTATCTGGATCGCATAGTCTCTCATCATGTCTCCGGACAGATGAAGATCGCGCCGGAGCATGTCGACAAGCAGGTGCTGGACCTTATGGGGAAGCCGGGATCTTCGACGCTTGTAGATTTCAAGGCCATGTTCGACGATGCGGCCGAGCGCTGCGGAAAGGACGAGTATCTCACCTACTACTTCATGGCGGCCCATCCCGGGTGCACCGAGGCGGATATGAAGAGGCTGTCGGATTTCTGCACCCATAGGCTCCGCACCCGCCCGGAGCAGGTCCAGGTCTTCACGCCCACTCCGTCTTCCTACTCGACCGCGATGTGGTGGTGCGGCACGGATATCGACGGCAACCCCGTCAGGATCGACCGTTCCATGGACGGAAGAAGACGTCAGAAGGACATGGTGGTCAAGGCCCATGGACATCGATGAACGGCTGGTCCGTATTGCGGAATCGTCATGCAGGGGGCTGGTCTCCCGGATCGACGCGGAGTTCATCTCCAGAAAGGAGTTCTGCTACGCATGGTCTATCGCAGGCGACAAAGCCGTTCTGAAGATATCCGACTATCTCATCGATGCTCCGGAGGATGTCCTCGGCGACCTGTCGAGATGCATGGTCCTACGCGGTCTCGGCAGGCCTTGGGAGATTCCGCCTTCCTTCATCCAATACGTGGACTCTGATTCGTTCGTGACCGCCAAGCGGCCCCTGTACATCCGGCGGAGCAGGAATCTGACCCGTTCCGAGGTGGGCGGATATCGTGTTCTAACGGATTCGCTGGACCGTCTGCTCGAATCGGGGTTGATATCTCCGACGGACATAGACAACTCGTACATCTCCTGGACACGTTCCGATAGCATACGGCGTGTCGGATTCTGCGCCACCATGTTCAGAACGATCGGGATATCATCCGCATTGGATGATACGGACGTATCATCGGATGCCCTGGACTATGTTGTCTATCACGAATGTCTCCATCTGCGTCAGAGATACAGGCCGACAGGCAGGGTGCATGACGCCGAGTTCAGAGGATGGGAGCATTCGTTCCCCGGATGGAAGGGATGCGAATCGGAGCTCAGAAGGCTCCGTCTCCATCGATGTTATTATCTGATGCGGTATTCCGGGGAGCATGGAGAAGCGCGGATTCATCTTCCATGGAACTGACGGGGAAGCGGAGCTGTCTATCGAGCAGGTGGAGGCACTGGCTGCCGAGAACGACCCGGAAGGAGTCTATGCGCTCGCGATGGCCTGCATCTTCGGATGGGACACGGAGATGGACGAGGAACGCGGATACGCGCTTCTGGAGAAGGCTGTCGATCTCGGAAACACCGATGCCATGGCTCTCATGGTCAGCCTGTACATGAAGGACGAGTACGACGGGATAGACAACGACCGCGCCGCCGAGTTGGCCATAAGGGCGGCCGCCGACGGCATCCCGGAGGCCCAGATGTACGCCGGCCTGGCGTATATGGACGGCGTATCCGTAGAACGCGACTACGCGGAGGCCGCAAGATATCTCTCGCTGGCATCCAACAAGGGGGAGCAGGAGGCCCGCACCGCCTTGGCCTACCTCTACGAGAACGGTCTCGGAGTGGTGAAGGACGAGACGAAGGCGCTGAAGATGTATCGTGCGGCGGCCAAAGGCGGAAGCGTGAACGCCATGTTCCATGCAGGAGTATGCTACGAGTTCGGGACAGGCGCCCGGATCGATCCGAAGAAGGCCGAGGA
>DATC01000109.1:10504-13353 GCA_002504495.1 Methanomassiliicoccaceae archaeon UBA537
GGCGATGCCTTCGCCATGGAGAGGCTAGGGCACCTCATCTTCCAGTACGATCCTGCAGGAGGCTTCGAATGGTTCCTCCAGGCGGCGATGAACGGCGTTTCCACTGCCATGGGGACCGTGGGATTCTGCTATCTCGAAGGGGCAGGAGTGGACAAGGATCTGTCCGAGGCACGCAAATGGCTCAAGATGGCATCCGATAACGGGATATCCGAGGCATCGGAAGCTCTCGCCGGCATCCCGTCTGACGAGTGACGAGCCATAGTTGTTATACAATCAGGAGAATCGACATCCATGGCATCAGGAGACGATCTTTTCGAAAGGGCCAGAAACGGAGATGCGGATGCGCTCTTCCAACTTGGCGTGAACCACCTATACGGAACAAATGCGCCCAAGGATCCCGTGCTCGCGGCCGGCTACTTCGAACAGGCCGCCGGGAAGGGGCATGTGCCCGCCATGAGGGAGCTGGGCATCCTGAAGGCATCCGGCGAAGGCGTGGATCCGGAACCTGCGGAAGGCGCGCGTCTCCTCGGCATCGCCGCAGACGAGCTCGATCCGTCGGCCATGTATCATCTCGGACTGATGTACGACAAGGGTATCGGGGTTCCTGTCGACAAGCAGAAGGCCGTCAGGCTTCTCGCCTATGCGGCGATGATGGGATTCCCCGGCGCGGAGATAGACGCCCAGAGGTTGGACGACGAGCTCACCGCCGAACGCAACGCGAAGCTGAGGTCCAGGCCCGTCGTGAAGCTGATGCTGTCGGATGTGGATGTCGAGGCGGCCTGCTGCAAGAGGATGCTGGACGATCTCCTCCAGCAGTACATGGTGTTCACCGAATCGGAGGACGGTCCCGCCCTTCTGGGCGATGACACCATGGGCGTCGAGAGCGTATTCCATTCGTGTCCGTACTGCGGCGCTCCCATCCAGATCGTGGAGCGCGACCGCAAGTACTGGGGGTGAGGGGTCCCCTCGCTCCCCCAGGGTCTGGAGGAACAGTCTGGCCTCCAAGGAGCCGATCTCGGCCGCCAGCTTGGCCAGTCCGATCCCTTTGGATTCGTCTTGCTCGAATCCGTCGCCGTTGTAGTACATCATGCCT
Organism: Methanomassiliicoccaceae archaeon UBA537; assembly: GCA_002504495.1. Lineage (GTDB taxonomy): Archaea > Thermoplasmatota > Thermoplasmata > Methanomassiliicoccales > Methanomethylophilaceae > Methanoprimaticola. Next base: position 11,598 of record DATC01000109.1, read on the forward strand.
AGGAGGAATATGGCTTCCGGCCTCCATTCCTCCGCGGCGGCTCTCAGATAGCGGGCGGCTCTGATGGGATCGGATTCGACGCCGTCGCCCGAGTATAGAAGCATCCCCAACGACAGCTGGGCGTCGGAATCTCCCCTCTGCGCCGCAGCCTCTATCATCCTGGACGCCAGTTCGCGGTCCTGCTTCACGCCTTCGCCGTTGAGGTACTTCTGCCCGATCAGGTACATCGAATGCGGGTCACCGTTGCTGGCCGCGTCCGTGTACCATTGCATCGCCTTCCGAAGATCCGGTTCGACGCCGTCGCCCGTCTCGTACATTCTGCCGAGATTGAACATGGCATCGAGATTGCCCTGTTCGGCTGAGAGCGTGAACAGCCTGAGGGCCTCCTTCTTGTCCAAGCGCACGCCCCATCCGTTGAAGTACAGGATCCCGAGGTTGCATTGCGCGGCCGCGTGGCCCTTGTCTGCGGCGAGCATGTACCATTTGGCGGCCTCCATCCTATTGACTGCTATCCCTTCGCCCTTGTCGCACATGTATCCCAGACCGTACTGGGCTTCCGGATACCCCTGGTTGGCCGCCTTCCGATACCATTGTATGGCCTCGACCTTGTCGATGGGCGAACCTATCCCGTAGCATTTGAAGAAGCCGTATGTGTACTGGGCCTCCGGATATCCGGATGCCGCAGCGGAACGTATCAGGTCGCAGGCGCGGCCGATGTCGCGTTCCACTCCGTCCCCCTCGTAGAGCCTCCTTCCCAAGACGTACTGTGCTTCCGGTTCGCCGCGATCGCTCCTCGCTTCGAGCTCTAGAAAAGAAGGGCCTTCCATGATGCTTGCTACGGTCAACGGACGTTTAAAACCAACGCAGCGGCCGATATCGCTCCTCCGGCATGAGATATGCCATGAAGGCCTTGGCGGCGGCGGTCAGCCTCCCCTTTCCGCGCGTTATGACATATATCTGTCTGAATACCGGCGGATCGAGATGTCTGATCTCGATATCGTAGGGGACGCGGTTCAGGATGAGATTCGGCAGAATGGAGACGCCGAGTCCGTTCTCCACCATGGACATGATCGCATAGTCGTCCCATGTGGTGAAAGCGATGTCGGGTTTGAGGCCGTGCGAATCGAGAAGCGAGGATACCTCCGACGGTCCGTTGCGTTCGAGCAGCATGAACGGGAATCCGCAGAGGTCATCCAGACCGATGGATCCGGGTGCCGTCAGAGGATGGCCCCTGGGCAGAACGGCCATCATCTCGTCGTTCTCCATGAACTCTGCCGATAGCCCCTGGACGCGGTCGGAGGTCAGGAATCCCAGGTCCACGCGCCCCTCGCGCACCCACCTCTCGATCTCGGTATAGTCCCCCAGGAGGATCTCGTATCCCGCGTCGGGATGGCGGGCCTTGAACCTCTTTATGGCTTCAGGAAGACGGTGGGTGGCGACGCTGGAGATGGTCCCTATGCGTATGACCCCGATTCCGGATCCGCCGACCTCCTCCGCCGTGCGCCTCAGGTCGTCGTAGCAGTCGCAGAGGTTGGACGAGGCGCGGTACAGCCTCTCTCCCTCCGGAGTGAGCGTTATGCCTCCTCTTCCGCGTTCCAGAAGCCTGACTCCCCATTCGCGCTCCAAATCGGAGATCATCCTGCTTATGCCGGATTGGGAGACTCCTATCATCTCGGATGCACGGGTAAGACTGCCGCTTCTTACAGTCTCGACGAACGCCCTGTGCTTCATCATGCTGCCGTCCGCCCGGGATCTT
>DATC01000109.1:13393-13529 GCA_002504495.1 Methanomassiliicoccaceae archaeon UBA537
TCTTCGACCATGCGGAGGGTTCAACGTCATGCACCGATAAATCAGATTTGGGTTGGTTCTATCAAATGCGATTATATCCGATGACGGCCCTTATTCAAAGCATGGCAAAGGAAAAAGACCTGGAACAGAACAGTAT
>DATC01000109.1:13574-14757 GCA_002504495.1 Methanomassiliicoccaceae archaeon UBA537
ATGTCCATCGATGACGCCGTTCTCACGATACGCAAGGCGATCGACCGCAAGGAGGCGGAGGTCGCCGCCCTCGAGAAATCGAAATCCCGCTTCAAGAAGGAATCCCGCATAGCGGAGACCCAAGCCCTCATCGACTATCTGAGATCGGACATCAGGGCGTACAGGACGGTCATCGCCGATATGACCGGGGACGATTCCGTGATCGAGGGCATCGATGACGACGATGAATCGGTTCCTGCCCCCGAGAACTACCAGAAGTACATCGACGGCCTTTCCGTCGACGATCTGGAGAACGAGCAGGAGGCTGAAAGCGTCCGTGCCGAGTACTGCGACGGCATAATCCAGGAGATGTGCATCTCGATCGGCAAATCCGCGCTCGGCTCCAAGAAGATGCTGAAGATCCTGCTGGACGATCCGTACGCTCTCGAATGCATAGGAGAGCTGATCTGGAACGACGACTACCTCTACGACGAGGTCGTCTCCACGATCCAGAGCGAGAAGAGCTCCAAGAAGAAGAAAAAGAAGAAGGACTGAACAAGGAGCGTTCCTAGGGGAGATTACAGGATGCCGACCAGCAAGTACGAGAGAGAGCTCAGGTTCATAGACAACGAGGTCAGGAGGCTGACGTCCGCCATGAAGACCTTGGAGGCCATGATGCCTGCGGATCCGACGGAAGCCCGGAAGAAGGCCGAGGACATCGCCGACATGCAGCAGGAGATCGCGACGATGAACACGCGCAGAAGAGAGATCGAGGAGTCCTTCGTCGCGTCCGGGATGGATATACCCGACATCTCCCGCAGCATGAACGCCACCGTCCACAACGCCGGCGCCTTCGAGGTCGTGGATGCCGAGGAGGCCGAGAAGCTCGCGGGTCTCGCTGCACCGAAGATCACGCCCATCGGCCTGGAAGGCATCACGGCGCAGATCTCCGACATCGGCAACGAGATGGCGGATGTCGAAAGGCGCATGGTCGCAGCCGAGATCGAAGGCAGGACCGAGGAGATCGACAAGCTCAGGCTCATGTCCTCTTCGCTCAGGGAGAGACGCGATGCCCTCGTCGCCACAGCGAAGCAGATGCGCTCCGGGCAGGAAGCGGAACGCGACGGGTCCGATGCGGACGATGACGACGGGTATTCTAAACGCATCGACGCTTTGGAATCGGACAACCGCGCCGTGAGATCCC
>DATC01000149.1:0-4999 GCA_002504495.1 Methanomassiliicoccaceae archaeon UBA537
CGATCTGATCTCGCATATAGGCGAAGTGAAGCACAAGCTGGTCCATTCCGGCACCTCCTACACCATGGTGAAGTCCCATCTCGGGTTACGCAGATGCAGAGGAGTCAACAGGAGCAATAGGGCGACGGTATGGGAGGATCCGGACGGGTACGAACTCGTCCTCGAAGAGGACGAGTCCTATGGATCCTGCGAATACTATCTGGATGTTTTCGCCTTCCATGATCCGAAATCGGCCGCAGAGGAGATCAATGGCATGGACCTGGCTCTCGACGGGATCATCAAGGATCTCGAAGGGACGAAGCCCGCAGATCCGGCAAAGAGCTTCCAGAGGACTGCAGGATGCTACGCCAAGATGCTGAATTGGGAGATGTGTGACGACGGGATGCATCTGTCCGTGAAGCAGAACGCGCACACGTTCGCCGCCAATCGCAAAGGAGTCTTCATCATGGCCGCTCCTGCGGATGAGGACAGGACAGCCTCAGCGATACTGGATTCCTATGCCGTACGGGACGTCATCGAGGACGTGTTCATGGAGGACAAGGTCGAAGGCGACGGGAGAACTCCCAGATCCGGAGACAGGGACGTCATAGAAGGGAGGACCCTCATCAGGATGGTCTCGATGATGATGAAGATCGAGATGATGAGGCGCATCGCAGAGGTCGCCGATGACAAGAAGATCAAGCCTGCGGACAAGCCGAGGAACATCGGCAGACGCACTCCCGAAGGGCTACTGTCATCCCTCAGCAACATTGAAAGGGTTGAAGGCGACGGGTGGAGCCATCTGACCGAGATCACCAGAGACAATCGTCTGGTGTTCAGCATGTTCGATGTGGGCCCTACAAAGGGTCTCATCGATTTCTGATTCTAGGGGGCCCATTCGGGCCCCTTGATATAACAAGACAATCCGAGAATTCCAAATTTGGCGCATTTTTCTTCCATATTTTGCATTTTGTCGCTATCGACTCAGACTATGATGGAGAAATGAATCCGCCTGCGATGCATCCATTTCACATCGCCGCAGCGTAAAGAAGAAGATTGAATTGCACGGTTCTCGGCTGTTCCGAGAATCGATACAGAACGGACAGAAGGATGCTTTCCCTCCTGCCCGTTCCGCCCGATGTGCGATCAGAAATCGTCAGGACGTATCGCAGGGAGCCTCTTGTGCTCCATGGAACGGACGCGGTCCCTTATCCTGACGACCTCGTCCTCGGGAAGACCCGTATCGGAAGCGATCTGCGAGACTGTGCGGTCCTGCTCCAGATCATAAAGGATTCCATCAAGGTCGGCATACGTGATGCCCATCTCGCTCTCGTCGGTCTGACCCTCCCATAGTCCGGCGGACGGAGGCTTGGCTATCACCGGTTCGGGAACGCCTATCAGACGCGCCAACTGACGGACCTCGGTCTTGTAGAGATTGGCCATGGGAGTGACATCGCAGGCACCGTCTCCGAACTTGGTGAAATAGCCCATCATTATCTCGCTCTGATTGGACGTCCCCATGACCACGTAGTCCCTCTTCTTGGCCAGGTTGTATAGGACGATCATCCTGCATCTGGCGGAGATGTTGCCGCGTTCGAGAGGCGTCTCCTTCCCGGAAAGAAGGACGGCCGCAAGGGCATCTACGGCGGGCTGTATATCCACCACACGATACTCTGTTCCCCAAAGGGCACTGAGCTCGGAAGTGGTCTTATAGTCCTCAGCAGGCGTCACCCTGGACGGCATGAAGACGTTCAACACGTTCTCGGCTCCGATCGCGTCTACGCAGAGCTTCGTCACGGTGGCAGAGTCGATTCCGCCGCTCAATCCGACGACGACGCCCTTGCATCCTATCCTATCGACCGTGCTCCTGATGAAGCCGACGAGGTCCTTGACGTCATCGGCCGTGATCTGAGGAATCTTGACTGTCATGAGTCCGAGAAAGTATTGGAATGATGTTAACGTTTCCCGTGGACATAGTTTATCCCCCGTAACACATTCCGCTCCGTAATGAAATTGGAAATCGCCATATGTCAGCTCATCCCGCGCATCGGCGATTCGGAGATCAATGCGAAAACCGTGATCAGGACGATAGAGGACGGAGATCAGGATGTGTCCGTGTTTCCCGAGATGTTCCTGTCCGGGTACGGGTCCTCTCCGCCGGACGACTGCGAAAGGCTCCTCGGAACGATATCCGATGCCTGCAGGTCATGCGGCAAGGCGGCGGCCGTAGGTGCAGCGATGACCGGAGAGAACGGGAAGCGCAACGTCCTGGCGTTCCTCTCCCCGGATGGGGACGTCCTCTACGACAAGATCCATCTGGCGCGCTTCGGCCTCTACTCCGAGGAAGGATACGTGGCTGGGAACGGTCCTGCCATCGGCAGATACAAGGGGATCGGGTTCGGCCTTTCGGTATGCTACGATGCGTTCTTCCCGGAGGTCATGCACTGCTGCGCTCTAGACGGTGCAGAGATCATGGTCTGCGCATCCGCATCGGCGATCCCCTCCCTTCGCTATTTCAGACGCGTTCTGCCAGCAAGAGCGTTGGAGAACGTGTCGTATCTCGTCTATGTGAACAACACGGGCACGTTGTCGGGATTGGAGATGGGCGGCGGGTCGTCGGCATACGACCCGCTCGGGAACACTCTGATCGAGCTCGGCCGCGAGGAATCCGTCGCACGCATCGTCTTCGATACCGACACGATCGCAGAAGCCAGGGCGGAAAGACATCATATCGAGGATTTCAGGAAGGATATCGCGTGGCCTCTTCGGCATCCGACACGCCGATCTTCAGTTAGCTTTATTAAGGGCAAGTTATTCCCCGAACTTGGAAGCCGAGATGGCCCAGCCCGGTAAGGCGAGAGCCTGGAAAGCTCTTGGGAACTTTTCCCTCGGGAGTTCAAATCTCCCTCTCGGCGCCATTCTTCCATACTATTCTTTCCGATTACCCAGGACTCGGGAGAGTCAGCGTCCTCGCGCGAGACTTCTATATACGGCACACCCATCTCCGCGACGGTGCTAAGGCGGCATGATCGTCAACGCTGAACTCTATGTCAAAGACCTGCCGGGTCAACTCGTCGGATCGATAGAACCAATATCGATCGTCGACGGCAATATCCTGGGAGTCGTCCACAACCGCGACACCATCGTCAATCATCGCATCTGCGTCAATATCACGTTCGAGATCGAGAGCGATGAACAGCTGGCCCGCCTCAAGCATATATGGAAGACGAAGGACATCGTGATCTCCAAGATCGGAACGGCCCATGAGACCTACACGATGGACTACATGCTCATCGGAGAGATCGATGCCAGATATATCGAGGGATTGATCAACAAGGCCCATACCGTCGCCGACCTCGACGGAGTGGACGTCAGATACACGTCCAAGACAGGGGACTTCTCCAAGCGCACAGGGATGCTGTCCGTGAAGACGAAGAGCCAGGAGGACCTGGATCGCCTGGACGGCTTCATGGATGCCGAGTGCAGGAAAGCGGGCATCACATACGTCAGAGGTGTCTGATATGAGGATCTTCATCTGCGGCTTCGGAACAGTTGGACAGGGATTCTGCGAGGTGGTGTCCCTCCGTCGCGACATGCTCGAGGAGAGATACGGATCCGCACCCGTCATCGTGGGCGCGATGGATTCGAAGAGCTTCGCATACGATACCGAGGGCTTCGACCCGCTCGAGCTGGTATCCAAGAAGAAGGAGACCGGAAGAGTCGGAGACAGGACGTACTCCGACTCCCTGGAGGTCCTGTCATCCGCTGAATTCGACCTTCTGGTGGAGGTCAGTCCCACCGACGTCGTCACCGGAGGAGCCGGCCTCAGGAACATAAGGTACGCCCTCTCCGAAGGAAAGGACGTCATCACGGTCAACAAAGGCCCACTGGCATTGAGGTTCGGAGAGCTCACGGAGCTGGCGACGGCCAAAGGATGCCTCTTCAGATACGAAGGGTCCGTCGGAGGAGCGATGCCCATCATCAACCTCTGCAGGGAGAGCCTCGCCGGAGGAAGGATTGAATCCATCCGCGGCATATTCAACGGAACGTGCAACTACATCCTCAGCAAGATGGACAACGGGCAGCCGTTCGAGCAGGCCCTCAAGGAGGCCCAGCAGATGGGATACGCCGAAACGGATCCCACCAACGATATCATGGGATACGACAGCGCCTGCAAGGTGGTCATCCTCGCTAACTCTATCTTCGGACGGAATGTCACGTTCTCCGATGTCAGGATCACTGGGATCACGTCCATCACCGACGATGCGGTCTCCCTGGCGGCATCCCGCAACATGGTCATAAGGCTCATAGGAGAGGTGTCCGACACGAAGCTCGAGGTCGGACCCAGGCTGGTCCCGAAGAACCATCCTCTGGGCATCGGAGGCACCCTGAACACCGCCCAGATCATCAACGATATAGCCGGACCGATCACGGTGTCCGGCCGCGGTGCTGGAAGACTGGAGACGGCCTCCGCCATACTCAGCGATCTTTTCGCCATCATGGACGAGAGATGCAGATGAGACGGATCCTGGTATACGACACCACTCTGAGAGACGGGGCGCAATGCGAAGGGATCTCCTTCTCCTGCGAGGACAAGACCGAGATCCTCCGCTGTCTGGACTCCTTCGGCGCGGACTTCGTGGAGGGGGGCTGGCCTGGATCCAATCCATGCGACGATGAGTTCTTCGCGGAGGCATCGGAGATCCCCCTGAAGAATTCCGCACTGGTAGCGTTCGGAAGCACGCGCAGACACGGCGTTCCCCCCGAGGAGGACGGCAACCTTCTGGCGTTATCGTCGTGCGGAGCCGGATGGTGCTGCATCTTCGGCAAGACATGGGACTTCCAGGTCGAGAAGGCGCTCCGCATATCGAAGGCGGAGAACCTGGAGATGATCGAGGACAGCGTCGCCTATCTGGTATCCGAAGGGAAGAAGGTGATGTTCGACGCGGAGCACTTCTTCGACGGATTCGGATCCGATGAAGAATACGCCATCGAATGCCTCGATGCCGCCCGCAGAGGC
>DATC01000149.1:5090-6158 GCA_002504495.1 Methanomassiliicoccaceae archaeon UBA537
CGTGGGCCGCATCCGCGACGAAACGGGAATCCGCCTCGGGATACACTGCCACAACGACTCCGATCTGGCGACCGCGAACACTCTCGCCGCCGTGGAAGCGGGATGCGACCTCGTGCAGGGAACGGTGAACGGAATAGGCGAGAGATGCGGAAACGCCAACCTGTGCGCCGTCGTACCGGACCTGATGCTGAAATGCGGATACTACACCGGAGTCCGCTTGGACGAGCTGACCTCCCTGTCCCGCACGATCGGCGAGATCGCCAATTCGCCGCCGGCATCCGGGATGCCGTTCACAGGAGCGAGCGCGTTCGCCCATAAGGGAGGAATGCACGTCTCCGCTCTGGTCAAGGATCCCCGCACATACGAGCATGTGGATCCATCGGTCGTCGGGAATTCGAGACGCGTCCTTGTATCAGGAATGGCCGGAAAGGCCACCATATCGAAGAAGCTCCGCGACCTCGGCCTCGAGGCCGGCACGGACAGCCCCGAGATCACCGACATGATCAAGAGGATGGAGTCCGAAGGCTACGATTTCGAAGGAGCGGACGCGAGCTTCGAACTCCTTGTCAGACGCCTCAGAGGCGAGATCGAGGAGAAATTCAGGATAGAGGGATTCAGGATCTTCATGGATAGCCGCGAGAACGGCTACGATACGGAGGCCAGCATCCGCATAAGAGGGTCGGACGGCAGGATGGAGCACACCGCCGCCGACGGATGCGGGCCCGTGAACGCACTGGACAACGCGCTCAGGAAGGCTCTGGAATCATTCTATCCGGCCCTCAGGAACATGAGGCTGACCGATTACAAGGTACGTGTCCTGGACGGAGGATCGGCTACCGCCGCCACCGTAAGAGTTCTCATACGGACGACCGACGGAAGGAACAGCTGGACCACGGTCGGAGTGTCCGAAAACGTCATAGAGGCCAGCCTGATTGCGCTGGTCGATTCTTTGGAGTACGCGCTATCGTTAAGAACGGAGGAAATCAGATGAGCAGAACCATAGTCACACTGGTCGGGAAAGACCATGTAGGGATAATCGCGGCGGTTTGCAACTACTTCGCCGAGAAC
>DATC01000063.1:0-3726 GCA_002504495.1 Methanomassiliicoccaceae archaeon UBA537
CATGTCGGAGCTTCCAGAGAATCGCAATGCCCTTCTTCAGATAGCCGGGTCCCTGAGAGGCCTCGGCTACCCTGAAGAAGCCCTGTCCATCATCGGGGCCATGGATCCCACCGATCCCGTTCGCAGGCTGGAATGCATGTGCTATCAGGACATGGGAGAGTACGAATCCGCATTGGAGACGATCGGAACGATCGGAGACAGGACCCCGTACGACAGGATCCTCCTCTCCGAATCGCTGAGCTCTGTAGGAGAGCACCGCAGGGCGATAGAGGAGGCCAAGGCCCTTCTTGACTCCGAACCGGAGGATTTCGACGCCAGGCGCGCATATGTGTCCGCGCTCATGCTCGGAGGAGACGACAAGGAGCTGACGAGATTCGTCCGTTCGTGTCTCAAAGACAAGACCGCAGGTTCCAACGCCCTGGCCGCCTACGCCATGCGCGTAGCTGGAAAGACCAAGGCCGCCGCAGGCTACGCCACCAGGGCGCTCAAGATGGATCCGAAGAACATCTCTGCGATGGAGACCCTCGGCATCTGCCTCGCCCAGAAGGAGGAGTACGACAAGGCGCGCATCGTGGCAGGAGCGATCAACGAGGCCTCCCCCGGCAACAGAGCGGCCATCAACGTGCTGTCGTACTGCAGGCGATCAGTCCTTCGCAAGCCTCTTCTTCGCCGAACGGAACGCATGGCTGTTCAGCCACAGCTCCTTCCAGAAGCCGGGGGTGAAGAGGATGAGGGCCGTGATTATCTCCATACGGCCTATCCACATCAGGATCATGAGGACCACCTGGACCGTAGCGGAGAGCTGGGAGATGTCGCCGAAGGGTCCGTAACCTCCGAATCCGGTACCTCCGTTCGATACCGCCGCTATTGACAGACCGAAACCGTCCACCATGTCGAACCCCAGGATCATCAAAGCGACGGCGCCTATGCCTGTGGTGAGAAGATAGGTAATGGAGACGACGAGCGCTGACTGGACGGTGTCGTCGTCCATGCTCTGCCTGTCGATCTTCACGGCATAGACGGCATTCGGATTGAGGATCTTGCGAATACCGTTCTTGATGTACTGGTAGATTATCAGAAGCCTGCTGAACTTGAGACCTCCGCTGGTAGATCCGGATGAAGCTCCGATGATGGCCACCAGCATCAGCAGCAGTGTGCATTGGGATGGCCAGAGGGTGAAGTCCTCGACATAGAATCCGGACGTGGTTCCCAAGGATACCACCGTGAACACCGTGTTCTTCACCGAATCGTACAGAGAGCCATCGACGGAACCCGTCAGGATCTCGCTTCCTTTCGTGAAGAGGATGATGGTGACGGCGATGGCGCAGAACCACAGGATCATGGTGTTGAATTCGGAGTTCCTCCTGTAGACACGCTTCTCGCGGAGGACGACCGCCCTGTAGTGGAGATAGAAGTTCGCACCTCCAAGGAACATGAAGACGACCGTGATCCATTGAACGGCGTCCGAATAGCCCATCATGTTGGAATTGACCACCATCAGGCCGCCTGTGGATATTGTGGTGAGCGCGAGGCATAGGGACTCGAACGGCTCCAGACCCGCCAGGATGAGCAGCAGGAAGTTGATGAAGCTCAGGGCGGAGTACATCAGGATGAAGGAGCGGGCGGCATCGGTCACCCTTCCCGTGTAGGATGATGATCCCGATCCGGATAGCTCGTTGCGGAAGATGCCGCGACCGAAACCGATCGACGGCAGGAAGTACAGGAATATGACGACGATTGTGATACCGCCGATCCATTGGGTCATGGACCTCCACATGAGCAGGCTGCATGCGTACTGCTCCAGGTCGCCCATCATGGACATGCCGGTGGTGGTGAATCCGCTCACGGCCTCGTAGATCGAATCCAGGGCGGACAAGCCGCTGAGATAGAACGGGATGCCGCAGAGAAGGAACATCTCCACCCAGGCCAAAGCAAGCATGACTATCCCGTTGACAGTGCGGAAGTAGTTGGATCTGCCGGAGGCGAGATAGAGGAGGGCTCCGAGCACCAGAAGCACAGGAGACGGAATCAGGAACGGGCAGAGGTCCTCGCCGTAGTAGAGCGCACAGACGGAGGGGCAGAGCATGACCAGTCCGAAGACAAGCATGATCATCCCGAGAGTCTTGACGGTGGTGCTCTCCCACAGGATGCATCTCTCCTGGAATTCGTTCCACCTCATCGTCGCAGCCCCGGTTCGGCCTTGTGTCCGAGGATCTTGATCAGCTCCGAATCGGTCTTGTCGACTTCGAACATGATGACAGCATCATCTCTGAGAAGCCTCGTGTCCAATCCGGGGAACACGAGCTCCCCATCTCTAGAAATAGCGACTATGCGAAGGCCGTCGGGCACGCGGACATCGCCGACGAAACGCCCCCTGAGCTTGGAAAGATCGTCCACGCGATGGATGAAGAACACCCCGTCGGAGCCCTGCATCTGGGCGATCGACGTCTCTTCGGAGAGGAGACAGCGTGTCACCTCGTTGGCGATGACGCGCTCGTAGCCTATGATGCTCTGAAGGTCGGTGTATCTGAAGATGTCCTCGTATTCCCGCATATAGAATCTGGTGATGACCTTCCTGGAGCTGTGCCTCTTGGCCGACATGCACATCAGCAGGTTCGTATCATCCTTGCTGGAAGTGGAGACGAGCACATCCGCCTTGAATATGTTCTCGTCGTTCTGGACATCCGGATCCAGATAATCGCGGTTCAGTATCAGGACTCCGTCCAGCTCCCTGGCGAGCTCCTTGCATCTCTTCGGATCCCTGTCTATTATCTTGACGAACCTCTTCAGCGGATCGCTGGCGAGCATCTTCGCGACATTGGCCCCGACTATGGTTCCGCCCAATATGCAGAACTCCCTTCCGACGTTGTCGGAACCCATTGTCGTATCGAAATCCTGGATGGCGTCGTCCTTTCCGAAGACATAGATGCGGTCCCCGGCATGCACCTCCATGGACTCCGGCGCCGTGCAAATTATCCCTCCGCGCTCCAAGGCGAACACAGTACATTCCGAGGGGAGAGGAAGCTCCATCACAATCTCTCCGATGATGCGACTCCTGGGCCCCACCAGAAAAACGGCGGCGGATGCTCCGACCTGGTTCATGGCCTCGTATTCGACCGCGTTCTCCAGGACGCAGAGCTTGTACATCTTCTCGGCGGTGATCAGCGCAGGCGAGATGACCTTCTCGATCCCGTCGTATCCGCTCTCCGAAAGGGATTCTATGAAATCCGGATCGTCGACTGTGGCGACAGTCCTGGTATCAGGCGCTATGATGCGAGTCATCATGCACACGAAGAGATTCTCCGCATCGGACTCGAGAGTCGATATCACGATGTCGGCACCGTGCTGCTTGAACGCGTACTTTATGATGCGAGGATTCGTTCCGTCCTCACACAGGACAGCCACGTTCATACGGCTCTTGAGCTCGTCGGCTATGGATTCGTCCCTTTCGATGAGAAGGACGTCGTGGAAGCGAGACAGAAGCTCTGCGGCTACCGTTCCGACGGTGCCGCCGCCGACGATGATGATTTTCATTCCATATGGCGAGCGGAAGATGGGGATATAACGCTTTTCGGAACAGACCGATGTATCCTATATCTTTTACCACCAAATCGTATTTAATATGCCACGGACTAGCGGAAACCCATGTGGCAACAGGTCAATGAGGACTTCTGGGCCAAGAACCGTGAATCCAAGGTCGGGCAGGCCGAAGAGGCGGTCCGCGAT
>DATC01000063.1:3768-4096 GCA_002504495.1 Methanomassiliicoccaceae archaeon UBA537
CAAGATGGTCGAGGAAAGGGGAGACGACGCCATACGCGAGCTCGCCAAGAAATTCGACAAGGTAGATCTCGACAGCCTCGTCGTCACGAGGGAAGAGATCGACAAGGCGTACGAGCAGGTCCCCCAGGAGGTCGTGGAGGAGCTCGAGAACGCCGCCTACAACATCCAGCGCTTCCACGAGATGCAGAGGCCCGCAGGCATGTGGCTGAAAGAGGTCGAACCGGGCATCACCCTGGGAGTCAAGAGCACTCCTCTGGAGAGAGTGGGATGCTACATCCCGGGAGGACGCGCATCCTATCCGAGCACCGTCCTCATGACCGCCATACCG
>DATC01000065.1 GCA_002504495.1 Methanomassiliicoccaceae archaeon UBA537
TGGAAGTTGCCGCTGAAGCAGGCGAAGGATCCGAGAGTGGTCGCGATGTCGCATATGGCGGTCTCCTCCACTCCTCCGGTGTATCCTCCGAGGATGGGCATCTGCTCGATCATGATGGTGTCCCCGGAGGTGGTCCAGCCGGCCAGCATGTTGAGTCCGGTCATGTCCATCTTCAGCTCGTTGAGCTGGGAGCACTCATGGGGATCGGTGATCCTGTGGCCTGCGTTGGGGCAGTCGGCCACGAGCCTCGCCGCTTCGGACAGCGGCGTCTCGGGTCCCTAGACACCGAGGCCGGGCCTGCCGGCCCTTATGCGGGCCTCCTTGGTGGCCCTGAGCTCCGCCATGGTCGCACGGACCTCGTAGGGGGTCTTGGACTTCGCGGGCTTGCCCTCGATGCTCGTCATGACTCCGTTGACCAGGGTGTCGACGGTGCTCTCCTGGGCGTAGGACTGCATGATCTTCATGAAGTACTCCTCGGACAGGGGGGACCCGGTGGGTCCGCCCTGTATGATGGGCTTCACAGGAGAGTTCCCGTGCCTGGGGTAGAACCTGGCGATGTCCTTCCCCTCTCCCAGGATCAGCTTGGTCGGGGTCTTCTTGATGCCCTCCCAGACCTCCTCCTCGGTCACGTGCATGACCCTTCCGAGATCCTGGCAGTAGTATCCGGTGGTGACCAGCATCTCGAGTCCGGCCTGGAACAGGTTGTTGATGAGCTCCTTGTCCTCGGGGATGATGGTGTTCGGATCGATCTTGATGTCGTACTTCTCCTTGAGGGCGGTGAGGTTCTGGGGGATGACCTGGTAGTCCCAGTCCTCGACCTTGACCTTCTTTCCCTTGACGAATCTCTCGTAGACGTCCGTGATAGTGAGCGGTCTTGTTGCTGCCACCTACATCACTCCTTCAGCGAATCCACGAGGGTAACCAGATCTGCAGCGGTCTCAGAGTATCCGTCGGCTCCGATCTCGTCGCACCAAGCCTTGCTGCAAGGAGCGCCGCCGAAGACACACTTGTAAGGGGCTTCGACCTCCTTGACGTACTCTACCAGCTCCTTCTGAGCCTGCAGCGTGGTGGTCATAAGCGCAGAACCGCCCATAACGAATGCATCGTTCTCTTCCGCAGCATCAACGAAGTCCTGAGCGGTCACATCGCAACCGAGGTCGATGACCTTGTAGCCGGCTCCGCGGAGCATGGCGCAGCAAACGTTCTTTCCGATCTCGTGGATGTCTCCCTCAACGGTTCCCATGACTACGGTGCCCTTCATTGCAGATGAGCTCCCGGACATGAGAGGCTCGAGGATCTTGAGCGCGGCCTCCATCGTCTTGGAAGCCGCTACGACCTGGGGAAGGAAGATCTCGGCGGCATCGAATCTCTTTCCGATATCCGCCATGCCCATTCCGAGACCCTCGCCCACTATGGTCTTGGGTTCGATTCCCGCATCGATTGCAGCCTTGGTCGAATCCACTGCCAATTGAACGTTCCATGTCTCGATGGCCTTCTTCAGGTTCTCCAGTATCTCTGTGTTGTCTGCCATTTCAGTTCCTCCAATTCTATTGTTAACCTTGTTTTCAAACGGTTTGCTTCTCTCCGGTCCTGATCTTGATGGACTCCTCTACGGGAAGGACGAAGATCCTTCCATCTCCAGGAGTTCCAGTATCTGTGGTGTCGCGTATCTTTCCGATTATCTTCTCGGCATCATCATCGCTGCATACCACCGTGATCTGGACCTTCTCCATTTCATCCACGACGAACTCGCCCACCCGGTTCGTGAATACGAGCCCCTTGGACTTTCCACGTCCGGTGACATGAGAGATCGTCATCCCTCCGACACCGGCATCGTTCAACGCTTCCTTCACGGCCTGCACCTTCTCGGGCCTCACTATCGCCACTATCATCTTCATCGGAATCGCCTCACATGATGTAGGATGGCTCTCCATGCTCGATGATATCGGAACCGACCATCTGCTCGTTCTCGGTCAATGCAGCTCCATGTCCTGCGATCCTGTTGAAGAGAAGATCGACGATCTTCATCAGCACGAACGATACGACGAAGCAGTAGACCAAGGTAATCGCAACGGATACGGCCTGTCCGACGAGCAGCTCCCAGCCGCCTTCGATCAGTCCGCCCATTCCGACCCAGCTGTACTCCGATACCGAGAAGATACCGACAGACAGCGCGCCCCAGACGCCTCCGAGTCCATGAACGCCCATGACATCCAGCGCATCATCGACTCCTGCTCTCCCTCTCATGAAGGATATGCCGAAGTAGCAAACTATCGAAGCGACTGCACCGATGATTGGTGCGGCCCAAACCTCGACGAATCCGCATCCTGGTGTGATCCCCACGAGTCCTGCGAGGACTCCAGCGCACAATCCGGTGACATTGACGCGACCGACGTGAAGGTACTGGACCACGATCCAGACCAGCGTGGAAGCGCATGACGCGATGAGGGTGTTGACTGCTGCGAGCACCACGATCTCGTCGAACGCGCCTTCTGAACCGCAGTTGAACCCGAACCATCCCAGCCAGAGGATCATACAGCCGATGAACATCAGAGGCACGTTGTGGGAACGTCCCGTCATGATGCGACCGCTCCTCTTTCCGATCACCATCGCAGCGGCGACACCGGATATTCCGGAGCATATGTGGACCGCGGTGCCTCCGGCGAAATCCTGAGACGGGATTCCCAGATCCTCGAGTCCTGCCATGAAGAATCCGCCGCCCCAGACCATGTGGGCCATAGGCGCATAGACGCATACGGACCAGAGTCCGAGGAACAGGAGGATCGCAGGGAATCTGACCCTCTCCGCGGTTGCACCGAACACTATACAGGAAGTTACGATTGCGAACATTCCCTGGAACAGCATGAACTCCGCTGTAGGGATGTTGCCGTTTCCTTCAGAAATGGACGTTCCGATTCCGAACATAGACGAAAGATCGCCGATGAACATCCCGTCTCCGCACAACGCCAGCGAATAGCCTACAGCCCACCAGATGAACCCGACAAGCGCCATGACGCTGATGCACTGGGCCATCATGGAGGTCATGCTCTGCTTTCTCAGCATGCCGCCGTAGAACAGAGCGATTGCAGGGGCCATTATGAATACAAGCATCGAGCACAGGAACATGTACAGCGACGAAGTCTCATCGACAGTTCCTTCGACGAAAGCGGATGCTTCAGGCAATATGAAAGCAGCTGCAGAGACGAGCGATAGTACACCGGCAACTGCCATCCAGATCATCTTCAATTCCGATCGACCTCCGATTGTATGTTTCATCTGATTGAAACAAACTAGACGAATGTCTAATCGTATTTGAATTTAACCGTCTAACAAAACTTCTACGCATTAGATGTATGTCCATTTTCAATAGATAATTGATTCATTATGACTCAGCAAACAGTAATAATCAATCAAACGATTTGATTTCATCCTCCATGTATTTATGGACAAACGAATCGAAATCACCAAGACTCCGAATCATCCGGACCATGATGAGGGATCGATGGCGATAGAGAACGGATTCCTTCAACCTGAACTCCCACCAATTTTTACTTCCACATTACACAAGCCGAGTCACGATTCAGAATGAACGGCACACGACGCTCATTCACGCCTTTACGGTCGCAGGCATTGGAAACCGAATCTGGAAGCCCAGCAAATCTGCCGATTGCCGATGTTTTTGCCGATGATGATTCAGGGCAACCCGTTTCCATGTAGAAGTAATAAATACTTCTACTGTATGGTTCCATTGATGTATATCTCCTACCGGAAAGGTGCAAACGGAACCCTCTACGCCACGCTCATGGAATCCGTCAGAAAAGACGGAAAGTCCGTGAAGTCGAAGGTCGAGTACCTGGGAGTCGTAGTGGACAAGGAGAAGGGGATATACCGCAAC
>DATC01000136.1 GCA_002504495.1 Methanomassiliicoccaceae archaeon UBA537
TACAGGCCCCGCATCGTGGATTCCGTACTGGAAAGGAAGCTCAGAGGAAAAGGAGCAGTGCTGATAGAGGGCCCCAAATGGTGCGGCAAGACCACCACTGCGGAACAGCTCGCCCGCAGCATCCTATCTGTGGACGACCCGAGTGCGGTCGATGCGAACAGGATCCTCTCGGAGATCGATCCGGAGAAGCTGCTGGAAGGGGAACAGCCGAGACTCCTGGACGAATGGCAGGTCGCGCCCAAGCTCTGGAACGCCGTAAGGCATCATATCGACCATCACAAGGGAAGGGGCCAGTTCATCCTCACGGGCTCCTCCGTGCCTGCCGATACATCCGAAGCGATCCATTCCGGCACCGGAAGATTCGGATGGGTGTCGATGCGCCCGATGAGCCTCTTCGAATCCGGCGATTCCTCGGGCGACGTAAGCTTGGCAGGGCTGTTCGAATCGAACGATGCTTCCGGATGCTCCGGACTGGACCTAGATCGGCTGGCGTTCCTCGTATGCAGAGGAGGATGGCCGGAATCCGTCGATATGGATGCGGACGTGGCATTGGACCAGGCCTTCGACTATATCGATGCGGTGATCAGGACGGACATGTCGCGCGTCGACGGCGTCATGAGGGATCCTCAGAAGGTCCGCATGCTTCTGCGCTCGTACGCCAGGAACCAGGGCGGCCAGACATCGCAGGCATCGATTTCCAGAGAGATATCGTCCGACGGCGGAGCCGGCGTATCCGAAGAGACGGTATCGGATTATCTCAAGGCGCTGAGGAGGCTGAACGTCGTGGAGGACATGAAGGCATGGAATACGAACCTGCGCTCGAAGACCGCCATGAGGACCTCCGATACGAGGTACTTCGTCGATCCGTCCCTTGCCGCCGCTTCGCTCAGGATAGGTCCGCGGGATCTCATGAAGGATCTGAACACGTTCGGATTCCTCTTCGAAGCGATGGTGATCAGAGACCTCAGGGTATACGCCGAATCGTTGGACGGCGATGTGTACCATTACAGAGACAACATGAACAACGAATGCGACGCCGTCATCCATCTCCGGGACGGGAGATACGCCCTCATGGAGGTGAAGCTCGGCGGCGCGACCCTGATAGAGGAAGGCGCCGAGACATTGAAGAAGGTGCTCAGGAGGATCGACACCGGCAGGATGGGCGAACCTGCGTTCATGGCCGTCGTCACGGGCACGGACCGCTACGCATACAAGCGCGAGGACGGCGTGCTCGTCGTTCCGCTGGGAGCCTTGAGGAACCGATCGACGGGTCCGCGATCTCCGGACCTCAGAATGCATGGAAGAAGGCGATCTACCGCCTCATAGACGGATTCCGCCGCCTCGAAGGCAATGTCCGCGCTCCACATGATCCAAGTCCTACATCGTCCCCCGACGATCTACGCAGGAGGGCCCTTCCTGCGGTTCAGGGATCGAACGGATCCATGGGTGCCTGTCGCCGGGATCGTATTCGAACGATTCCCGGCCGGCAGACACTGGCCCATGATCCTGAGGATCGGAGCGCGTCGCGTTCCGCGTCGGGCACAGAATCCTTGAGTATCACATGCGGGCGGCCGTCGTCGTCGACGACCTCGGCCACGACGCCGTACACCTCCCTGAGGTTCTCGGAGGTTATGACGTCCCCGGGCGCCCCGACGGCGTATACCGAGCCCCCGCTGAGGAGGACGATCTCGTCGGAGTACTTCGAGGCGATGTTGATGTCGTGGCATATCATGATGGTGAGGATCCCCTTCTCTTCTGTGAGGCGCTTGAGGAGCTTGGCCACCTCTATCTGATGCCTGATGTCGAGATTGGACGTCGGTTCGTCCAGGAGTAGGATCCTCGGCTCCTGGGCCAGCCCGCGGGCGAGCATGACCCTCTGGTGCTGCCCCGCGGACAGCTCGTTGAACGGGCGCATCGCGAGATCGCCGATCCCGAGCATGTCCAGGATGCCGTATACCACGTCGAGGTCCCTGTCCAGGGTCCCCCATCTGGCATGGGGATGCCTGCCCATCAGGACGGTGTCCGCCACGGTGAGCGGGAAGGTGTCGTTGGCGGAATAGGGCACGTACCCGGCCTCCTGCGCCATCTCCTTGACGGAGATGTCCTTGACATCCCTCCCGTCTATCATCACCGTCCCCCCTGTGGGAGAGAGAATCTTGTTGATGCAATGGATCAGCGTGGACTTGCCTACCCCGTTGGGGCCCAGGATGGATACGAACATGGGGCCGTCCAGATGAACCGTCACGTCCTTCAGCACAGGCGTGCTCCCGTAGGAGAACTCCACGCCGTCGATATCGAGCTTCATTTTCAACCTCCGAATGATGCCGTCCGGAACCGACGGCGCGGCTCACAGCCATGCGCTCCTCCTCTGCCTGATGAGGATCCACATGAACAGCGGGCCTCCGATCATCGAACTTATGACGCCGACGGGGAGACCGTTGGCTCCGGAGACCTTGGCAACGGTGTCGGCCAGGAGCAAGAACGCCGCTCCGAACGCCGCGGAAGCGGGGATCAGGTAGCGGTTGTCCGAACCCACGAACAATCTCGCCACGTGGGGCCCCACCAGCCCTATGAATCCTATGGTGCCGGTATAGCTGACGATCGAGGCCGTCATCAGCGACGCGAGGACGAGGGTGACCATGCGGATCCTGCGTGGATCCTCTCCCATGGTCTGGGCGGCCCTGTCGCCGGCGTACATGACGTTCATCCTCCCGGAGAGGAGCCATATGGCCGCGATGCATACGATCGACACGGCGAGCATGATCGGCAGCGAGCCCCATCTTATCGACGAGAAGGATCCGACCCTCCACGAATAGGCCTCCGCCAGGCTCTCCGACGGGGACGTCACCATTATCACCTGGCAGACCGAGCTGAAGAGGTACATCACGGCGATGCCGACCAGGATCAGGGCGACCGGCGTGAGCTTCTTGAATCTGGACACCGCGAGGATTATGGCGATCGGGAACAGCGAGAAGATGAAGGCGTTGCCCACCGTGGACAGGCTCTCGGGGATGAACGGAACTATCGAGATCCCGAGAACGATGCTCAGGACGGCTCCGAGGAAGGCTCCGGACGATATCCCCATGGTGTACGGGTCGGCGAGAGGGTTCCTGAAATCGTTCTGCATGACGGCACCGGCCACCGACAGCGCGGCACCGGCGATGACCGCTCCCAGCGCCCTCGGCGCACGGACGTCCCATATGTACGTCCTCGCGTCGGGTTCCACCGGATTCCCGATCAGACAGTCGAAGAAGGCCCTAACGGCATCGGCGAGAGAGATGTCGAACGTTCCGAATCCCAGAGTGAGGAAGAACGATGCCGCCGCCAGCGCGACGAAGGCGAGTATGAAAACGCCCTTGCGGCGGTTGGCTGCAAGATATTCGGCCTTGCCGGAACCCATCGGTACACCGCCCCCGAACGCTTGGACTGGAACACTATAAGGATGAAGAACACCGGGCTGCCTATGATGGACAGCACGACGCCAACGGGTATGTCGGACAGGATCGAGCAGACGTAGTCCGATGCCAGAAGGAGGAACGATCCCACAGTCATGGAAATCGGGACCACGAACCTGTTGTCCGATCCGGCGACCAGTCTGACGAGATGCGGAGCCACCAGCCCCACGAATCCCAGGATCCCCGTGAACGCGACTATCGCGGCGGTCATGACGGACATCAGCACCAGGCAGACCGTCCTGAACCTCCTGACGTCCAGACCCAGGCTTATCGCGCTGGATTCTCCGAGGGACATGACGTTGAGCTTCCTGGAGAGAATCATGATGATAACTGAACCGACGACAGTGACTGCCGCCATGATGTACAGGGAGCTCCACCCTATGCCGTCGAGGCTTCCGATCTGCCACATGTACGCGCTCTTGAGCGTGTCTGCGTCCGTGGAGACCATCATGTACGTGACCATGGAGTTGAAGAAGTAGGAGATCGCGGTCCCCAGCAGGATCAGCGTGGCGGGGGGCATGCGGATCCTCTCGGAGAGGACGATTATCGCTATGGC
>DATC01000007.1 GCA_002504495.1 Methanomassiliicoccaceae archaeon UBA537
GACGGCAGCCTTCCGTACCCGTCCAGGTGCAGTCTGCAGTAGGTGACCATCAGATTGTGGACGTAGCGGTTGTTCTCGATGTTGGCCGCTATCGCCTTCCTCTGTTCCGAGTTAGGGTATATCCGAGCCTTGTACGTCAGATACAGGGACTCGTCGCTATTCTCCGTCGTCACCTCCTGCGCCATGCTCATACGATTGCGGAAGCAGTATAATAACTACTGGTTGTAATCTTTGTAACTTCAGTGATGCCTGCGGTTATGGTACGGAACCCCGAAGGCATTCTGTCCGTCGCGTCGTCTGATGCTATCGTAGCATCACGGACGGAGGGGCGCCCATCTCATCGAGACGCTATGGAATGCTGTATGAGAGGGTCGAAGAGCCTATTGAATGCGCGAACCGGTGAAAACGAGTCGTATACTACCGGAATAGGTGTGTTTCGATTGGAAGATTGACAGCCAACCCGGTTTAATGCTAGAAGTGTGTTCAACTAAGGTTAAATACGAGCATCAGCTAGGACGACCCGCTCTTCAGAGCCGATGAATGATGAAGGTGCTTATGCGCCGGAAAGAGGTATTGAAATGTCCGTTTATGTGAAGTTCGAGACACCGAAGGAGATTTCCGACAAAGCCTATTCCCTTGCCGAGATGGCCAGGGACAGCGGAAAGATCAAGAAGGGAACCAACGAGGTCACCAAGGTCGTCGAGCGCGGCAACGCCGCCATCGTCATCATGGCCGCCGACGTCGAGCCCCCTGAGATCCTCGCCCACATGCCCGCCCTGTGCGACGAGAGGAACGTCCCTTACGTCTACGTCCCCAGCAAGACCGAGCTCGGAGCCGCCATCGGCCTCGACAAGCCCACCGCCTCCATCGCCATCACCGATGTCGGAAAGGGCAAGGCCCTCTGCGATGAGATCGCCGCTGCAGTCAAGACCCTGAAAGCCTGATGGTGATTTCAGATGGTAGACACCGACAGCATTCCCGCCGAGGTCGTCGAGGTCATCGGCAGGACCGGAATGACCGGGGAGGCAACCCAGGTCAAGGTCCGCGTTCTCGACGGTCGCGACAAGGGCAGGATCATCACAAGGAACATCATGGGACCCGTCAGGATGGGAGACATCCTCATGCTGAGGGAGACCTCGAGAGAAGCCAGGAAACTGGGAATGAGGTGATTCCAGATGGTAGACACGTCCAGGAAGTGCTCCTTCTGCGGAGCATCCATCGAGCCCGGAACCGGCAAGATGTACGTGAAGAAGGACGGATCCGTCCTCTTCTTCGACACCAACAAGTGCTACAAGAACATGGTCGAGCTCAAGAGGGTCGCCAGGACCACCGGATGGACCAACAAGGCCCACGAGGAGAAGGAGACCAAGCTCAAGGCCATGGAGAAGGCCGCCAGCAAGGAGTGATTCCGATGGCCATGGAGCAGACCTACCTCATGGTTAAGCCCGACGGAGTCCAGCGCGGACTCTGCGGCGAGATCCTCTCCCGCTTCGAGAAGAAGGGGCTCAAGATCATCGGCGTCAAGATGATGGTGATCCCCAAGGAGACTGCGGAGAACCACTACGGCGAGCACAAGGACAAACCGTTCTTCCCCTCGCTCATCTCCTATATCACCTCCGGGCCCGTCCTCGCGATGGTCCTCGAGGGAGAGAACGCGGTCGCGGTCTGCAGGGGCATGATGGGCAAGACCAAGCCCTCCGAGTCCGCCCCCGGAACCATCCGCGGCGACTATGCCATGGTCACCGGGATGAACATCATCCACGGCTCCGACTCCGTCGAGTCCGCCAAGAGGGAGATCTCCATCTTCTTCAAGCCCGAGGAGCTCGTCTCCTACACCAGGGACGCGGACAAGTGGATCTACGAGTGATCGCGTCACGATCGTCAAACCTTTTACCCAAACCATTTCTTTCCTATTCAGAGGTGTTTTCCACGGCCATAAGACAGCCTGTAGTCAGTGTTCTGGGTCACGTCGACCACGGTAAGACCAAGCTCCTCGACAGGATCAGAGGAACCTCCGTCCAGGCTAGAGAGGCCGGTGCGATCACTCAGCATATCGGAGCCACAGAGGTTCCGATCGAGCATATCTACAAGATGTGCGGATCGCTCATCGGAAGCAAGAAGTTCGACGTCCCGGGGCTGCTGTTCATAGACACTCCTGGACATCAGTCATTCGTCACGCTCCGCGCCAGGGGAGGGTCCCTCGCGGATCTCGCGGTCCTGATAATAGACATCAGGGAAGGGCTGATGCCCCAGACCATCGAATCCATACGCATCCTGAGGCAGTACAAGACTCCGTTCGTCATCGCGCTGAACAAGATCGACACTATAGAGGGGTGGATCAGCGTCGACGGGAGGCCGTTCGTGCTCTCCGAGAAGGTCCAGCAGGAGCATACCAGGCAGGTCTTCGAGGAGAAGATGTACAACATCATAGCCCAGCTCGCCCAGGAGGGGGTGGCGTCCGACAGGTACGACAGGATCGACGACTTCACCAAGGCCGTCGCCCTCGTCCCCATCAGCGCCAAGGAAGGGGAGGGCATACAGGATCTCCTCCTCGTCCTCATAGGACTCGCGCAGCGCTTCCTGGAGGCCAGCCTAGAGAAGGGCGAAGGTCCCGGCAAGGGAACGATCCTGGAGATCAAGGAGGAGCGCGGGCTCGGCAAGACCCTCGATATGATCCTGTATTCGGGAACGATCAAGAAGGGGGACACGGTCGCCATGGGCACCCGCGGAGCTCCTCTCGTCACGAAGGTGAAGGCCATCCTCAAGCCCAAGCCGTTGGACGAGATTCGCGATCCCCGCGACAGGTTCGATTCCGTCAAGGAGCTTCATGCCGCAGCGGGAGTCAAGATCTCCACGCAGAGCGTCGAAGGGGTCATCGCGGGAGCTCCGATCATAGTGGTCAAGGACCCCAACGATCCCGCCATCAAGGCTCTGGCAGAGGAGACCAGCATCAAGATCGAGACCCACGAGAACGGGATAACGATCAAGGCCGATGCCATAGGGTCCCTGGAGGCCCTGGCCTACGAGGCCAAGGCCCATGAGATCCCTATCAGGAAGTACGGCATAGGCGAGATCACACGCAGGGATATCCTGGAGACCGCCTATGCGGATCGCGACAACTGCGTCATCCTGGGATTCAACGTGTCGCTCTCCAAGGACGCCGAGGCGGAGCTCCACAACCACCCTGAGCTCAAGGTCATGACGAGCCAGATCGTCTATCAGCTCATCGACGACTACGAGCTGTGGGTGGACGAGTGCAAGAAGCAGACCGACACCGACAAGCGCGCCCTGTTCTCCTTCCCCGCCAAGTTCACCATACTTCCGGGATGCGTGTTCCGCGTCAGCAAGCCCGCCATAGTGGGCGTCCGCATCCTCGCGGGCCGCATACGTGCGGGGGAGGCGCTGATCGGTGCGGACGGACGCGATCTCGGAAGGATCAAGAGCATACGCATCGGCGAGGATCCCCAGAAGGAGGCCGTTCAGGGCGACGAGGTCGCATTGGCCATCGACGGGGTGACCGTCGGGAGGCAGCTGGCCGAGGGCGATGTGATCTACGTGGACCTCATCGAATCGGGATTCAAGCAGCTGCAGCAGCTCGACCTGACCGCGGATGAGAAGATGACCATGGAAGAGGTCATGAATATCAAACGCAAGGAAGAGAGATTCTGGGGGATGTGACGGGGGCCCTCCCGTGACGTATCTCACCGTCCCCTTCTTCCATTACGTCTTCGGAGTCCTGCCCATATGGCCCGCATGGCTTGCCGCCACGGCGGCAGGACTCTATCTCATATTGTTCAAGGAGCGCTTCGATCCGAGGACCACGGTGTTCTGGATAGCGGTCCTGTTCGCCCTGCCGGTGGCGGGGCTTCTCGTCTACCTCTATTGCGGTTCCACCTTGGGCTCGAGGATCGTCGGCGGCTCCAAGGCTCGCAGAGAAGCGTCCTATTTCGGCGATGACGGGATATCCGAGCCGGAATGCGGGGAGCTCGAAGGTCTCGCCCGGTCGTTCGGAGCGGACGTATGCGTCGGCGGCTCCCGCGCGTCTCTGAACTGGAGCGGCAGCGAGGGCGAGAACGCGTTCCTGGATGCAGTGAAGACGGCTAAGAGGAGCATACACATAGAGGCCCGCAGGCTGGCATCCGGCGATTTCGGTCGCAGATTGACCGGAGAGCTCTGCGAGAAGGCCTGCTCCGGAGTGGACGTGCGTCTTCTGACATCCTCCTACGGATTCGGCAGGACCCCCGGCCTCCGTACGATGAAGAGGGCCGGCATCCTCCATTCGACCCTGCGTCCGAGGATCGTCGCAGCCCTGTCGATCAGGACCTTCGACCGCGATCTGAGGGATTTCGCGGTCATGGACGGCACCACGGCCTTTCTGGGGACGGACGCCTTCGTGGCTCTGGAAGGCCGTGCCGCATCGCGCATGGGCGCCAGATTCCTGGCGGACTGGGCGCATGCGGCCCGCGCCCCTTTCGATCCGATGCCTGACGCGGTTCCGTCGGGAGACGATAGCGTCCAGGCGATCCCCTCCGGCCCGGATTCGGGGGATGCGATGCTCCGTACCTGCTCCGCGCTCATCTCGGGGGCTCGTCGCTCCCTGTATCTCGCCTTCCCTTTCATGATCCCCGGCGACGAGATGTACGATTCCATCAGACAGGCTGCTCTGGCAGGGACCGAGGTCGTCCTTCTCCTTCCGGTGCGGTGCAGGCATTGGTACCAGAAGTGGAACTCCCTTGCATCGTCGGGCCCTCTGACGGATGCAGGCGTCAAGGTCTTCTTCAGCAGAAGGCCTGTCCCGGGCACCATCGCGGTGGCGGATCGCGACGTATGCATCATCGGAACGGGCGTCTACAATTCCAGATCTCTCGATGCGGACTACACGATCAACGTCATGGTCCGTTCCCGGAGGTTCGCGTCGGTCATGTCCGATCGCTTCACGGACGAGATCGCCGGCGCCGCGGAGCTGACATTCGAGGATTATCAGGGGCGCTCGTTCGCCGATCAGTTCAAGATCGCCGTCTCCAGGATGCTGATGTTCCTGAACCGATGCGGCGACTCCAGTCAGATATGTTTATAAACGACGCCCGATTAGCCACGCCCACAGGTGTTCAAATGGCAGATGCCGAATACAAAGTCGTTGTCAACGATGTGAAGACCGGAAGGTCCTACACGATCGCCGTGACCGGTCACCACGCGAACTCTCTGACTGGCGTAAGCATCGGAGAGACCGTGGACGGAGTTTTCCTTGGACTTCCCGATTACAAGCTCCAGGTCACCGGAGGTTCCGACAAGAACGGAACTCCCATGAGGAAGGATCTTCCCGGAAACAAGAGGGAGCGCCTTCTTCTGTCCGACAGTCTCGGATTCCACGAGAAGTACCACGGCGAGAGGAAGAGAGTCGCCATCCGCGGCCGCACCATCTCCCCCGCCATCGTGCAGATCAACATGAAGGTCGTCGAGTACGGACCGAAGACCATCGATGAGATCCTCGCTCCTGCCGAGGGCGCGGAGAACTGATGAAGGTACCGAAGCAGCCCGAGGTCAACATCGGGATGATCGGTCATGTCGACCACGGGAAGACCACTCTCACGAAGGCCCTGTCCGGCGAATGGACCGACCGTCACTCCGAGGAGCTCAAGAGAGGCATCTCGATCCGTCTCGGATACGCCGATGTCGCCTTCTACAAGTGCCCCGAGTGCCAGGGCGCCGCCGCGTACAGCACCAGCAAGAAGTGCCCCAACTGCGGAGCCGACACGGAGTTCCTCAGAGCCATCTCGTTCGTCGACGCCCCGGGTCACGAGACCCTGATGGCCACGATGCTCTCGGGAGCGGCCCTGATGGACGGAGCCCTTCTGCTGGTCGCCGCCAATGAGAAGTGCCCTCAGCCTCAGACCAAGGAGCATCTGATGGCCCTGTCGATCATAGGCATCGACAAGATCATCATCGTCCAGAACAAGATCGATATCGTCACCCGCGAGCAGGCCATCGAGAACTACAAGCAGATCAAGGCCTTCGTCAAGGGCACGATCGCGGAGAACGCCCCCATCATCCCCATATCGGCGAACCGCGGAGTCAATATCGACATGCTCATCGAGGCCATCGAGGAGCATATCGTCTCCAGAATCGAGAGGAGCCCGGACGCGGCGCCCCTGATGCACGTGGCCCGTTCCTTCGATATCAACTCGCCGGGCACCAAGCCCGAGGATCTGAAGGGCGGAGTCCTCGGAGGCTCTCTCATACAGGGGACCTTGAAGGTCGGCGACGAGATCGAGATCGCTCCCGGAAGGAAGGTCGAGGTCGCAGGAAAGCCGGTCTACGAGAACATCAGGGCCACGGTCACGTCTCTCGAGGCGGGTGGAAGGAGCGTCAAGCAGGTCGTTCCCGGAGGCCTTATCGCCATAGGGACCGGTCTCGATGCCGCCATCACGAAATCCGACGGACTCACCGGAAGGGTCATCGGCCGTCCGGGAGAGCTTCCTCCGGTCGTCCACGACTTCCAGATGAAGACCGTCCTTCTCGACCGTGTGGTCGGTTCGTCGGCCGAGCTTTCGGTGGACGAGATCAAGAGCAACGAGCCTCTCATGCTGTCCGTAGGGACCGCTACCACCGTCGGGGTGGTCAAGAGCGCCAGGAACGGCTCCGCCGAGGTCGTCCTCAAGATCCCCGTGTGCATCCTGCCCGGGCAGAGGGTCGCCATCTCCAGGCGCATCTCCAATAAGTGGAGGCTCATCGGTTACGGTATCGTCGAGCAGTGATCGTCATGCAGACGGTCGTGCTCGACACAAACGCCTTACTCATGCCTTTCGAGATCAGGATAAATCTCGATCTCGCCCTCCGCGATCTTCTGGGAGAGGCGAGGGTCCTCGTCCCCGGGCCGCTCGTGGGAGAGCTGAAGCACCTCGATCACAGGTCTGCAGGCGCCGCATTGGCTCTGGCCAGGAAGTACGAGATCATCCCCACGGATCTGACCGGGGACAATGCTGTCGTGGAGCTCGCCAAGAAGGAGGGCGCCTATGTCCTCACCAACGACAAGGAGCTCCGCAGGCGCCTCAGAAAGGAGCGCATCCCTCTGATCTATCTCAGGTCGGGCACGCATCTGGCGCTGGAGACGTATCGAGCGCGATCGGAGCAGGGGCACGGGAGGGTCCTCCTTCTGAGATGGGTCCCATGCCTTCTTTCCTGTGATCTCGAGGCGTCTCGACACCAGCTTCTTCCCTTTGCCGGTCACTCCGTAGACGGGCACGGCGCTTCCGGCCTGCAGTATGCTGTCGCGTTCGCGAGCGACCTCGCGGATGTGCTCGGATGCGCAGGCCGTGATGATGTCGCAGACATCGAACGCCCTCTCCGCATCCTCTCTCGACATGCCGGTCGTGTGAACAAGGGCGATGACCGCATCCTCCCCGCAGACGCTCCTGATGGATCCGGCTTCGTCGACGGATGCGGTGGTGACGGCGATCCTCATGAATCCCATGTCGCGGGCCTTCCGGGCTCCCGCCGCCATATCGATGGGGGTCGTCTCGGGGTCCAGTACGAACTGTTCCCCGATGGCATCGATGACGTTCCCGATGGGCGATGTGGATCTGATTCCGGAGATCCTTCCGCCCATGCCTTGGACTATCTCCGGGTCGCGGACTATCGCCGTCCCGCAGCCGTCCGCGGCCAGGACGACCGCGTCGAGCTCGCCGTCCCTGAGACCGGTGGAGAGCGTCTCCGAGATTCCGAAGGAGAGGACGTCCTTCATCCTGGTCTCCCTGTTCTCGGAGCACATTCCGAAGGACGAGATGCGGTACTCGATGTTCTCGCGGACGGTTTCGATGTCCAGCTCCTCGATGCCGCGGAGCTTGCGGAAGAGGGGGCAGTACTTGACCTTGGGCTCCGTGATATCCACGATCCTGCCGTCGCGTATGGTCACGCGGCTCAGTCCGAGACACTCCATCACATGATCGCCCATGAGAACGCCCCCTCTTCGTTTCTCACTCCTCGACGTCCACTTTCGTGATGATGACGTCTTCGAGGGGTTTGTCGTTCCTGTCCGTCTTGACCTTGCTTATCCTGTCGGCGACATCCATGCCGGAGACCACGGTTCCGAAGACGGGGTGGGCGTAGGGGGTGCTGGGGTTCTCCTTGTCCAGGTACTTGTTGTCCACGGTGTTGATGAAGAACTGGCTGCCTCCGGTGTTGGGGCGGCCGGTGTTCGCCATGGCGATGGTCCCCCTGACGTTGGAGTGCCCCTTCCCGAACTCGTCCTGGATGTTGTATCCGGGTCCGCCCATGCCGGTGCCGGTGGGATCTCCGCCCTGGATCATGAAGTCGGGGATGACCCTGTGGAAGATGATGCCGTCGTAGAATCCTTCTTTGGCGAGCTTGACGAAGTTGCCGGTGGTTATAGGCATGTCGTCGTGCATCCTGATGACGATGTCGCCCATCGTCGTGTGCAGTGTGACCTGAGTCATACCACATGGACCGAGCCGCTCTATTTATCATCTTTCGGAAAGGGTTCCGGGGAATCGGTGCCTTCTTCTTCCGGTCATGGCCAGATAGGCCAGGAGATGCTCTATCTGGACCCTCTCTATCGGAGAGTCGGTCCCATTGGAGCCGCATTCCGCTATCCTGTGGTCGGTCTCTCCGATCTTGTCTATGAGCCTGACCGTGTCCTGGTCCGGCAGTCCGAGCGCCAATGCGCGGGAGTGGACGATCTCCATGATCTCGCGGCCGCTCATGCCTCCCTCGATCAGCATGCGGTCCAGCGATTCGCGGGCCTTGACGATGTCTCCTTTCAGCGCATCCTTGAGCATGGTGTCTGTCACGGCGACTGCGGGCGTCTCCGTCAGTCCGAATACGGTGTCGAGATCCACCGTTTTCTTGGATGATGCGGCGGCCTGGAGAATGCATAGCGCTCTTCTCATGTCGCCTTCCGAGGCCATGGCTATCCCGTCAGCGGCCCCTTCCTCCAGTTCGACTCCTTCGGCCTCGGCGACATAGGAGATCCTTTCCGATATGCATTGGGAGGGGATCGGTCTGAACGTCACATGGGCGCATCTCGAACGAAGGGGGTCTATGAGCATCGACGGGTGGTTGCAGGCCAGTATGAACGCGCAGTTGCCGGAATAGACCTCCATGGTGCGCCTGAGGGCCTGCTGCACGGGCCTGGACAGGGTATCGACCTCGTCGATGAGCACCACTCTGAATCCGACGCCGTCCAATGATGTGGTCGATGCGAACTCCCTGATGCGCCACAGCGGGCTGGAATCGCGCTTCACGACGGTCTTCACCACGGTGTTGCCGTCCCCGTCGTCGGTCTTCTGATCGACGGGACGCGCCTTGGTCAGGTCCGATGCGGACAGCTCCAGGTAGTTGCCGTCCAGCATCCCCTTCAGCACCCCGGATGCGACGATCAGCGCGCATGTCGTCTTCCCGGATCCGGGGGGTCCCGACAGGAGGATGTGCGGAAGCGCCTCTCCGGATGCGAACGCCTTAAGCCTCTCCACAGCGAGAGGCTGGCCCAAAACCTCGTCCAGCGATTTCGGCCTGTACTTCTCCATCCAGATGGAATCGGCGCTCATGCCACCCTCATGGACGAGACGGTATAAGGATTGACGGGGACGCGCCCCGTCGGTTTCATCACGACCGGCCGCACCGGCACCGGGCAGTCGCATGCTCTCCGTCGTCGCATATCATGGAATTGGCGACACGGTCCAGCAGCATCAGCGCTCCGTGCATTCCCATGATTGACTTGGGCATGAGGTCCACCGAGTCCTGGGACGGCAGGGAGGCGTCGATGCCCGTCCTGCAGAGCCTCTGCGCCTCCAGCATCCTCACTTTGGATCCGGGTCCGATCATGACATCCGCATAGGATCCAGAGATGCTCATCCCCAGGGCCTCGGAGCATCCGATCCCGTCCAACGAGGCCTTCAGAGCGTCCATGCAGGCCGCATCCTCCTCGACGACGGAGACGGCTTGCGGCGCCATCCTGAACCATTCGGCCATGAATCCCACGAGAGCCTGCGCCACCGATGACTCCGCTTCCACGGAGTACGTCCTGCCCCTGAGCCTCTCGGCCATGGTCAGGGCATTGCGCATCCTCTCGGTCACGCGGGATTCGCATGCATCGATCCGCTCGAGGGCGGGCGTCGGATCCGCTCCGGTAGTCCTTCCGACCTCGATGATCAGAGCCCTGAGGGCGGAGAATCCCACAGGGGCCCCGAGGGGGCAGACGACCGTCGGGATCCCGAGCGCATCCTCGTACCACGCCGACAGCTCCCCGCAGTACTCGGGCATTATGCACACGTTGGCGCACGCCGACGAGGATTCACGGATCTGGTCCACCGTGCATCCGGAGCCGATGTCAGCGATCGTACGCAGCCCCATCAGCCCCAGCAACCAGTGGATCTCGTCAAGGAGATAGTCGCACCCTCTGGAGATGAACGGAACTCCGATCACATTGACCGCCCGGAGGTCCTTATCCCTCGGTTCGGCCAGCTTGGAGCAGACGGCCGTCAGGACACGGTCGAATCCGACGGAGAACGGCTCGGACATGTAGCATTTGCCTATGATGGCGACGTTGTCCGCCATGCCCTTCTCGAACGCCCTGTCCCAGAGCCTGTCCCCTATGAGCGATGCCCCGGGGGATTCGAGCAGCACGGCGAACCGGCTGTCGCGGATGGCGTCGAGCACCAGGTCCACCTTGTCCGCGGAGCCGTAGATGTAGTCGTAGGAGTCCACGAAGGTGCATGCTATCCTGGAGCGGTCCATGAAGAAGTCTCTCGGGTCCGTCGAGAACTCCCTGTTCAGGTACCTGTCAGACAGGCCCGCGCTGGTGTTCCTGCATCCGCCGGGTCCGTGGAGGAGGGTCGTCCCGTCGAGGACGCTCTCCGCGGCCAGCATCGATCCTATGAATCCGTCGTATCTCGTAGCCATCGCAACCCCTCCATCCTGCATATCCTGACGAGCCTCGATGCAGCGTCCAGGCATCCGCGGTATCCGGCCACCCCGGTTCCAGCCTGGAGGTACGGCACGCCGTACGTCGACAGGTACCTGTTGGCCCCCAGGACCAGATCGGGCTTCAGCTCCTCGACCCTCTCGCGCATCTTCGCGGGATCCATCCCGGTCATTATCCTGAACCTGTCCTCCATGCCGTTGGACTGCCGGCTATGGCTCCACACGGAGATGGTCGGGATGTCGATCTCGACGATCTCCAGTCCGATGAGATCCGCTATGTCGGTCATCCATCCTATGTCCATGGACATGGGGACCTGGACGAGGGCGCGTCTGCCTTCGAGAGCGCCCTTCAACGGTTCGGAAAGCTCCCGATACTCCTCCCTCATCCCGTCGATCGCTTCGCGGATCCTATCCTCGGAGACGCCCATGCGCCTTCCGAAGGCCGCTGTCCATTCCAGCGTGGCTGTTATGCCGCGCGGCATCGGATCCGGATAGAACGGGATCCCGCACGTCTCTTCCAGTATCCCCGCTTCGATCCTGACCGACGTCGCCTCCTCCGCGAGGACGTTGATGGAGCCCCTTCTGAGTCCGGCGATGTCGTCCATCGAGCTGTCGCACAGATACACGCAGTTGACCTCCAGCCCCAGCAGGTCGAATATGCGGAACGTGTCGTCGTTCCTTCTGGCCACAGGGTCGGACGAGGGTCCGTATCCGAGGAGGTTGACCGTCCCCTGCACCGGTTCGATGCCCATGTCCACGCATCCTGCGAGCGCCCTTGTCGCCATGGCGCGGCAGTCGGCTCCCCCTCCGTTGAGCACGCCGTCGCATATGCACGGGACCACCCTGACTCCGGGATGATCGCGCTCGGCCTCAGAGCACACCCCGACGACGTCGTCTCCGATGATTCCCGGGACGCAGGCGGTCGCCACGAAGATCGTCCTGGTTCCCGATGCGATCCTCTCCTCGATCAGGTTCCTTAGAGGCTCCATGCCGCCGTAGATCGCGGAGATGTCCTTCAGATCGGTGGAGAACGCCCTTTCGTCCACAGGCCTCCTGTACCATTCGCCGCATGCGAGGTGCATGTAGTCCTCCACGGACGCGAACATGCTGAGGCAGCTGCTCGGTCCGTGGATGATCACGTCGGAGTCCTCTATGTTCATGAACATGTAGAATGCCGCACGGACGCCGCATCCCTGCAGAGCCTTGCCCCGACGGACGTTGGGGCATCTGAGTCGGGAAGGCGCAGGAGCGGAGCGCGGTACGCGCACGCCCTTGGCTATGAGGTCGAGGGTCGCGTCGTCCACGGGAGATGCGGCGTAGCGCTCCCCTGTTCCGGCTATAACCTCCTCTACGGCATCGGCCACGGAGGACACCGCCTTCGCGGCGCGGCAGTCGGGATCCATCTGCGAGACCGTCATGCCGCGGGATTCCGCTTCGGAGAACGCTCCGTCCCTGGGGACGGTCGCCACGATAGGAAGGCCCACGGCATCGGCGAAGTTCTTCACGTACTGGTACTCGCCATCGTTCCCGCGCGAGTTCAGGATGAGCCCGCCCATCCTCTTCTCCGTTCCGTCGTAGTTGCGCACTCCTTTCAGTATGTTGTTGGCCGCGTACAGGGACATGAACTCTCCGGACGTGACGATGAACACCAGGTCGGCGTATTTCCTTCTCAGAGGGACGGCGAATCCTCCGCAGACGACGTCGCCCAGGACGTCGTAGACGACGATGTCCGCATCGGGGATCGCATTCTCGCGTTCTATGAAATCGAATGCAGTCAGGATCCCTCTGCCCGCGCAACCGACGCCGGGTTCGGGGCCTCCCGCCTCCATGCATACGACGCCGTTGGATCCGGTCGAGATCAGCCCTGTGTCGTCCTTCGACCCGGAATCTATATGGTCCAGGATGGTGGGCTGCGTGTGTCCTCCGAGCAGGAGACGGGTCGAATCGTGCTTGGGGTCGCACCCTATCTGCGCCACTTTATGCCCTCTGCCTGCGAGCTGATACGACAGGTTGGCCGATATCGTGGACTTCCCGATACCGCCCTTCCCGTAAACGGCGATCTGAATCATGTCCTTCCCTCTTCCAGGAATCCGGCTCCATGAGATCCTTCGATCCGAAACGACGGCACCTAAGGTCGTAATACTACAAATTACGTTGATTGGAGCAATCATCCAACATGATTGGTATGATATCCGCTTATATAATGTTCATCCGAAAGGGAAGCGGTTGGCTATGGCAAGATAATATATCGACGGGTGACGTTGGCTGTATGCTCCAATATGCTTCGCATGTCCGGGGCATCCGCGGGTGCAGAGCATTCGGGCGTCGCATCCGTGTCGAATCATGATCAAAGGAAGGTTAATCGATGTCGGAGATCACCGTTTTCCCGTTCACCAGGATAGTCGGACAGGACGATATGAAGAGGGCGCTGATGTTGAACGTGGTGGATCCCGGTATCGGCGGAGTGCTGATCAAAGGGGAGAAGGGGACGGCCAAATCCACTACCGTGAGGTCGATGGGAGCCGTATTGCCCTTCCGCACGGTGGTCAAAGGATGCCCGTTCAGGTGCCAGTTCGACCGCAGGGACAGATACTGCCCGTACTGTCTGGAGAGGCTCGGAAAGGGCGAGGTCCTGGAACCTGAGGAGGTCAGGATGAGGGTGATAGACCTTCCTCTATCAGCGACGGAGGACAGGGTGGCGGGAACACTCGATCTGGAGCACGTGCTGAAGACCGGGGAGAAGAGGTTCGAGCCCGGAGTCCTCGCCGCCGCCAACGGCAATATCCTCTACGTCGACGAGGTCAATCTCCTCGACGACCACCTGGTCGACCTCCTTCTGGATTCCGCAGCCATGGGAGTCAACTACGTCGAGAGGGAGGGGGTGTCGTTCACTCATCCGGCCCGCTTCGTGCTCGTGGGTACCATGAATCCGGAGGAGGGGGACCTGAGACCTCAGCTCCTCGACAGGTTCGGCCTTTCTCTGGACATAAAGGGCGAGAAGGACGTGGCCAAGAGGGCCGAGGTGGTCAAGCGCAGGGTCCGGTACGACATGGATCCGGAGGCATACATCCAGGAATGCAGAGGGGAGCTCGAAGAGGTCTGCAGGAGGCTGACGGATGCCAGGAAGCTTCTTCCGAAGGTCAGGGCGGACGACGCCATCGTCGATGCCATCGTATCGGTCACCATCCATTTCGGAATCGACGGGCACAGGGCCGACATCACGATGCTGAAGGCCGCCAAGGCCAACGCCGCTCTGGAAGGCCGCACCGAGGTCGTCAAGGACGATATCCGCGCTGTGGCGGAGCTCGTGCTCTCCCACCGTCTCAAGAGGCGCCCGTTCGAGGATGCCGGTCTGGACAGAGAGGAGCTGGAGAGATGCCTGGAGAGCCTCTGAGGGCGCTTCCGTTCCCGGCCGTCGTCGGGATGGAGGATGCGAAGCGTGCCATCCGCTGCGCTCTTATAAGTCCCGAGATAAGGACGGTGCTAATCCGCGGAGGCAGCGGCATGGCGAAGACGATGCTGGCCCGCTCCGCGGCGGAGCTGACCGGCAGGAGGTTCGTCGATTGCCCCGTGAGCATCACGGACGATCAGCTGTTCGGAGGACTCGATATCGAGAAGGCCGTGAAGACCGGTCGTGCCGAGGCCGAGCCGGGACTTCTCGCCAGGGCCGACGGCGGCATCCTCTACGTGGATGATGTCAACCTCCTCGATCAGGCGATGCTCAGCGGGATGATCGATGCCGTGGAGACGGGCGTCGTGAGGCTCGAGCGCGGAGCGGTGTCGGCCGTGCTTCCGTGCAGGACCACGGTCATAGCCACCATGAATCCGGACGATCGCGACCTCAGCGCGCACATGCTCGACAGGTTCGATCTGTGCGCTTACGCCGACGACGGAGGAGATGATGCGCGCCGCACGATCGTGGCACGCAACGAGGAGTTCATCGCGGATCCGGAGGGGTTCCGTGACATGTACGCAGAGGATACGCGGAATGAGAGGGAGAATCTGGAGAAGGCTGCCCGCATCCTGCCTCTCGTGACGATCTCCGACGAGCTCATCATGATCGTATCGGAGCTCTGCACCAAGGTGGGGGCCGACGGCTTCAGAGGAGATATCGCCACGGTCAACTGCGCCAAGGCGATCGCCGCTCTCAACGGAAGGGACGAGGTGCTCAGGAAGGACGTGGAGGAGGCGGCCGTGCTCTGCCTTCCCCACAGGAGGAGCTACGATCCGCCCGCTCCTCCGCCCCAGTCCCCTCCCGAGCCTCCGCAGAACGAAGAGGACAACGACGACAACGATAGCGATGACAGCGACGACAGGCCGGACGAGAGCGATGATGCTCCGAATCCGCCCCAGTCCCCTCCAGAACCGCCTCGGAAGGACGAGAACGAGGATGACGATGCCGAACCTTCCGATCTTCCCGATGTGGACGAGATGATGTTCGAGATCGGACGGCAGTTCAGGGTCATCGACTATCTCGATTCGAGGCACAGGCTTCCTGCCAGAACCAAGGCGCGCAAGGGCCGTAGGGCGATGGCCGCATCGGCTGACGGCACCGGACGGTACGCCCGCTCCCGCGAGGTCGATGGAAAGGTCCGGGATGTGGCGTTCGATGCGACGATCCGCGCGGCGGCGCCGTATCAGGCCGTCCGCGACAAGCACGGGATGGCGATCTCGGTGGAGGAGAGGGATCTCCGCGAGAAGGTGAGGGAGCGCCGCAGCGGATACACTCTGCTGTTCCTTGTCGATGCGAGCGGCTCCCTGGGAGTGAGGCGCAGGATGGCCGCTGTCAAGGGCGCCGTGCTGTCCATGCTCAGGGACAGCTATGTCAAGAGGGACAGGATAGGCCTGATGGCGTTCCGCAGGGATTCCGCGGAGATGATCCTTCCTCCCACCAAGTCCGTCGAGTACAGCTACCGCTGCCTCGAGGAGATGCCCACAGGCGGCAAGACTCCTTTGGCGGAGGCATTGGTGAGGGTTCAGGAGTACATGACCTCCTATTCGAGGTGTCATGTGGGGGAGCGTTGCTTCATCGTCCTGGTCACGGATGGAAGGGCGAACGTTCCTCTACAGGAGGGGGCCGATGCGAACGAGGAGGTCCAGAAGATGGCGGAGGATCTGAAGATGCCGGGTATTCAATGGATCGTTGTCGATGCAGGCTCCGGGTATCCTCATTTCGACAATGCGGAGAAGCTTGCCGGAAAGCTCGGAGCCAGGTACTTCAGGCTGGAGGACCTGGATGCGGACGCGCTCGCGGAAGGCGTCAAGGCGGCGATCGACGGATGAACAGGGATTCGACTGTGCGTTATTCGGAGGTTCGATCTCGGCGTTATCGCGGTCCACAGCCGCTGGTATCGGATGAGCCTGCTTCACCTATTCAACCCGAGCGTTCGTATGCCTGTACGCGCAAGCCTATCTCCTCTTGTTGAGACAGGATCGATAATTGCATCCGTGCAATTACCAATACCGTTGATTGCGAAAAATCGATTTTATGCAATTAACGTACTATCGAACGACCTCGGAGAGTGTCGAAGACCCTCCAATCAAAAAGCGATCTGCGCATTCATGTTTGCGACAATCGAACAACGCAGGTCGGATGGACATCGATGGGTCGGATAAAAACCAATCCATTTCTGCCCCGGACGGAGAACCGCCCGGGGAAGCCGGCATCTCCGATGCCGGATTGGCTATCGGGACAGGTCACGTTCGTTGTTGTCGCACACAGGAGTGTGATAGAACGAGAATAGCGATGGGACTGGATCCGTCCAAGAAATCGGCCGTGATCTTCGCCGGTGAAAGAGAGATCAAGCGTATCCGGAAATCTTACGACGCAACAGGTGTGATGAGTAATTCTCCGCGCAATTAATCGGTGACCCGTGTGATACATGTTTACTACAACAGAAGAACACGGGC